>NZ_JAEELZ010000146.1 GCF_016282985.1 Methanosphaera sp.
AGGTTTACCTCACAACCAACTTGCAGCTCAAAATGCAAGACAAGCAAAAGTACTTACAGAAGATACTGAATTTGCAGTAATTTTCGGTGCTATGGGTATTACTCACGAAGAAGCAAACTTCTTCATGAACGAGTTTGAACAAACTGGTGCTCTTGAAAGAGTAACAGTATTCATGAACTTAGCAGATGACCCTGCTATTGAAAGAATTATGACCCCTAAAATGGCTTTAACAACTGCAGAATATCTTGCATTTGAAAAAGGTATGCACGTATTAGTAATTCTTACAGATATTACTAACTACTGTGAAGCACTTAGGGAAATTTCATCAGCACGTAGTGAAGTACCTGGTCGTAGAGGATACCCAGGTTACATGTACACTGACTTATCACAGATGTATGAACGTGCAGGACGTATCAACGGTAAAGATGGTTCTATTACACAGATGCCTATCTTAGTTATGCCTCAAGATGATATTACTCACCCAATTCCGGACTTAACTGGATATATTACAGAAGGTCAAATTGTATTAGATCGTGAATTAGACAGAACTGGTATTTACCCTCCAGTAAACGTACTTCCTTCATTATCAAGGTTAATGAGTGGGGGTATTGGTGGAGATCGTACTCGTGAAGACCACAGTGGAGTATCTGACCAATTATATGCTGCATATGCAGAAGGTCGTGATTTAAGAGACTTAACTGCAGTAGTAGGGGAAGAAGCTTTAACTGAAAACGATTTAAAATACTTAAGATTTGCAGACGCATTTGAAGATCAATTTATCAGACAAAGTCTCGATGAAGATAGATCTATTCAAGAAACTCTTGACTTAGGTTGGAAATTATTATCTATCTTACCTAAAACTGAACTCAAACGTGTTAAAGACGAATTTGTTGAAAAATATTTACCATCTCAAGATGCTGAAGAAGAAGCTGCTGAAGAATAGTTTCATTTTTCAACTATCTTTAATGGAAATATATCAGATTAGGAGGCTAGATAATGGCAGGAGAAAAATTAGATGGAATAAATCCAACACGTATGGAACTTCTTAATCTAAAAGACAGAGCTAAATTATCTACCAAAGGTCATAGTCTTCTTAAAGAAAAAAGAGACGCTCTAATTAAGGAGTTTTTTGAAATTCTAGATCGTGTTCAAGGTTCTAGGGATGAAGTTGAAAAAAAATTAGCAATTGCATACGCTGAATTAAACAAAGCTCAAATAGACATGGGAGATATGGCAGTTAAACGTGCAGCTTTATCAGTTAGAGAATCTATCGAATTAGATATAAGTTCTAGAAGTATTATGGGTGTTTCTGTCCCTGTTGTAAAAAGTAAATCAACTCACAATGATGTAATAAGTAGAGGTTACGGTTTTGCTGGAACTTCAGCAAACTTGGATATTGCAGCTAAAGAATTTGAAGAATCTATTAAGATTATCATTGAACTTGGTGAAATTGAAAAAACCATTATTATGTTAGCAAAAGAAGTTGAAGCAACAAAAAGAAGAGTTAATGCTTTAGAGCATGTAATGATTCCTCGTATTAACAACACCATTTCATTTATTGAAATGCGTTTAGAGGAAATGGAAAGGGAACAATTCGTACAACTTAAAGTTATTAAACGTAATATGGATGCTCGAGAATCTGAATAATTATAGGATTTCCTTTAATTATTCTTTTTTAACCTTTCTATATTTTTATATAAAACTATTTTTCAAAACACTTATATTAATTAAATTACTAATTTTATTTATTGTATAATTTTTAATAAGGTGTATTATTATTACTAAAATTTTAGTTGTCGGTTCGAATACTAGAGCCGTATCAAAATCATTAAAAGAATTGGGTTATATAGTATATGCTACTAGTTTTTTTGAATTAGAAGATCAAAAAAAGTATGTGGATAAATTGATTGTTCCTTCATATTTTGATAGTTTTGATTTAACATTAATAGAAGATTTAGCATTAAATTATGTAAATGAAGTGGATTATATTATTTTTACCAGTGATGTTAATATAGGTAGATTTCCAAGTTCAAAAATAATAGGTAATAAAAAAAATAATAACATCATTGACAAATATCAGATGTATAAAAAGTTACATAAAAATTTTTTAATGCCTTTAACTTATAAATTGGATTCTATTCAAGAAGCTAACGAAATCATTAAAAATTATCCTGATAAAAAATTTATTATTAAGCCTATTAAGGGTACTGGTGGTTTAGGAATTAAATATTTTAATGAAAATATTAATACTGTTGAACCATTTTTACTACAGGAATATATTAAAGGAGATAGCGTTAGTAGCTCTTTTTTATCATATAAAAATCATGGGATTGATATGGTAACAACTTCTGAACAGATTATTGGTTCAAAAATGTTGGGTGCTCCTGAGTTTCTTTATTGTGGAAATATTACTCCTCTAATAAATTCAAATCCTAAATTAATTAATATTTCTACAAAAATTTCTAAAATGTATAAATTATTGGGTTCTAATGGTATTGATTTTATTTTACAAAAAAATAAAGTATATGTTATTGAAGTTAATCCTAGAATTCAAGGTACTTTTGAATGTATAGAAAATAGTTTTGATATGAATCTTGCTCAGGCACATATAGATGCGAGTAATGATATTAAAGTAAATATTCCCAATTTACAAAAATTCACAATAAAATTAGTACCTTATTCTTTTGAAGATGCTAAATATAATCTAAGTGAGGATTCTTATATTAAAGATATATCTCCTAAAAATCATATTATAAAAAAAGGTTTTCCAATATCAACAATATTAATTTCTGATAGAATTCTTGAAAATGCTATGATTAAATCTGAAATCATAAGAAAAAAAATATATGCGAATTTAATTAAATAATTCCAAAAGTCAGTAATATATATACAATTACACCAAAGGCTATTAAAAAAGTAGATACAATCATTATTCTCGTGTATATATAAAATAATTTTACTCTCCTTTCTGGATCTTCATCTAAATATTCTTTTATAGGATCTTGATAAGGCATAATTTAAACTCCTTATATTTATGTTAAATTATGTTTAATGTAATATAAAATATTTTTTAAAATTAGAAAATAATTAGTAGTCCCAAGCGGAGTCGAACCGCTGTCCCCGGTTCCAAAGACCAGGAGGATTGCCACTACCCTATGGGACTAACATCTTGTACTACAAGTACAATATAACATATCTTTAAAGTTATTAATATACTTTTCTATAATTTATTGTGTGTATTTTTTTTATTATTTATAGAAAACTTTGGTCAATTCATTTTATTTTTATTTATTTCTTTTAAAACAATTATATTTACTTTTTTCTATATTAAATAATATAAAATAATACTTATTTTTAAGTAAATATATTTAAAATTAAGTTAAATTATTATTATTTTTTTTTAAAATACTACTTCTATATAAATGTTTGTACTATATATTTAAATAGTTATAACAATATAAGTTAAAGATAAGAATTGTATAGATTCTTGTTTTCATAGCTTATTAATTTATTGAAAATTGATTACTATCAAAAATAGGCCAAAAATAATTGTATCTTTCATACAATTAAGCTTTTAAAAATAAATTAAATTTTAATTTTTGGTTTATTATAGGAGGCGGTAAGATTAAGAGAAGTTTGATTTTGGTTCTCTTAGTTTCAATATTATTTAGTATTTCAGCATTGGCTGCTGCAGATACTGATGCTGATAGTTCGGCTATAAATGATGCTAATTATCAGGATATTGATGATTATTCAATAACTAAGAGTGTTACCAATATAGAATCAAATTCTATAGAAAATAAAGTAAGCAATGAATATGAAACTATAACAAATGTAAGTTCACCATCAAGTGAAAATACAATTACTAAACAGTCATTAACTAATAATACTAATGTCAAATCAGCAGATTCCACGACTACTAAGAGAGAAGTATCCATTAATTCAAATTCTATTACAGCATATTCTGGTAATACAATCAATATTAAAGCAAATGTTTCTTATAAAAATGGTGAAAAATTAAATTATGCTAAAGTATCCATTAAGCTTAATGGTAAAACAATTATTCATACTACAGTATCAGATGGTAGTTTTTCAACTAATTATGTAGTTCCAAACTATAGTGCTAAGACATATCCTTTGGAAATAATAGTGGGTGAGACTTCTACTTCCTTGACTGGTAGGAAAAATGTTTCATTGACAATTAAACGACATGATTTGTCTGTTTCAATGTCTAAAATTACGGCTACATCTGCTTCTAGTGTAACACTTAAAGCAGAAGTTAAATATAAAAATGGATCTTCAGCAAATGGTCAAAAAGCAGTTTTCAAAATAAATGGAAAAACTGTGTTATCTACTACAGTTGTTAATGGTGTTGCATCTGGAAGTTATATTGTTCCTACTAAGGCTTCAACTTATTCACTGTTAGTTAAAATTGGTGAAACAACCACTACTAGTTATGAAGAAGTTACATCAAGTCTTATAGTGACTAAAAGAACACCAACTATTGTAAAAGATTCATTAGTATTTGTTCAAAAAGGTAGTAATGTATATTTAAATGCTAAAATAACAGGTACTGGTTATGCAAATGCTAGTGGTAAAGTATCTTTTAAGGTCAATGGTAAAACTGTAGCAACAGTTAATGTTATAAATAATACTGCTGAATGTAGATATAAAGCAGATTTAAAATATGGATATCATGTTATTGATATTGTATATGGAGGATCATCAGGATTAAATTCTGTCAGAACTAATACTTCTTTGAGAGTTCAAGCAGATCCAGTAGCTACTTATACATATTCACAAGTTCTTGAAAAAGCTAATTCAACTCATAATTTTGTGTTAAATAATAAAAGATTGCCAAATTTTGTTACTATGAGTGGTAATCAGGTTTCTATGACTGATTTATTATACATGTTTGCACAAGCACTCAGTTATAATAATTCATATCATAATGGTGGTTTTTCATCACCAACATCATATGTACAAACAACAAAATATGATTTTGAGTTGGAGAAAGATGATTATGTTTCAATGGCTTATAGACTGGTTGATTTCTATAAAACTAATGGAAGAGCTCCAAATGTAATGTTAGCAACTTCTGGGGTAAATTTAAATTTTAATGATACTATTTATACTCTAGCAAAAGCATTATCCTTTACAAAAAATAATAATAGATTACCAAATTATGTGACGGTTTTAACGATTAGCGGTTCTTCTTCAAGTTCAAGTAGCTCTGATAATTCAGGTAGTTCAAGTAGTTCCGGTAGTTCAAGTGGATCTAGTAGTTCTAGTTCATCTTCAAGTTATTCTCCAACTAACTCAGTGCCTTCAGGATATGAAAAATATCTTGCATCAGCTAAAAACAGTTATGTAAATTACACAGTAATTAAAAATGCTGTTCAAAAGGCAGTTTCTGGAGTATCTGGAACTTATAATCAAGCAGTAGCTATATTTAATTATGTTAATAAGGTTACTGATTATAGTTTTTACATGAACACTCGTCGTGGAGCTATAAAAACTTTACAAGATGGTTTAGGTAATTGTGTTGACCAAAGTCATTTGTTACTCGGTATGTATCGTACTGCAAATATACCTGCAAGATATTGCCATGCAACCTGTTATTTCAGAAGTGGTCTAGTTGTAGGTCACGTATGGGTTGAATGTTATGTGAACGGAAAATGGTATTCATGTGATACCACTTCAAACCAAAATACATTTAACAATATTGTTAATTGGGGTTCATGTTCAACAATCAACAGATATACCGAAATATATTTCTAAACTGGATTAATATCCAAATCTTTTTTTCTTTTTTTTTAAAATTTTTTTACATTTTAAAAACTATTTTTAATAACCAAATAATAAATTATAGAAGTTATAACTTACATATAATATTATATCTTAATTTAAATATTTCATATGTTAACAGTTATGAGGGATGTAATTGAAATTTAGTTTAGAACTTCTGCCTAATGAACCTATTAAAGATATTATTGAAGTAATACAATTAGCTGAGGAAATAGGTTTTGAAAATGTTTGGATAACTGATCATTATAATAATCGTGATGTTTTTGAAGTATTATCAATTGCTGCTTATGAAACATCTACAATTAAAATGGGGTCTGGAGTATCAAATCCTTACGTAAGAAATCCTGTTACTATTGCAGCTGCAACTTCAACATTAAATGAAATTTCTGAAGGTAGAGCCCTGTTAGGTGTTGGTCCTGGTGATAAAGCAACTATGGAAACTTTAAATCTATCATGGAACAAACCGGTTAAAACAGTAAAAGATGCTATTGTAAACATTAGAAAATTATTGAATGGTGAAACTTTAGAACAGGGAGCATATCTGAATGGAACTAAGAAAATAGAAAATAAGATTCCTATTTATATGGCAGCTCAAGGGCCAATGATGCTTAAAGGTTCTGGTGAAGTTGCTGATGGATGTCTTATCAATGCTTCCAATCCAAAAGATTTTGAAATAGCAATTCCATTAATTAAAGAAGGTATAAAAAAAGTAAATAAATCTGAAAAAGATTTTACTTTTGCTGCTTATACTGCATGTAGTATAGATAAAGATGTTAACGAAGCATATAAGCAATCCAAAATTGTTGTAGCTTTTATTATGGCTGGTGCACCGGATATAGTTCTTGAACGCCATAATATTTCTAAAGATGTGGCTATTGCAGTTAGGGATGCATTGTCTAAATATGATTTTAAAACTGCTGCAAGTTTAATTGATGAGAATATGATTAATGCGTTTAGTGTATGTGGAACACCAGAAAATATTCAAGAAAAAATAGAACAAATGGATAGTTTGGGTATTAATGAATTTGTAGTTGGTTCACCTATAGGTAAAGACAGAGTAAAATCTTTAAAATTATTAGGAGATATAATTAATTCATATGATTAAGGTTGTTGTTTTATGAAAGTTCAAGAGATAAATAAAGAAATTAGGGAAAATGCTATAGAATATATTATTAAAAAACGTGATAGAAAAAAAGAAAAAAAACCTTTACAGGCTTATGCTGCTAGTTGGGCTAATGAAGATAGATTATATGATTCAGTTGGTTATACTATTTTTATAGTTTTACCAACAAGCGGTTGTGAATGGGCAACAAAAAGTGGTGGATGTACAATGTGTAGTTATATCGCTGATTCACCATTAACTGATATTTCAGAAGATAATTTAATAGAAATTTTCAATAATGAATGGAATAAGCAATTAGATAAAACTGATATTTCTTCACACGAAAATGTTGCAATAAAATTATTTGTTTCAGGTAGTTTTTTAAACACTAATGAAATTCCTGAAAAAGTACAAAATTATATTTTCAAAGAATTTAACAAATATGACCAAATTAAAGAGGTAATTGTAGAGTCAAAACCAGAATACATTAATGAAGATTCATTAATTCGTTTAGCACAGTTAATTCCAGATAAAATATTTGAGATTGGTATAGGTCTCGAAACATCAAATGAAGAAACTCGATTAAATAAAATTAATAAAGGTATCACCAATAATTCTTTTGAAAGATGTGTTTCAATAATAAATTCAATAGAAAATTATGATATTAGAGCAAAAGCTTATTTATTGGTAAAACCTATCTTAATTTCTGAAAAAGAAGCAATTCAAGAATCAATAGAATCTGCAAGATATGCTAAAAAAATTGGTGTTAAAAGATTAGCTTATTGTCCTGCAACAGTTCATGGTGGAACTATGATGGATTACCTTTGGAAACGAGGTTCATATAATCCTCCATGGATTTGGAGTTTAATAAAAATTCTAAAAGAAGTTCGAAAAAATGTTGATATTCCTATGATAATGGATACTGCAGGTTATGGTACACGTAGAGGTCCTTATAATTGTAAAAAATGTAATTCAAAACTCAAAAGTCTTATAATTAAATCTAATTTAGAACAAGTTATTCCTGAAGAATTAGATAATTTTACATGTGATTGTAAAGAAAAATGGGAAGCTGATCTTGAATTTTCCGATATTTTAAATAGTCCAACTAACCCTAAAAATTAAAAAAAAAATTATTAGGATATCTATCCTAATATCTCTTTTATATCTTCTTCCGGAGTAGATACTAATTTAAGATCAAAGTTTTCTACTAAAACACTTAAAATGGTTTCATCAACCCATGCCGGAAGAATAGGACCAATATGTATATTTGTAAGTCCTAATGATAATAAACTCCAAAGAATTGAAACTGCTTTTTGTTCCATCCAACTTAATACAAATGTTACTGGTAAATCATTTAAGCCCATATCAAATAATTCTGTAAGTGCTGTTAATATTTCTGCTCCAACAATTGCATCATTACATTGTCCTAAATCAATTAATCTAGGGATACCATCAATGTCACCTAAATCTAAATCGTTGAATCGGTATTTTCCACAACCCACACACAAGATTACTGTATCCTCAGGTAATTGTTTTGCAAATTCTGTGAAGTAATCCATTTCTGATTTATATGGTACATCACAACCACCCATAACAAAGAATTGTTTTATTTTTCCTCCAAGAACTGCTTCTTTAATGGTATCTGCGAGTGATAATACAGTAGTTTTTCCAAATCCAGTAGTATATGATGTTTTTTCTTCTTCTTCAAGTTCTGGTAATTCTAAAGCTTGGGATATAATATCTGAAAAATCATAATTTTCTATGTGGGGAGCATTTGGTAATTGAGCAATACCTGAAGTATAAATACGGTCGGCATAGGAATCAGATGCTATTAGTCCACAATTTGTTGTAACTAATATTGGTATGTTGTACTTTGCAAAAATTTCTTTTTGATCAATCCAGGAACCACCTAATTGTCCTTTTAAATGTTCATATTTTTTTAATTCAGGATATGCATGAGCTATTAACATTTCACTATGAGTATAAATATTTATGCCTTTGCCTTCAGTTTGTTTTAATAATTCTTCTAAAACTTTTAAATCGTGTCCTGTAACTAAGATACCATGTCCTTTACTAGCTCCTTTTTCAACTTCAACAGGTTCTGGTTCACCATAATTGTCAATATGTGCCTTTTTAAGACCAGCCATAGCTTTAATATTAATTTGACCAGCTTCTAATGCCATATCAATATGGCTTTGAACATCAAAGTTTACATTAGTTAAAGTTGTGTATAATCCTTTTTCTAAAAATGCGTTTATGTCTTCATCAGTTTCTCCAAATTCTCTCATTTGATAAGCATATGCAGCAATTCCTTTTAATGCAAAGATTAAATTGTCTTGTAACCTAGCTAATGTTTCATTTTTACCACAAACACCTGCAACAGTACATCCTTCTGCATTAACTGTTTGTGAGCATTGATAACAGAACATATTATTATTCATTGTATCACCTATTTTTTTATAGTATTAGTTTCATTTGGAGTATATATAAAAATATGTCACTATGTTAGTGAAAATAGAAAAGTATTTTTATAATATATGTGAAACAACATATTATGGTGAAAGAATGGAATATATGATAAATACATTAAAACATATGGGTTTAACAGAATACGAGTCAAAAGTTTATATTTCCTTGGCATATTTAGGTTCAGGAAAAGCTGATGAAATTAGTAAACATTCTAATGTTCCCCGATCTAAAATTTATTCAGTTTTAGAAAATTTACAGGATAAAGGATTGATAAATATTAAAATGGGGCGTCCTATTGAGTACATTATGATTCCACCAAATGAAACTATAAAAAAGATTCAAAAACAAATAAACAATGATATTGACGCTTTAGAAAAAAATATTTCGAAAATATATGAAAGTAAACTTCCAAGTATAAACACACCAATTATTTCAATTGAAGATAAAGAAAATATTTTACAAAAACAATCTATTATTATCAAAAAAACAGAATCCTTAATTTATTTTAGAATAGGTTTTATATTACCATCAGAATTATCAACATTTAAAAAACAGATTATTTATCTATTAAAAAAAGGTATTACCGTCAAAATATTAGCAGTAAAAAAATTTACATATAAAAATAAAACAGTTGATTTAGAAAAAGAATTAAAAGATATTCCTGCAGAAATAAAGTATGTGAATTTACCCGCAGCACAACTATTAATTCGGGATAAAAAAGAAATGATATTAGTTTTTACTGATTATTCTAACAATAAAATATCAGATAAAAACATGATAGGTTTATATAATTCGTATCCTACTATCATATCCAGTTACGTATCTTCATTTGAAAAACAATTTAATTAATCTGTTAAAGTTTTCTTCAAAATTACAGGACTTCTTAGAGGAACTCCTATTTCTCTAGAGATTACGTTACATTTTGTAGTTAATAAGAAATACACGGGTGTTTTGAGATACATTTCAGTTAAACCTTCATAATTTCCCATACCCTTGCTAATGATTAAATCTACAGAATTCATATATACTTTAAGTTCTTCAGAGATATAATCTTTAACGACACCAACAGAGGAAGCACCAATACTAATAATATTAGCATATTTTTCTAAGTTCATTTTTTTTGCATCGGATACTAATGCATCATTCAAGATAGGATTTTCTTTTAATGCTAATATTATGTTAACATCATAATCCTCTTTTATTTTTTTTATTAATAATTTGTCAAAAACTATTTCCCCACCGTTATCAGTTAGGTATAATATATTTTTTGCATTTTTCAAATCAGTTTCAAGTTTTTTAGTATCATTTATTGCAGGATTTATTGTAATTTGTTTTTTTAATAATGATTCCATATCAGTATTTTCTTCCAATGCTCCAAAATCAATTATATTTCCAGCTACCGCAATTTTTATGAAGTTTTCTAAACTGTTATCTTTTTTAAAAAGATTTTTAACCATAGGAATTAATCTTTCAGCAATTTGATTACCTTCTTCTCTTAATTCTTTATATGGATCGTTATTTTCTGTCTCTTTCATTATCATGTGATGTAAATCAGTACCTAACTTGTTTGAGTTAATATCCTTTTTAAAATTATTATTCATATATTCTAAAACTTTTAATGTTACTTCCATTCGTTTTTCATGATTATCTGTTGCATGTTCAATTGCTTCACGAGATTGTCTTAACATACAAGATGCGCATTCATAGTCAACTTTCACAGTTTCAAAACTCCACGATTTTATAGTTGTTTTTTTGTTTTTACTAATTAATTTAACTTTTGAAATATTAATTAACCAAACAACGGATTTTAAAAAATAATTACAATAGCTAAATTTTTTAATAAAATTACACTTAATGTAAAGGATTTCATAGTAATATATCAATATGTATATATTGAATTTTTAATAAACATATATATGGTGATAAAAAATGAAAGTTGTAGGAATTAATACTAGTCCTAGAGAAGTAAGTAATTGTAAAATCGCATTAGAAAAAGCTTTGGAAGCTGCTGAAGCTGAAGGTGCAGAAACTCAACTCATTGATTCTAACAAATTAAATATTTCTGCATGTCAGGGAGATAACTATTGTAAAGCACATGAAGGAAAATGTGCAATTGATGATGATATGACTCAAATTTATCAAGCTATTGAAGAAGCAGATGGAATTATTTTCTCAATACCAGTTTATTTCTTTGATATTAATGCACAAATGAAGTTAATCATTGATAGATTATATTCATATTTCCAATCTTCATATATGGAAAAATTTGCTAGTAAAAAAGTTTCATTTATATTATCTCAAGGAACACCCGATCCTGAAGCTTTTAAAGCAGGATTAGAAATACAATTCAATGCATTTAAATTCTTAGGATTCCAAACTGTGGATTTAGTTGTTTTAACAGACAATAATGTTCCTGGTGCAATTAATGAAAAAGAAGACCAATTAGCACAAGCTGCAGAAGTTGGAAAAAATATTTTATAGTTATTTTTTATCTTTTTTTAACTTTTTTTTTATTATTTTATAATTAATCTCCTTATCAATTATTAAGAAAATATAAGTATTCTAAATTTTAAAAATATTATTATAGTATTTAATTATTGTATTTCAACTTCTATTTTAATTAATTTATTATATGGGGAGAAAAAACGTGCAAGATGAATTGCAAGATAAATGTGGGATTGTAGGTATATACTCTTATGAAGAATCTGTTGATGTTGCTTCATGGATATATTCTGGATTATATACTTTACAACATAGAGGACAAGAATCTGCTGGAATCAGTGTTTTAAAGGAAGGACGAATTAATACACATGTAGGTATGGGCTTAGTTTCTGATGTGTTTGATAAAGATTTAATTGATATTTTAAATGGAAATGTAGGAATAGGGCATGTAAGATATTCAACTACTGGCGAATCTCTTGTTGAAAATTGTCAACCATTTGTAGAACATGAAGATGATATAATCATTGCTTTTGCACATAATGGTGATTTTGTAAACTCAAAATTACTCCGTGAAGATTTGATGGCTTCTGGATATGAATTTAGATCCACTACTGATTCTGAAGTTATTTGTCATATGATTATAGATGAATATAACAAAACAAAAGATGCAATTAATGCAATTCAGAACACCTGTCAAAAATTAATAGGTTCTTACTCTTTTGTTGCAGTAATCAATGGTGTTTTATATGCTGTAAGAGATCCATTGGGAATGAAACCGTTATCTTTAGGAAGAAGTGAAGATTTTGTTGTTGTAGCCTCTGAAACAGTTGCTTTTGATTCATTGGATATTGAATATGAAAGATCTATTGAACCAGGTGAAATTTTAGAGATAAATGGAAAAATTGAAAAAAGTCATAAAATGCCAACACCAGATCATACTGCTAATTGTATGTTTGAATATCTTTATTTTGCCAGACCGGATAGTATAATCTTTGATAAAAGTGTTTATGAAGTTCGTTTAAATGTTGGTAAACGCTTAGCACAAGAATATCCAATTGATGCGGATGTAGTTATTGCAGTTCCTGATTCATCCATTCCTGCTACTTTAGCATATTCAAGAGCATCAGGTATTCCTTATGCAGAAGGTTTAATTAAGAATCGTTATGTCGGAAGAACATTTATCATGCCTACCCAAAAAGATAGAGATACTGCTGTTAAACTTAAAATGAATACTGTAGGGTCTGTGTTAAAAGATAAACGTGTTATTGTTATAGATGATAGTGTTGTTAGAGGAACAACATCAAAAACAATAATTAAAATGATTAGGGACGCCGGTGCTAAAGAAGTACATTTATTAATTGGTTGTCCAGAAATTATATCTCCATGTTATTATGGAATTGCTATGGCTACTAAAGAAGAATTATTGGCAGTAGATAGAACTAATGAAGAAATTAGAGATTTAATTGGTGTGGATTCTATTGGATATATAAGTATTGAAGGATTAGTTGAATCAATTGGTACACCAAGAAAAGATTTATGTTTAGGTTGTATCACTGAAGAATATCCTACAATTATACCTCCAGAATTATATGGTAAAAAAGAATAATTCTTCAAACTTTTTTTTATTTTTAGTGATTTAAATGGTAGAATTATTAGCTCCTGCAAGAGATAAACGTTCAGTTAGTGCTGCAATAAATAATAATGCTGATTCTATTTATGTTGGTATAACTGATTACAATATGAGAGCAAATGTTGCTAATATAGAGTTGAATGATATTAAAGAAATTTCTAAGCAGTGTCATGACAATGATAAAAAACTCTATGTTTGCACAAATACTATTGTTTCAGATTATCAATTGGAAAAATACAAAAAACAATTAATTAAATTAGAAGAATATGATGTCGATGCATTAATTATTTCTGACATGGGTATGTTAAATATTGCAAATAAACATAACATACCTTTACATTTAAGTGTCCAAGCAAATGTAACTAATTCTGAAGCATTAAAATTGTATAAAGAACTTGGAGTAACCAGAGCAGTATTATCCAGAGAATTATCTTTAGAAGATATTAAAGTTATTAAAAGAAAGTCTCCTATAGAAATTGAAACTTTTGTACATGGGGCAATGTGTGTTGCAATATCTGGGCGTTGTTTTTTAAGTTCATATTTTTATGATAGAAATGCAAACTGTGGCGAATGTTTACAACCATGTAGACAAGAATGGGTCTTGAATTCCACAGAGAATAAACAATTATTATTATCCCAACCCGAAAGTAATGATATAGAAAAATCCAGACTATTAAGTCCAAAAGACATGTGTATGATAGAACATGTTCCTAAATTAATTGAAGCTGGAATAGATGCTTTTAAAATAGAAGGTCGGGCACGTGCACCAGATTATGTTTCAACAGTTACTAAATGTTATTCTGATGCTATAAAATTATATGAAGATGGTTTGTGGGACGAATCATCAAAATCACTAATTCCTATGTGGAAAAATGAATTAAAATCAGTTTTTAATAGAGGTTTTGACACAGGATTTTATTTTAGAACACCAAAAGAAACTAGTTTAGATAATCAGGCAACTTATAAGAAGGTTGACATAGGTCAGGTAACAAATTATTATAAAAAAATTAAAGTTGCAGAGATTAAATTGTGGGATACATTGGAAGTTGGGGATATAATAATCATTCAAGGAAATAAAACGGGCAGTGTTAGTGAAAAAGTTTTATCTATGCAAATTGACGGAAAAAATGTTGAAACTGTAACTAATGATTCTGTTGGAATTAAACTGGAGAATATTGTGCGTGAAAATGATCACGTATATAAAAAAGTTTTACTTAATTAAATGGTGAAAATATGGTTAAAAAAATTGCAATTTATGGTAAAGGTGGTATTGGAAAATCCACCACAGTATCCAATATGGCTGCAGCTTATGAAAAAGATACTTTTGTAATAGGTTGTGATCCAAAATCTGATACAACAAGGACTTTAGTTGGTAAAAGAATACCAACAATATTGGATACAATGAAAAAGAATAAGGAACCCTTATTTGAAGATGTTGTTTTTGAAGGTTTTAATAATACTTTATGTGTTGAAGCAGGAGGTCCTGAACCAGGAGTAGGTTGTGCTGGTAGGGGTGTAATTGTTGCTATGAAACTTTTAGATAAAATTTCCGCATTTAAAAGTAATCCTGAATTAGTTATATATGATGTGTTAGGTGATGTTGTTTGTGGTGGATTCAGTGTTCCTTTACGTGAAGATTATGCTGATGAGGTATATATTGTTACTAGTGGAGAATATATGTCCTTATATGCAGCAAACAATATTGCAAAGGGTGTTCGCAAACTTAATGGAAAATTGGGCGGTATAATCTGTAATTGTCGAAATGTAAAAGATGAGGTAGAAATAGTAACTGAATTCGCTTCTTTAATTTCAACTAAAGTAATAAGTGTTATTCCACGTAGTGATTTGGTACAAAAAAGTGAATATAATGCTTGTACCGTTTTGGAAATGTTTCCCGATTCCGATCAATCAAAATTGTATAATGAACTAGTAAATAAAATAGTTAATAATGATTCTTTCTCAATTCCTACACCAATGACTATTGAAGAATTTGAAACTTTTTTCCATAAATATGTTTAATCATCATTAAACCATTTATATGGTTTATATCCTATTTTTTTGTAGGACTCTATACTAGTTTTTATAGCATTTTCATATACATTAAAATAATATAAATGTGACCTACAATTACAATCCGAACAACCGAAAAGTTCAATATATTCATCCGAATTTTTGAATATTTCATAAGCTACATTACATTCTATTTTATTTGGAGAGTAAGTGTATATCACTTCATTTAATTGTGCATTTTTATTCATCAATAAATAATCTATATGCCAATGTTTTTTCTTATTTTTCGAAATATGTCTTTCAATGCGTTTAGTCAAAGAATTTAATGCGGAACCAACATAAACATAGTGTCCTTTTTTGAATGATATTTTTCCTTTAGCACCAATCTTAATATTTGATTCTTTTTCCATAGATAAGACTAAACAGTAAGTACCTTTATTATCTTTCTTTTTTTTATCCATAAATTACACTTTTTATATTTGATGAATCAATATAATATTAATAGTATCTATGGTGAGTATATGCAATATAGTTTTATAGCAATGGGTCATGAAAATGTTACTTCACTTCATAAATCAACATTTGAAATAACAACTGATAAAACATTAACCTTAAAAGGTGACTGTATTATCGGAGTTAAATCTAATGTAACCTTAAATGATTTGCCTGAAGAATTGAAAAAGCAAATTCAGACAGATAATGAAAAAATAGAATTATTTTTAGAAACGGACAACTATTCTGATAAAATTATTGGTTATGGTTCATCAAAATTAACATTGGATCATCCAACAGATATGGTTTGTAGAAAAAGTGATTTTACGTGTAGTAGGACTTTAATGATTAATTCAAATAAAGCAGCAAAAGATTTGGATAAAAAATTAGTAAATGAATTAAAAAATGGTTCAGAATTAAAAATCACAATAAAAACAGTATAGTTTAATTAATTGAAAATGCGGGAGACGGGAATCGAACCCGCGAAGAGACTACCTCACTAGGCCCTCAACCTAGCGCCTTTGACCGCTCGACCACCCCCGCATATAAAAATAGTATTATATGTTAGTGGATTTAACCAACATACCTTATAAATAAAGGTTATTATTAACTATCTTTATCATTGTATATAAATATTTCTATAAAAAAAATAGTTATTTGGAAATTATTCTGTATTGGCCATTCTTTTAAGAGATTCAGAACAAGTTTCCATAGTAATACCTAATTCTTTTTCTACTTTATTAACATTTAATGATGAATCACGAGGTCTTGGTGCTTTTTGAATAAATTGTTTACTTGTAGTTGGATTTATTAAGGAATCATCCAAATCAAAAGCATCAGCAATTTTTTTTGTGAAATCAAATCTATTAATAGCATCGTTTCCTGCTGTATGGAATATGCCTTGCTTGTTTTTTCTTGCAATGGCATATATTGCTTCAGCAGCATTGTCTGCAAGGGTAGGAGAGTTAATCTGATCTGTCACAATATTGATTTCATTATTTTGCTTTAATTGATCAATTACCCAAGTCGTAAAGTTTAATCTGCTATGCCATCCATAAAGTACACTTACTCTAGCAATTGCCCAATCATTACTATATTTTTTTAATTGTACTTCTCCATCATATTTTGATTTAGCATAAATACCTAATGGATTAACCTCTTCATCTTCTTTGTAATATCCTCTTTCTCCATCAAATACAAAATCTGTTGAAACATATATTATTTTTGCATTTATTTTATCCGCAGCTTTAGCTAAAAAGCCGGTTCCATCACCATTTATTTTATATGCTAATTCTTTTTCATCTTCACATAAATCTACATTAGTCATGGCAGCACAATGTATAATAACATCAGGGTTTTCATTTTCTATAGTATTGTTTACTTCTTTTTCGTTAGTTATGTCACATTTAATAGTATTATCTGATGGATTACTATTATGTACTAATGTTAATTCGTCATTTTCTTTTGCAACAGTAGCAAGTCTTTCACCTAAAAGACCACTACCTCCAGTAATAAAGTATTTCATATTTATACTTTGCATAGTAAACTATAAAATATTATTTAATGATTAAAAAAAAATCAATAATTAATATTTGTTGGTTTGAAAGATGAATTTAAGAATTATTAATATTATTTTTAACTGTTTTTAGATAATTAAAAATATATACTTAAAATTATAAATTTTACATTCCTTTCTTTTTTTTATAAGTTTAAATTGATTTTTTTATTAAAAAAATTTATATTCTTATAAAAATAAAGATATCCTTATGTTAAAGGAATTTTATTATTCTTTTATTTATTAATAACTTAATATTTTATAGGTGAGTTACATGAAAGGTGTTATTTTATCGGGAGGTCATGGAACAAGATTAAGGCCACTGACTCATACAGGACCTAAACAATTAATTCCTATTGCTAATAAACCAGTTATTTGTTATGCAATTGAAGATTTACGTGATGCTGGTATCACAGAAATTGGAATTATACTGGGAACGAATATGCCTAATAAAATCAAAGAAGCATTAGGGGATGGCTCAGAATTTGGAGTTAATCTTACATACATTATGCAAGGTGAACCTAAAGGTTTAGCCCATGCTGCTAAAACAGCTAAAGATTTTGTTGATGGAGATTCTTTTGTAATGTATTTGGGAGATAATATTCTTAAATCAGGTATTGAAGATTTCGTTAGCGGTTTTGATGAATCTGATTATTCCTCACGTTTATTATTACAGGAAGTTGAAGATCCAAGACAATTTGGTGTTGCTGAATTAAATGAGGATGGTAAAATAATTAACCTGGTTGAAAAACCAGAGCATCCAAAAAGTAATTTAGCACTTGTTGGTATTTATTTATTCAAAAATAACATTTTTGATGCTATTGATAAAATTAAACCTTCATGGAGAAATGAATTAGAAATAACTGATGCAATACAAAAATTAATAGATGAAGGATTTAATGTTGATTCTTTTGTAGTTGATGGATGGTGGAAAGATACAGGAAAACCGGAAGATGTTTTAGATGCCAATAAATTAATCCTTGAAACAATAAAAACAGATATTCAAGGAGAAATCGAAGATGATGTTAAAATTAAGGGTCGAGTTATAATTGGAAAAAATACAATTGTTAAATCAGGTTCTGTTATTAAGGGACCTGCAATTATTGGTGAAAATTGTGAAATAAAAGGTTATGTTGGACCATATACTTCGATTGGAGATAATACTAAAATAATAGAATCAGAAATAGATTCCTCTATTATCATTGGAAATTCAATTATAAGATCAGATAAACGGATTACAGAAAGCTTATTAGGTCAAAACTCACAAATTATCTCAGATAAAAAAACGTATCCTAAAGGAAGAAGTTTTGTCATAGGCGAAAATTCAATAATTAAATTATAAGGAGATTAAATAATGAAAGCAGTTATACCTGCAGCTGGATTAGGAACTAGATTTTTACCTGCTACAAAAGCACAACCAAAAGAAATGTTGCCTGTTTTTAATAAACCAACAATTCAATATGTTGTTGAAGAAGCAGTAAATTCGGGTATTGATGATATAATAATTATTACAGGTAAAGGAAAAAGACCAATAGAAGATCATTTTGACAAATCATGGGAATTAGAATATAATCTAGAAAAAAAAGGTAAACTAGATTATTTAGCAGAAGTTCAATCAATTTCTAATATGGCCGATATTTTTTATGTTCGTCAGAAAAAACAAAATGGTCTTGGGGATGCTATAAGTTGTGCTAAAAAACACATTGGGGATGAACCATTTGCTGTTTTATTGGGTGATACAATCACGTATTCTGATGTGCCATGTACTAAACAATTAATAGATGTTCATGAAAAATATGGTGGTTCCGTTATTGCTATAGAAGAGTTACCTGAAAGAAAAATTGAACGTTATGGTATTGTTGATGGAACTGAAATAGAAAACAATATTTTCAAAGTAAATAATTTGGTTGAAAAACCTAAATTGGAAGATGCACCATCTAATTTGGGTATAACTGGAAGATATATATTAACACCAGATATATTTGATAAATTAGAGTCTATTGAAGCAGGAGTTGGTGGAGAAATTCAGTTAACTGATGCTATTAATGAACAAGAAAATGTTTATGCAACAACATTTGAAGGAACTATTTATGATATTGGTAATACTATGGAATGGTTAAAAAGTTCTATAGATATGGCATTAACACACGAAGACTCTAAAGATGAAATATTAGATTACATTAAACAAAAGATTAATGAATTCTAATTTACTATTTTTTTACAATTTTATTTTAAAAAAAGAATTTGGAGAATTAAATATTGGAAGGATCCGTTATTTCTCCATTTATTGCAGATGCAGCTACAACTGCAGGGTTTGATAAATAAACATATGATTTTGCGCTTCCCATTCTACCTAAAAAGTTTCTATTGGTTGTGGATATGCAAGTCATATCATCTGTCATAACACCCATATGTGCACCTAGACAAGGGCCACATCCTGGATTGCATACAATCGCATTTGATTCAAGAAATGTTTGAATGATTCCATTTTCAATAGCTTCTTGATAAATTTTCCTGGATGCCGGAAATACTAATAATTGAACATCTTCATGAATTTTATGTCCTTTCAATATCTCAGCTGCTTGAACTAAATCTTCATATCTTCCGTTAGTACAGGAACCTAATACTGCTTGGTTTATGGTTGTTCCTTCTACTTTATCTACATCTTCAACATTATCTACATTATGTGGACAAGCAACTTGAGGTCTTAAATCATCAACATCAAAGTCATATATTTTTTCGTATTCTGCATTTTTATCTGGTGTTGTAATATTGTAATTTTTAATACCTCTTTGAGCTAAATATTTTTTTGTATCCTCATTTGGCACCATAATTCCATTTTTTGCACCGCATTCAATAACCATATTTGTCATTGTCATTCGGGCATCTACAGATAAGTTATCTATTGTATCTCCATGGAATTCTAAACTTTTATATGTTCCACCATAAGAACCTAATTCTTTAATAATATTCAAAATTAAATCTTTGGAATAAACATGTTTTTGTAAAGAACCATTGACATTGATTTTTAGTGATTCAGGCACATTAAACCATGTTTTTCCAGTAGCATATACCATAGCTAAATCGGTAGCTCCAAGTCCAGTGGAAAAAGCTCCAAAAGCACCATAGGTACAAGTGTGTGAATCAGCGCCAACTATTACTGTTGAAGGTTTTACATGACCTTCTTGAGGTAAAACTTGGTGACATATACCTTCACCTTGTTTATAAATGTTTTTAATTCCTTGTTTTTTAGCAAAATCTCGAACTACCTGCTGGAATTCTGCAGAACCCATAGTATTTGCCGGAACATTATGATCAAATACCAAAACAATCTTGTCAGGATCCCATACATTATCTGCTAATTTTTCAAAAACTTTGATTGTAGGTGGACTAGTTCCATCATGACTCATTGCAACATCGATATTTGCACTTATGGTATCGCCAGGACTAACTTCATCCATATTTGAAGCTTTGGCTAAAATTTTTTCGCTTATGTTCATTTAAACCATCATCTTTTAACGTTTGCTTTTAATAAAATTTCATCGAATTTTTCGTTTGTAATGTCAAAACCTTTTTCACGTTCTTCTTTAACAAGTTTTACAATTTCTAAAAGTTTTTCATTATCTACTTTAATTTTTAATGAATCTAATTTTTCTTCAATTGCTGCTTTACCGGAATGTTTTCCAAGTACAATTTGTCTTTTTGTTCCAATCATTTCTGGTAAAAATGGTTCATATGAAAAAGGATCCTTAACAATTGCATCAACATGTATTCCTGATTCATGTCTAAATACATTGTTTCCAACAATTGCTTTACTATCCGGTACTGGAATTTTACTATATTTTGATACTATTTGGGATAATTCTGATATTACTTCAGTTTTAAAACCTAAATCTTTATTATATAATAATTTTAAAGCCATAATCAGTTCTTCTAATGAAGCATTTCCCGCTCTTTCACCAATACCATTTACTGTTGTTGATATTGCAGAAGCACCCTCAAATAAACCGGCAATAGAATTTGCCACAGCAAATCCGAAATCGTTATGGCAATGTAATGCTATTTCCACATCTATTTCTTTACGAATATTTCTTACCAGATATTGCATTGCATATGGGTTAATTGAACCAGTGGTGTCTGCTATATGAATTCTGTCTGCTTTATGTTCTTGTGCCATTTTATATACTTCTAGTAATTTAGGCAGTTCTGTTCGTGTAGCGTCTTCTGCTGAGAAAGCAACAAATAATCCATGATCTTTTCCGTAATCAACAGCATCCATACAAATTTTATTTATTACATCCCTTGGTTTATCCATTTTAACTTTTAAATGTAAATCGGATAATCCCATAAAAGTTATTATACCATCTACATCAGCGTCTAATGCTGCATCAATATCCTCTTTTTTTGTCCTGGTTAAACAGATAATTTTTGCATTTAATCCTTCGTTAGCAATCGTTTTAACAGATTTCTTTTCATTTTCTGAAACAATAGGAAAGCCTGCTTCAATTTGGGGTATTCCAAGTTCATCGAGTTTGTGTGCTATTTCTATTTTTTCATCCAAAGAAAAGCATACTCCTGGAGTTTGTTCTCCATCTCTAAGTGTTGTATCGTATATATTAATGTTTTCTGGTAAATTATAATCTACTTCTTTATTATATATACTGACGAATCTATCGTTAATTTTAGTTTCCCCCTCAGTTAATTTTAAATATTACTAAAGAAAATAGTAAATGAATTGTTTATTAATTTAAGTTATTTTCAGTAAGATATTTTTATTTTAATAGTATTTATGTAAATTATATACATTATATTTATTTTATTAGTTAATATATTATCTTATTTTTTCCAGTAATTCTAAGTATGATGTTTTTTCAAAACCTTCTGTAATGTCCATTTTCTTAAAAATATCAAATATATTCTGTTGGATGGTATCAATATTATTTGTATCTTCTGCAACATATTCTATTTCGATAAAATAACCTAATTCATTTAATTTGTCTACTGTAATTGTATATTCATCATATTTAAAAATTCTTCTAACTTTATTTACAATTGCAGAAGGTTTGTAACCTAAATTAATCAGTATGTCAGTCATATTTTCTTTATTATCAATAGTAACTTCTATTTCTTTTCTAGTTTTAGTTTCAGAATCTAGTTTAGGTCCTTTAAATGTTAAAATATTAATGAAATCATCACCATCAGGAATTTCTCTAATACGTAACGCTTCATCTGTTTTTTTAAAATCTTTACTTTTTCCATTAAAATAAATATCTCTTTGAATTTCAGTATGAGAATATTCACCCCCTATTTTTTTAATTTTTTCAAATGCTAATTTTGGGTGAGTGATTTTTTCTTTAATTTCAATTTCTATCATAGATATAGCAAATAATATTTTTTTTTATTTTATATGAAAAT
>NZ_JAEELZ010000147.1 GCF_016282985.1 Methanosphaera sp.
ATTTCCAGAATGCAAGGAAATACTAGGAACTGACTATTCTGAAGCAATGATTGACACTGCCAATAAAAATCTAATCAAAAGTGGAAGAAAGAATATAACTTTTAAACTGATGAATAACCTTAAAATGGATGTTCCCGATAACTACTTTGACATTGTCGTAGCTAGAAACACCATAACCGATCCCAAACAAATTTACAAATGCCTAAAACCAAATGGCTATCTTTTAATCCATGGTGTTGATAAAGAAGATTGCTGGAGTCTAAAAATATTATTCAAAAGAGGACAAGGTTATAACGATATTAAGCCAATAAGCATCATCGACTATGAAAATGTATTAAATGCCGGATTCAAAGATGTTGAACTAATTCCTATCCACAAAAGAGAATATTTTAAAAATGAATTATTATTTAAAGAATTTTTAAAAAAAGTTCAAATAATTGATGATTTTAGTGAAGAAAGTCAAGATAATAAAGATTATTATACTGATGACTTAGATGAAAACTTATTAAATGAATACATCAAAAATAATACCTATAATGGTAAAATAAGACTGCTAAGAAGATACTATGGCATAATTGCTAGAAAGTAATCAACAAAAAAAATCAATTCACAAAGAATTGATTTTTTCATTATTTTTCTTTTAAAACAAACTTATAGAATAATCCAGCAAGAATTGCACCAACAATTGGTGCTACGATAAAAATCCATACATTACTTAATGCACTTCCACCTTGTAAAACGGCTGGTGCTAAACTTCTAGCAGGATTAACACTTGTTCCAGTAAATGGAAGTCCAAATAAATGTACTAATGTTAAAGTAAGTCCAATAACAATTCCTGTAGCATGACCATTTTCTTTTTTATCAGTTACACCCAAAATTGTCGTTGTAAAAATAAATGTTAGAATTACTTCAACAACTAAAGCAACCCAAATTGTCGTATCCCCTACTAGTCCGTTTGCTCCAAGAGCATCAAATCCACCTAAAGTTAGTGCTAATAAAAGTGAACCAACAAAAGCTCCAATAACTTGTGCAACAACATAACGGATACATTCTTTTGTAGTCATCTTACCAACTACTAATAAAGATATTGATACCGCTGGATTGATATGACAACCAGACACATTACCAATACTATATGCTGCCGCTACAATTACTAATCCAAATGCAAGCGCCGTTGCTACTAAGTTAACTCCAGATGTAACTGCTACACCACAAGCCACAAGTGTAAGTAACATTGTTCCAACACCTTCAGCAATATACTTTTTCATTTCTCCTCCTTCTTACCATTATTATATAACAAATAAATAAATATGACTAGTTTTATTTATATTAAACATATGGTATACTAATAACAGGAGGATATATTTTTATGACTAAAAAAATATTTATAATTACAATACTTACTATTTGTTTAATTACTTTAACAGGATGTACAACTAAATATGATAGAGACGATATTATTGATTATATTGAAAACGATATTGGCATTAAAAATTATTTACTTGCTGAAGAAGCTATCGAAAAAAAAGATGATGATGGATATACAGATTATTATTGGCATGTGGTATATAACGATATAGAATTCGATGTTATCAATGATTATTATTGGTCAATGGAATCTCTTTTTAATGGATTATCTTCAAACTTTAACCAATCGGCCTTAGATTACTTTTATTCAAATTATAATAACAAAAATAATATTACATATAAAAAAGATTATGTACTTAATAACAAAAATACGTTAATGTGTGAAGTAGCAAATGAACAAAAAGAAATAGATTATACCAAATTACAAAATTGTTATAACTCTATTGTTGAATTTGTTAAAACAATAGATTTTCAAGAATATCCAATACGTTATATAAGTGTCGAAATAACAAATGGAAGTAAACATGTAAAATGGCTAACAA
Organism: Methanosphaera sp.; assembly: GCF_016282985.1. Lineage (GTDB taxonomy): Archaea > Methanobacteriota > Methanobacteria > Methanobacteriales > Methanobacteriaceae > Methanosphaera. Next base: position 1,911 of record NZ_JAEELZ010000147.1, read on the forward strand.
TATATTACGATAATCAAATAAACTCATTCGATGATTTTAAAAATTCACAATAAGTAAAATAAATTAAGGTGATTATATGAAAAATAAAGATTATTTAGGAAAAATAATAAAAGTAAAAATGGATCGCCCATTTGGAACAAAACATCCTAAACATGGATTTATATACCCTGTCAATTATGGATATATACCTAATACTATAAGTGATGATGGTGAAGAAATAGATGTTTACCTTCTAGGTGTATTTGAACCTGTTAAAGAATATGAGGGTGAATGTATTGCAATAATACATAGAACAAATGATAATGATGACAAACTTGTTGTAGTCCCCATAGGAAAAAACTATTCTAATGATGCAATTAACGCATTAACGGAATTTCAAGAACAGTATTTTGAACACATTATTATCAGAAATGAATAAAAATAACTATAATTGATATCAGTAATAACAATGAAAATACATTATTTCTAAAATGTATTTTTTCATTTTCTCACCTATAAAAATTATATATCGAATATTAGAAAAAAAACAATTTTATGTTTCCACACTCTCCCCTAAAATAAAAAACTTGATTAAAAATCAAGTTTTTTATAAATATCGAAAAAGTTTGATTAATTTACTAAATTGAGATAATCATACCACATAAAAATATTAAATATTCTGTTCCTCATTTCTTTTAAAAAAAATCTCATTGTCCTTCCAATGTAAACTCTCTACCACCACCTTAAAAGTATAGTTACTACAATATAATTATATTATATAAACAATTGTTTATCAATACACAAACAAGTTTTTTTAATACTGAATTCATCCTGACACTTACTTCATAGATGTAGAGAAATTCTTTTGATTTCTTAGTTAATTAATTTCCACCAGCATGCTGGTAGTTTTTCTTTTATGCCTAAAAGGATATATTATTGCCTCCACTAAAGTAGCCCTTTTGACTGCCATTTGAACACTCAACTGGTCCTCTTTTAGTTGATTTGCTATATATTATTTTATTTTCTTGGTATCATTCATAAATAAATGTCCTGATTCCAATATTATGGTTGCTTCTTACAGTC
>NZ_JAEELZ010000148.1 GCF_016282985.1 Methanosphaera sp.
AATTGGAAAAGGAGCACTAAGTTTATGGTTGACAATCGTAAGGGAAGTAATATTTCCAGTATCATTTACCTATCTGTTTGGTATATATCTTGGTTGGCGTTTACTAGCAATTTGGACTGGACTGGCACTGGGTAGAGTCATTTCAAGTATTTTAAATTTCATATTCGCAAGATATACCATAAAAATTATTAGAAAAAGAATGGATATTTAATCCATTAATAATTTTTTAAATCTATTTTTATAACCATTTTTTTCTTCTGAAGAACCATAAAACCAGTAAACTGATTGCAATACAGGAAGCAAATACTAACGGGTAACTCATCCGATATTCAAGCTCAGGCATGTACTTGAAGTTCATTCCATACCATCCGACAACCAACATCAATGGTGTAAATACTGTAGTAACCATAGTTAGAAGTGTCATGATATGGTTCTGTTTAATGTCCAGGTGAGTCTTATATACATCACGAAGCTGTATGGTATAATCCCTTATACTGTTGGAAAGATCTCTTAAACGCTCTACTCTATTAATGAACATTCTGAAATATCTTAAGTTCTCCTCTCTGAAGAACCTGTTTTCATTTTCTTCGAACACTTCACCTAAATCTAATAATTGTTCGTAATGTTTTTTTAAATCCCTGATGTCTACACGAATATCGTTAACTCTTTGGGAAATAAGTTCGTCATCATATATGATTTCATCTTCCATTTCATCCAATTCTTGTTCATATTTTTCCATCATTCGGAAGTCATCTTTGATTATTTCATTTAAAAAATCATAGATGAAACGTTCTAAACTTGGTAATCTCCATTTTTTTCGTTTTTTAATTCTTCTAACTATTTTTCGTGATTCAAGAGTATCATCAATGAATACTATTCCCTTTTCATCCAAAGCAAATGCAAATTTAATTTCTTCGGACTGAACATTTTTCCTGTTGGGAATGAAAAATGTTCCCGTAATTGAGTCAAAGTTTTCTTCAGCTTTTGTTACGTGAATATTTGTTGTTTTTGGTTCAAAATCTATCCCCATTTTAAACGTGTTCTTTTCTTTTTCCCAGGCTTCCGACGAAAGAAGTGCAACATATTGTTTTTTAGATTCTATCATTTCCTCTTTTGTGCATTCAAGTAGTTTTTCGCTAATAATATAATACATATGTTATCACTTCTGATGGGTATATATTTTAATATATGTTTTTAAAACTTTAAATTTTTATCTTTTTTCAGATTTTAAAATATCTCTTTGAGTATACTGAACTGATACTTAAACCTAAATAGTATAAATAATATAATATTATTATTACTGGATTTCTGATTTTTATGTTTAAAGTGTATATTGATGATGAAACTAGACGATTGACTTATGAATTAAAGAATGTTATTCTCTTAATTCTTACAGTTATAGATTTGGTATTTATATTTTTATCAATAATATATTCTTTTGATTTTAAAGTTGAAACTCTATTTGCGGATTATGATTTTTTAGTATGTTTATTATTGTTTATTGACTTGTCATATGAATATTATACTTATGAAGGATCTCTTAAAGACTTTTTAATTAAGGATAAGAATTTGTTGGCTATTATTTCGATTCTTCCATTTGATCTGTTGTTTAGATATTTTTCAGTATTCAGATTATTCCGTTTTGTAAAAGTATTTAAAATTGTACGTATTTATAATGTGAAACGGGATATGGGATCATTAATCTTTTTTATACAGAATCACTTGTTTAAGTTATTGTTTGTAATATTAACGATATATGTTGCAGTCTCATCTGTTTTACTTATTATATTGGATGATGCGATTGATACAGCAGGTGATGCAATATGGTTTATGGTTGTTACTGCTTCAACCGTCGGGTATGGTGATATTACTCCTGCAACTACCGTGGGTAAAGCGTTGACAATTCTGACGATTATTATTGGAATTATATTTGTAGCAATATTAACGGCATATCTGTCTGCTATTTATAATGAAAAACAGGAAAGAGAAACAAGAGAAACAGTTTTTAAGTATGTTAAAAAAATTGAAAAAACTAATAAGATCTATAAGGGTGAACTTCTTTTGTTGATTTCAAAAGTGGAAGAACTGGAAAAAGAAAATAAAGAATTAAATGACAAATTATCTAAAATTGATGAAAAGTTGGATGAAATATCTAAAAAACTTGAATGACCTCCTCTATTTTTTTATTATTATTTTTATTTAATTAATTACTCTTTTTTCTTTAAAATATTATTTTTAAATACATTTTTTTCATATTACTCTATTCTATTCTTTTTTTAAGAAAAAAATAGCTTTATTATACTGGTTTATTATATCTTATCAATAATTATTTTATCAGGTTTAAATAAATTAAATATTATATATATTTAATCAAAGATTTTTGATTAATATTTGTAAAATGATAAGAAAGGAGTAAAATAATGAGGATTATGGCCAAATTCTTATTGTTTTCATTAGTTTTATTAATAAGCATTGGAACAATAGCTGCAACAGACAATACTACAGAAATATCCATTAATGATAATGTAGATATATCTAACGATTTAACAGATAACAACTTGGAAACAAGTCTTCAACAAGAAAATTATCAATCAAAGAACATTGAAAAAGCTTTTGAAAAAAATAAGAATATATTAAGTGAAAATAAATCAACGAAATCGGCAACAACTGTTACTGTTACAGAAAATAATTATGAACAGTTTTTCACACAGGAACCGGAAGATAAATATGTTAAAACAACAGACCTGGTTAAAGATGGAGATACCTTAAATCTAAAAGGATCATTCTACAACAAAAGTTTCATGGTTGATAAATCCATAACCTTTACCAGCTTAAACAACGATGCAAAATTATACAATTCTACAGTTTATGTAATAGGACAAAATGCATCTGGTTCAACAATTTCTAACCTAATGATATATAATGATGGAACTTTACTTAAAGGAATACAAGTTAAAAATTCATCAAATTTAACAATCAAAAATAATAACGTTACAACTTATGGATTACGTGCATATGGTTTTGTAGCAGATTATATGGATAATAGTACTATAGAATTTAATGATTTTGAAAGAAAAGGTGACGATTGGAGGTATATAACATTCGTAATAGGTGTGTCTCATAATAACACTATACAAAACAATTCCATTAAATGTGGTGGAGCAAATGGGATATATTTAAGTATATATGGAAGTTATGATGCAGACTTTGTTGGAGGAGCATCAAATTATAATGTTATAACAGGAAACATTGTACATGCAGAAGGATATATTACATCATGGTGTTATACTATTCAAATCATGGGTGCATATAATACAATCACCCATAATAAAGTAATTGGTGGATTTAGAGGTATTTCCACACAGGATTACGAAAATAATTACATAGCTTACAATGAAGTGCATGCTATTAATGAAGGAATATATGCCTGTGAAAACGCTACAGTAATAAATAATATTGTAGAAGTTAATGAAAGTGCAACAGGAATTAAAATTGGTAGTGATAATGTACTGGTGGTAAATAATTCCATAACTGCTGAAAATGGATATGGTATTGATATCCAGGGAAACAATGCAAGAATAACCAATAATAATATTACATCAGGTGGAAGTAATGGAATTTACTTGAAAGGCCAATATAATGGGATAATTATTGATGATAATAAAATAACTTCAAATAAAGACGGAATATTATTCAAACAGCAAACGAGAACCAAAAAAACAAATAATGTATATGTGGATAAAAATACTATCATTTCAGATGCAGATTATGCAATAAACTTTGAAGAAGCAGGAGCATACAATGCAATTGACGTAAATGTAACTGTTACATCATCAAATGTGTTGTCATCAGCTAAAGGTAGGGGAAGTATTGCATATCTACCTCCATTAAATTTAAACACTTCTGTACAATTGGATTCAGACCAGCAAATATCAATAAATCCTCAAAATTACACTTCATGGTTTACAGATGGAATTGCAAATAGTAATATTGAACAAAATGCTACAATTAATCTAACAGGAACTTTTAATAATTGTAATTTTATATTCAACAAAAAAGTTCATATAATCGGACAAAATTGTACTATTAACAATGGAACAATAACGTTTGCAGAAGATGCACATGCATCAACACTAACCAACGTAAAAATATGCAATAAAGAACATTCAGTTACAGTACATGCAATAGAATTATTGGAAGTAAACAATTGTGAAATAACAAATGTGGAAATCGATAATTTTGCAGATTATGAAAGTATAGGCATATTTTTATACGGGGCAAGTGGAACCACAGTAACTAACAATAAAATCAATACTTCCGGAGACTACGTTAATGATGCAATACTCTCATACTCTTCGGATTCAAATAATATTACAAATAACACTATAAATTTAAACCAAAGTAATGTACGATTGGAATATGATGATTCAATCATGTTCAATGATAAAATAGGCACTATAACAGAAGTACTTCATAATCATGGAATAATGCTGTTATATTCATCAAACAATGAAATAAACAACAACAAAGTTAGAGTAACATCACAATTTGACGAGTATACCTTCCCTACAAATGATTGTAAGAACAGTGTGGTGGGTATAGATGTATACTTTGACTCCCATAGAAATAAAATTAACAACAATTACATAAACATTACAAGTTATGGACCATTCATATATGGAATAGGTGTACTTGGCGGTAAATGGGGATCTTCAATACTTACAGCAAATGCAACAAACAACGAATACAGGAATAATATTGTTAATTTGAATGGAGGATACTATGCAACGGGATTCATTGCCGGAAGAAATAGTGTAGGTACATTAGTCGATTCAAACATATTTAACGTTCAGGTTTCAAAAGACAATCAGACAAGTGGTGATTATGGACATGCAGTAGTATTGGAAAACAGTACATCATCAAATGTCTACAATAACACCATTAACTGTAAAGCATCCTCATTATATAACATTGAATTATATGATTCAAGTAACAATAACATAATCAACAACACAATAAATGGAAACGGAACAAACCCTTATGGAATAGCAGGATACAGATCAAGTAACAATACAATAACATCTAACAAACTCACATTAAGAAAAGAAAATCTGGGAGAATCAACCTCAGCATACCACTCCGATACAATAGCTGTAGGTGATGAAGCAATAATGTTCAGTTCATCAAGTATTAATAACAACATAACAAAAAACAGCATCATAACCAATGCAAACACAACAGTTAAACTTACAGAGGAAACAAGAAACAACAAAGTAATGGAAAATTCATTGATTTCAAATAATAAATTGGCAGATCAATCAGTTATAGACTTGGGAGCAGATAACATTGTCTCAAACAATTTTGTATACTTTGTAAATGCTACCGTCAATCCGGTTGAAGCATTTGTCGGTGATACTATTTCCCTGGTTGCTAACATTAACACAACAGCTACGGATTATAGAAATCTTAGTGTAGCCTTCAAGTTAGGTTCTAATAATATAGGAAATAGTCCTGTTGTTAATGGTAAAGCAACTTTAGATTATAATGTTTCCACATTATGGAATCCTACAACATATCAAATAACTGCATTTGTAAGTGGAAACAATTTCCAGAACGTAACTGCAGTTTCACAGGCAGTATTTGAAAAACATCCCGAAAAAACAAACGTTAAAGTAGCTAAAGTATTGGGCGTTGTCGGATCAAATGTTGTTTTAACAGCCAATATCACTACAACAAGCGGTGGAAAAATAGGTTCGGGACAGGCTGAATTTTATGTTGACAATGTATTGGTGGATGTGGTTGATTTAAGGTTAGGTGTTGCCTCATGTAATTATACTATTGCAGCTAATGCCAATAACACAGTTCATAACATTAAAGTAGAATATTTGGGTACAAAAGATTATGAAAGTGCAAATGGCACGAATATTTTAGGTGTTCAGACATTATCCGAAGTAAGCGTTGCTAATCATACTGCAACTTTAGGCAAAAATGTCAGCATTAAGGCTGATGTAGTTTCTGGTGGTAAACCCGTAGATACTGGAATTGTTAAAATATATGTTAATAATGTTCTTTTAACTAATGCAAATGTAACTAATGGTGTTGTTAATGCAATGGTTAAAGTTCCAACAACATATGATAAAGGAACTTATGACTTGAAGGTCGTCTTCGATGGTAATGACACAATATCCAATGCTACTTCAAAAGCAAGTATTACTCTCAAGCCTATGGTGGCAGTGATACATTACAATAATACATGGGTTGATATTGGAGCTAACGCTTCCTTAAATATAGTTATTGACAATAATGCTACAGGCAATGATTTATGTCTTGCAAATGGAGGAAATGTTAGTGTAAAACTTAATGGACAATATTTAAAGGATTCCAGTGGAAAAATTATCTATGGTGTAGTGAATAATGGAAAGTTAAGCTTTAAATTCACAGCTCCATCACAATTACAGGGAACTCAGAACTTAACATTTGTATTTGGTGGTAATTCTAAATTTTCACAAAGAACCCAAACGTTTAATAACAGTTTAAGTATCGGTAAAATCAATGTTACAATCACAGTTAACGATATTGGTAATGTTGAATTGAATGAGAACATAACTATTACCGGTAAATTTACGGACAGTACAGGTAAGCCAATAAGTAACAGTAATGTTAAAATAATTCTTAACGGTGTAAAAAATTATGCAAAAACAGATAAAAATGGAACTTACACATTTGTTACAACAGTCACTACTCCTGGAGTAAATACATTATCTGTAGGTTATAGTGGAAATGAAAAGTATTATGCATATGAAAGAAATATTACATTCAATGCCGGTAAGCTTGACGTTATTGTAACTTATGATACTATTCCTGTTGTTCCTGCAGGTACTAACGTTACCATAACAGGTAAATTCACAGAAAGTACGGGAAAAATAATTACAAACAGTAATGTACGGTTGTTTGTAAACGGAGTTAAGTATTATGCAAAAACCAATAGTTCCGGTAAATATGCATTATCTGTATTGGTTACTAAGGTTGGAATAAATAATTTAACTGTCGGATATTCAGGTAATGCTAAATACAATTCATATGAGGCTAATACAACATTCAATGTTGGAAAACAGGATGTAATAGTTTCTTATGATACTGTTGAAGTTGTTCCTGCCGGTACTAATGTGACTATAACCGGAAAGTTCACAGATAATCTTGGAAAAGCAATTGCTAACAGTAATGTCAAGTTATTTGTCAATGGTGTAAAATATTATGCAAAAACAGATAAAAATGGCTTTTATACTGCATCAATATTGGTTACTAAGGTTGGAGTAAATAATCTTAGTGTAGGATACTCCGGAAATGCTAAATACAACTCCTATGAAGTAAACAGTACTTTCACAGTAGGAAAACAAAATGTCATAGTAACCTATAATAAAATCACTGATGTTAAAAAAGGAAACAACGTAACAATCACAGGTAAATTCACAGATAATCTTGGAAAGGCAATCACAAACAGTAACGTAAAAATAACAATCAACGGCGTCAAATATTATGCAAAAACAGACAGTACCGGAAAATATACATTCACACAGCAACTAAACAAAACAGGAACATACAACGTAACAATAGGATACAGTGGAAATACTAAATATAATTCATACGAAACAAACACAACGTTCAAAGTAACCACTTAAAAAAAATGAAATGGATATTATTGATGAATATTCATCAAAAAACTATTTTTTTTTCTTTTTTAATTATTTAACTGTTTTTAATTGATTTTAATAATTCATCTTTATCATTTACAATAGCTACAGGATATTCGTCTTCATATACATCACCAACACCATAACCCCATGTTACTAGAATACAGTCTATTCCAGCATTTTTTGCTGTCTGAATATCCGTAGCAGAATCTCCAATGTATAACGTCTCTTCTTTTGTTACATTGGCTTTTTTAATGATTGTATTAACACCATATGGATCAGGCTTTGAAGCTTTTGTAGGTACAGGACCCTGTATGTCAATAAAATCAATGTCTGGAGCATATTTATTTATAAAATAGCTTATGGAATCATAACTTCTGTTTGAATTAATGGCTAAAATCATATCTTCTTTCTGTAACTGTTCTAAAACTTCCAGCATTCCATTAAATAGATGGGTATTTTCTTTTAAGTCATTACTGTATATTTCTTCATAAGTATTTTTAACTAATTCTATATTTTCAGGAGTATTTTTATCTTTTAATATAAGTGATGTGATTTCGTAGATATTGCCACCTAATGATTTAATATAGAAATCAAGATCCAATTGTTCAAATCCCAAAATTTCAAACGATTTATTAAAACATTTGGCTACATCGGTTAATGAATCAAATAATGTTCCATCAAAGTCAAAAATACATAATTTCTTCATAAATATCCTCGAAAAATAACTTTTTATATTTAATTATTTTATTTTTTTACATTAAAATAATTTAAAAATAATATATTCATTTAAATATAATTATTAATCATTATAAATTATAGAAAATTTTATATCTAATAAAATTGATACTATCATTATAATATTTTAATATTTTATACTTTTTAAATGGAGGAAAAACATGGCAAAAAATGCAATTATAACTGGTGGATCAAGAGGAATTGGTAAAGCAATGGCTTTAAAATTAGGTGAATTAGGTTACAATGTAGCTATCAACTACAGAAGTGATTCATCAAAACAAATTACCGAAGATCTTATTGAAGAAATTAAAAATGAATATGGTGTAGATGCAATAGCAGTACAGGCAGATGTAAGTAAATTTGAAGACTGTAAAAAATTAGTGGATGCAACTATCGAAGCATTCGGTGAAAATATAGATGCACTTGTAAATAATGCAGGTATTACAAACAACTGTAACTTCATTGACTTACAACCGGAAGATTATGAAAGAGTAATTAATACAAACCTTGTAAGTATGATGCACATGTCACACTTAGCATTACCACATATGGTAGATAGAGAAACAGCAATAGTATGTACAGCATCCGTTGGTGGAATGACTGGTGTAATCAATCAGGCAGACTACTGTGCAGCAAAAACTGGAGTAATCGGATTAGTACGTGCATTAGCTCTTGAATTTGCACCAAGAAAAGTAAGAGTAAATGCAATTGCACCAGGTATGATTATGACAGATATGTTACGTGGAGTAAATCAGGATGAATTAAATGCATTGGCAGCAACTATACCTATAGGACGTATTGGTGACGTATCCGATATTGCTGGAGCATTAGGATATATTTTAGAAGCACCATACTTAACAGGACAAGTAATTTCTCCTAATGGTGGATTCGTATTACAATAATGTTAAAAATTTATTTTTAACTTACTTTTTTTTTAATTTTTTTATTTAAAAATTTATCTTATAATTTAATTATATAAACACAAACTTCTTTATTCAAATGATTAAAGCTTCTAACATATTTTCCATTGTTTTTTTCAATAATTTTTAAAGAGGCAATATTGTCTTTTTCTGCAGATAATTGTAATTCTTTTAAATCATATTTTTTGGCTATATTCAAAACTTCATTTAACATGGCTGTTGCATATCCTTTACATCTGCAGGAAGGTCTGACACTATAACCGACGTGTCCAAAATCTTTAAGAAAATCATTTAGATTATGACGTAATGAGATAATGCCAACTATCCGATTATCTTCAATGGCAAGCAACGTGTCAGTTACAACCCAATCTTCAGAGACTGTGGCTGGTGAAGTATTTTTAGAAACATATTCCATCCATTCATCAAACGTTGGTATTTTATCAAGTAATTCACTTCCAGGGATAGTTTTTTCATTATTCTTTATGAATTCTTCTTTAAAATCAATTATCTGATTCTTTAATTCATAAGAAGGTTTGCATAATTTCATCATTTTCTCACCAATTATTTGATAAATTTCTTTTCAATGATTGCTGACTTTGTATTGCTTGTTTCGTTAACAAGTAATTTTAATAAGTGTTCTCCATTAGTAATATCTGTTAGGTCAATTTTGTATTCTGCCAGTCCGTTTTCAGTATCAATTGTTGAAATTTCCTTATTGTCTATGAGAAGTTTACATCTGGTATTTACCTTTAAGGTTTTTAAGTCATGAACCTCTATTTCAAGATTTAACTTATCATTTTCTGATTTAAAATCTTTAAATTCCACAATAATAGGAACTTTGTAATTTTCTAATATGGAAACATTTTGACAAATTGGATTTTCAAACTTACATTCTTCCCTTATTTCAAGTACGATATCTGGATTAAACCATTCAATTAAATCCTTATTGAAGTACCATTCATCATAATAAAAGAATGTTTCTTTAAAGCTAGCAATAAATGATGGAATGAAGGGATTTATTGAAGGATCATTCAATATGAGTACTTTTTGATTAATTATTGGATTATCGTTTTTAAAGTATCTTGATTTTCTATTGGAAAATTCTTTAAATTCATCAGGAATCTCTGAAGAATCCACTTCTGAATAGTTTTTTACGATAACATCACTTATTATAACAGTATAATATTTTTTATGAAGTTCATCTTTTTCATATGACCATGCTTTATTGGTAAATAATGATCCGTTATGTTTTTTTTCTGAAATCTTTACCCGTTTTGTTATTTCCTTTTCATAATCCTTATTTTCATTAAAGATTTTATTTAGTATGTATGCTGTTGCTTTAATGGTTGATTTCATTTCAACGTAAAAATCATTTTTAAGATAATCTTCTTCACAAAACAATTTTAGTAAATCATTTACATTATCCAGTTTTTCAATTAGTCGTATAGCTTTAGAATCATTGAATGGAATATGTCTGCTTAAAACCACACTTTTATCGGGTATGGCAAAAAGACCGTATTCTATGTTCTGTTCGTTTAAAAATATCTTTTTAGAGGATATGGAATTATTAAACAGTGGGATGTCTATTCTATTTTTATACATTCTGTCATAATGTTGTCTTAACTCATTGTTTTTATCATTTACTTTGAAGAAAGTATCATTTTTTCCTTTATAACAACTTTTAAGTTCTTTAAATTCAGGTTCTAGGCTTTCATAAAATGGAAAATGTCGGGTAATGGTATATTCCTTTTCATCAGAGTCTATGATATTGATTTTTAAGTCATAATCTTTGTATTCAAAATCATTTAAAGATATTGTTGTTGAGTAATTTCCATCTGTTGTTGAATCATTTTTCATATTTTTTTCATCAATAAAGATTTTTACACTTGCTTCTTGCCCAATTTTTCTTTTATCTTCTATTCTTATTTTAAGTTCTATCTG
>NZ_JAEELZ010000149.1 GCF_016282985.1 Methanosphaera sp.
AAATGTAAAAACATAGATAAAGTCAAAAAAGAATAATAAGAATTAATTAATACTCGAATATTTAAAATAAAAAATGAAATTCAAGAACAGTTATTTTTAAGAATACATGTTGGAGAATAATATGCATATCCAGTAGAAAATAAATTAAAATATCCCAATAGCTGTTTAAAGACAAATATTTAATTAAAAACCTTCTATTTTATTATATTTTTCATGTTAATATTAATTCAAATAATTATTTTATATAACTTCTTACAAAGATATAAACATAATATCTAGATATAAAAATTTTATAAAATATAGGAGTACTCGATAAAATGAAAGTATTTTATGACGAAGATGTAACAACAAACGTATTAGAAGGAAAAACCATTGCAGTTATCGGTTACGGTAGCCAAGGTAGAGGACAATCATTAAACATGCATGACAGTGGATTAAATGTAGTTATGGGATTACGTGAAGGTGGAAGTTCATGGAAAAAAGCAGAAGCTGACGGTCTTACAGTTAAAACTATTGAAGAAGCTGCAAAAGAAGCAGATATCATCCACATATTAATCCCTGATGAATTACAAAAAGATGTTTTCGAAAACCAAATCAAAGACAACCTTGAAGCAGGTAACACATTATCCTTCTCACACGGATACAACATACACTTTAAAAGAATCAGAGTACCGGCAGATGTAAACGTGACAATGATTGCACCTAAAGGTCCTGGATCCAAAGTAAGACAAACATATGAAGAAGGATTCGGAATTCCTGGTTTAGTTGCTGTAGAACAAGATGCTACAGGAGATGCTTTCGATATTGCTATTGAAATGGCAAAAGCAGTTGGTCTTACAAGAGCAGGTGTAATCGAAACCACATACAGAGAAGAAACTGAAACTGATTTATTCGGTGAACAAGCAGTACTTTGTGGTGGATTAACCGCACTTATTAAAGCTGGATTTGAAACTTTAGTAGAAGGAGGTTACCAACCTGAAATGGCTTACTTCGAAACATGTCACGAAATGAAACTTATCATCGATTTAATCTACGAAAAAGGTTTCAAAAACATGTGGCAAGATGTAAGTAACACTGCTGAATTTGGTGGATTAACCAGAAGAGACAGAATCATTACTGACGAAGCAAAAGCAAACATGAAAGATATCCTCAGAGAAATCCAAGATGGTACCTTTGCAACCGAATTTGCAGTAGAAGGAGCAAGTGCATATCCTAAACTCTTCGCACAAAGAAGATTAGAAGGAGAACTTTTAATCGAAGAAGTAGGTAAAAACTTAAGAACCGCTTGTGGATTAGAAAAAGAAGAATAAGGTTAAAAAACCTATTTTATTCTTTTTTCATATTAAACTCCAATAAAAAATAATTGCTTTTTTTCTCACAGATTACTTATCAAGCTAAAAAAAATAAAAATAGAAGATTAAATAGTAAATGAATTAATAAATTGATTTATAAATCAGCAAATTCGTTTTTATAATTATTAATATTTTCTTTAAATGTTGTGTATTCTTTATTAAATTCTTCTTCAGAAATTTCTTTGTTTTGATATTTTAATAGTGACAATATAACATTTCCAAGAGAACCCAATATTTTTTTCAAAAAGACCAGATATTCAATTATTTTGTCAATATCCTTTTGAACATTTTCAACATCTACATGATAATGAACGTGATCGTGATCATGGCCATGTACATGTTCTTCTTCATCTTCATGAACTAAAATATTACTTAATGATTCATTCAATTTTTCAAAAATTTTCTCAATCATCTTATTAATCAGTTTAATTTCATCATCAAATGCGTATTTAACATCGTCGATATTTCCTAAAACTTTTAAAACTACGTTAAATAAAGATAATTCCGTAAAATTAATAAAATTTCTTGTTTTTTCTGATAAAAATACTATGGTTTCTTCATCTAATTTATATTCCTTAAAATCTCTTATTAATGAATCTAAGAAATCATTTAATCTTGTGATTAATGGTGTTAATGTATCATATTGCATGTTTATCCTACCTTTAATTCTATATCAACTATATTTATAATATTATTTATAGATATTCAAATTAAAATGGAATTAAATCAAGTTTTTGTTTATTTTTGGAAAAAAAACTGAATTAATAGAAAAACAATAATAATTATTATATTAATAATATTATTATATTAAAAGAAGGTATGATATCCATGGAAGTAGAACCTTTAAAATTCAACATCAATGATAACTTTGAGGATGTTAAAAGACATGTAATAGAAAATAAGGCAGAATATAAAAATAAAAGTCTTTCAGATTCCCTGATTATTCGAGGTATTGGTGAAAAATATTTAAAAATCGAAAACAATTTCTATTCTTGGAATGACATTAAAACATCCCTGGACGATTATAAAGAGGGAAAAATCATCAATGAAATCATACTCTCCATACTTTCATGGTTATTTTCAGATATAATTATCAGTAGCACTTCATACACTCCAAGAAAATTCAATTTAGATGAAAATTTTCAAAATATTAAAAAAGAGATACTGGAGCATAAACAATATTATAAAACAGGTTTAATATCCGGAATTGGAGAAAACAATATAAAGATTACCACATATAAAAATAAAGATTATTACATAGAATGGGATGAAATAGAAAATGTTGTAAAGAGTATCAGATACACATCCTTTGAAGAGTTAGAGGAAAAACGATTCTCAAGTAGTATAATCAGACAATTATTCAATGACAACACAAAGGAATATTCAGAAGAAGAATTAGAACTTCTCCAAGAAAATAATGGTAAATTAAAACTAAAATATTATAAATTAAATAAGTTTGGAAGATTAAGTTATAAATTAATAAAAACTGAAAATGAGGATAAAAACTTAATTAAAGAACTATTAAAATTAGCTCTTGTTTGGAATAACGGACAACTTCCATTTAACATTAATGAGGATGGTGTAAATCATATAATATTAAATAAATCAAGTCTTGTAAGAGCAGATTTTAGAAAAAATAATCAGTATACAGAAATATTAAGAAAGGAAACAGGAGAAGATTATAAAGTATACACTATCCAGTACTCTGATGAATATGTTTACCACAGTCATAATTACAAAAGTTTGATTAAATTTGAAAAGGATTCCAGTAAATGGATAGTCACATATAACAATAAGAATTTATTACAAAATGCATTCAGAAAAGAAGTAAAAAGTCACTGGATTTGTGATATAACCACTGCAAAATCAACAGAAGTATGTACTATAACAGATTATGAAAATGAAAATAACATCTTTAATCCGGATTTATTTACCCGGTTATTCCAAAGTTTTCTTAGAAAATAGTTAGATGAATTGTACAAAAAAATAAATTCAATCCAATAAAAAAATAAGTATATGAAATATTATATGGGTATGGATCATGGAACAACTGCTATAAGTTTCCAGATAATAGATGAAAATAAAGAGGATGTTGCTTATTTCAAACTTAATCGTGACGAAGTATCAAATAACAAAGTAAATTTTAAAGATACTCTAAGAGAACATGTCAAAATTGCCGATATTAATCTATTAGCAATGACATATGCAATGGGTGACTCCATTAATAAAATTACACCGTTAGAAAAAGTAAAAGACAGAGGAATATTATCAATAAATGGAGCAGGTAAAGTAACTGGTGGTGGAAGTAAAATATATGAAGAAATATTATCATTAAAAATACCTTCAATATTAATACCGGGACTACATAAAGACTGTGAATTCATGGATGAAAGATTTAGAGCAAGTTATTCACATTGTGCCAGCAGTGAAAAGGTAAGTTTAACCTATTATGCATATACCATGACAGGCTGGAAAAACATGATAATAGCAGATATCAGCTCAAATACAGTGTGTATACTAGTGGAAGATGGTATTATTAAAGGAGCTCTTGATGCATGTATTGGTGCTATGGGATTCATTCATGGTCCTCTTGACTTAAGTATGATACGTGAAATTGATGAAGGGAAGAAAACAGCAAACGAATGTTTTTCACATGCAGGTATTTCAAAGATTGCAAAAGTAGATACAAAAATCAATAACGTGAAAGATGAAATCATAAAAAAAGCTTTAAACAATGATAAAAATGGTCGTTTAGCTATTGATTCTTTAGTTATGAGCGTTGTGATGGAAATTTATGGTCTGTATGGTATAGCCGAAAATAATATTGAAGGGATTGTATTGACAGGTAGTGGTGGAACTATGAATAACCCTGTTGATATAAGTGGGATGATTAAAGAAAAAGTCGAAAAAATTGCTCCTGTCAAAGTTTTAACCGATAAAAGTGGTGCTATTGGCAGTAGTTACATCGCATATGATATTTGTAAAAATAAAAAAAATAAGATTATGGGTATTGATGTATTGAAATAGTTATTCCAACCATTTACTTAAATCAACATCTGTAGTCATATCCGTTGATAATGCCGTTAATGTTGATTTATTTTGAACTCTTAATGTATGTACGTCCGTATCCCCATCTTCTTCCATTATTAATCCTCCAACTATCCAATAATATGGATGACCATATGGATCTATTCTTTTTTCTACATCAGTATCATACATTTTATTAGCTAATTTTACCTGAACAATTTCATCAGAAACTGGATTTGCTGGAATATTAAGATTTAAAATATTAACTCCTTCAGGCATTCCATGATCTATAATTTTTTTAACTAATTTTCTAACTATCTTTTCGGCAAAAGAATAGTCAACACTTTCTACTCCATCTTTAAATTTTATATCTTCATGGTTGACTTGAATTGAAACTGCTATTGCTGGTATTCCAAAATAAGCTGCTTCAAATGTTGCCCCTAATGTTCCTGAAGTAGTAATTGATCTTGCTAAGTTTTCACCAACATTTATTCCTGAAAGTATCAAATCAGGTTCTCCTTTCATTAAATTTTTAGAACCAAGTATTACACAATCCGTTGGTGTACCTGTAACAGCATAAGCTTCCGTATCATCATCAATCTTTGTAGGCATTGCTCTTAAGGGTTTCATCAATGTTATTGCATGACCAACTCCACTTTGCTGTCGTGCAGGTGCTACAACCATTGTTTCTCCCAAATCTTTAACTGCATCATTTAATGCTTTAATTCCCTTAGAAGTTACACCATCATCATTTGTTATTAAAATTTTCATAATAATAATATGTAATAAGTTTTACTTATTATTAATAGATAAATTATAATACTTTAAAAAAGATATAATAAATCAATAATATTTATAATAACTTAAAATAATAATTTAGAATTATACAAATATTTCATTTCAAACATTGAACAGAGGGAGAATATTGGAAAAAGAACGATTAATAAAGTTTATTGCCACTATTATGGAAGATAGTGGTTTTAAAACTACAACAAACTATCCAATTGATAATCAAGTTATTGACATATATGGAACTCTCGAAACTTCAGTAGGTGAAGTAGGAGTAGTTGCTGCATGTAAAAACTATGAAGAACCATGGACTGTTGGGTTAGATGTATTAAAAGATATGGAAACTGCAGCTAAAGCTGTAAATGCTTCAAAAATATTAATATTTACTACAAGTAGATTTACACATGGAGCAGCAGTTTATGCTCAGAAAAGAAATATTAAATTAGTTGATAAGAAAGGTCTAATGAAAATAGCTCAGAATTATTCTAAAAAACAAAGAGTTGTTTCAGAACCTGCAGTAGATGAAGATGATTTCGATTACGATGAATATTACTATGAAAGTTCATCAAGACCTGCAAGTTTAAATCCTAATAGAGGAAATAATTCTCATGCAATTTTATCAGGACGATTTAGTAGAAGTAATAGAAGCAATAGTAGTTTAAACCAATATCAAAGTCCTTCATATCAACCAAGAAGTTATTTAGATAACACCACTACTAGAGCCATTAATATTAAAGATAAATTACCGGCAGTAGATGTTGATAAATCTTTAGAATTCTTTAAAAATAATATAATTGTATATTTAATCGTACTACTGATTGTTGCTACTTTAATTTCATTGATATTTAATAGAATTACAGTGGGCAGATATACTGGTCTTGGTAAAATAGTTACCAGTGCTATTGTCTGTTATGGTGGATTGTTGTTGGTAGAAAGAAATTTATCAGAACTTTTATTTAAAGGAAGTATTATATTCTTTATTTCAATAATTATTTCTATTGTAACATTGACAATTTAAATATATTCTCTCCCTAACCTCTATTTTTTTTAAATTTTTCTGAATTAAATAATATATACTAAAGATAATAACTTATTACTTATAAGTTATAACTTATATGTTATAAGTAAATTTTCGTTAAAAAAAGAAGCCAAAAGTAATTAACAAGAAAAATAGATTTAATTAATGTTTAAAATGGGCCGGAGGAGATTTGAACTCCTGATCCCCTCCTTGTAAGGGAGGTATCATACCCCTAGACCACCAGCCCTAATAAAATAAATAAGTCTTTATGTCAGACTATACTATAGTATATTTATTATAGTATATAAAGGTTTCTATAAATCAAATTAAATATCTAAAAAATGAGATAAATTAAAAAATACTATTATAAATCTTAAATAGAATAAAAAAGAGACATAATATTATATAAAAAAATAGGAATTATTAAAATGGCATTCGATGAATCAGGAAAAATATGGTTTAACGGAGAATTAGTAGACTGGAAAGATGCACAAATTCACGTATTATCACACGTAGTACATTACGGTTCTAGTGTATTTGAAGGTTTAAGATGCTATGATACCGAAAAAGGACCAGCAGTATTCAGACTTAAAGATCATATGAAAAGATTACTTAACTCAGCAAAAGTTTACAGAATGGACATCCCATACACATTAGATGAGTTATGTGATGCAGTAAAAGAAACAATCAAAGAAAATGACCTTAAATCATGTTATGTAAGACCAATTGCATTTAGAGGTTATAAAGAACTTGGTGTATACCCATTAAACTGTCCTGTAGAAACAGTAGTTGCAGTTTGGGAATGGGGACAATACTTGGGAGAAGATGCTTTAGAACAAGGAATTGACATATGTACTTCAACATGGAGAAAAATGGCACCAGACACCATGCCTAACATGGCTAAAGCAGGTTCTAATTATATGAACTCCCAATTAGCTAAAATGGAATCCGTAGCTAATGGTTACAGTGAAAGTATTGTATTAAATTATAACGGAGATATCGGTGAAGGATCTGGAGAAAACTTATTTATGATTGAAGATGATGTTATATACACTCCAGATATTGGTTCTTCAGTATTAAACGGAATTACCAGAAACACTGTTATTCAAGTAGCTCAAGACTTAGGATTTGAAGTTAGAGAAGAACGTATCCCTAGGGAAAGAGTTTATACTGCAGACGAATTATTCTTCACAGGTACAGCTGCAGAATTATCTCCAATTAGATCAGTAGATCAAATAACAATTGGTGAAGGTAAACGTGGACCTATTACCAAAAAATTACAAGATAATTTATTTGATATTATTAACAACAAAGTAGAAGACAAATATGGTTGGTTAGACTTTATATAACCATCCTTTCACTATTTTTTTCTTAAATTAAAAATAACATATATAATCAGAGGTGATTATTTGTTAGACATTCTAAGCGCTATTATTTTAGGTGCTGTTCAAGGATTAAGTGAATTTTTACCTATTAGTAGTTCAGGACATCTTGCACTGATTCCAAACTTACTTGGAGTAGAAACAGGTCTAGCATTTGATACAGTACTTCATATTGGAACTTTAATAGCAATTTTTTCATTTTTCTGGAAAGATATTATAAACTTGATAAAAGGTTTCATACTAAGTTTAATAGATCTTACTGAAGGTTTTGATGTATTTAAAAGAGAATTAAAATTAGTTCCTGAAAAACGTTTTGCATGGTTAATTATAGTAGGTTCCATACCAACAGCTATTATTGGATTATTACTTAAGGATGCTATTGAAACAATATTCAGAGGAACAATATTTGTTGGATTTTTCCTAATAATTACAGGTTTAATACTATATTACTCTGAAAGACATTCATCAGGAAAAATTACAGAAAAAGATATGTCATTTACACAATCCATTATAATAGGTATTTGTCAAGGATTGGCAGTATTGCCTGGAATTTCCAGATCCGGTTCAACAATTGCATCAGGATTATGTTTAGGTCTTGAAAGAGAATATGCTGCCCGTTATAGTTTCTTACTTTCAGTACCAGCAGTAGTCGGCGCAGGATTAATTCAGATAAAAGATATTGCAACGATTGATATTTCATTTGGAGTAATATTAGCAGGATTTATTTCATCTGTAGTATTTGGATATCTTGCAATAAAATTACTCATGAAAATGATTAAAGGTTGGAGTTTAGATATATTTGCTTATTACTGTTGGATAGTTGGAGCAGTAACTTTAATCTTATCCATAATCTTATAAAAAAAAAGTAATTAGAGGTATCTTCCTCTTTTTTCAATTTCATCTATTTTTTTAACTATTTCTTTATTATCATATCCATCTAAAAACCATCCGAATAATTTATCAGATTCTTCAGGAATAATGGTTTTTAAAGATTTTTTAAATACAAGTAAATCAGTACCTTTATCTTCAAGAAGATTACTATACTTTCCTAAACCAAAATCAATTAATATAGGAAGGTCATCCTTAACTAAAATATTGGCTGGAGTTAAATCACCATGTATAATCTCACCATCATGCATGTTTCTAACCATTAATCCTATATCATTAACTAATTTTTCCAATTCATTAACGTTTGATTTTTCTATTTTCTCCTGTAATTGTATTGCATCCACTTTTTCCATAATAATATTATAATTTTCTAAATCAATAGAGTAAATAAAGGGTGTATTGACATTATACTTTTTAGCTTCATAAATTAGTTTAGCTTCCTCTTTAGTCCTTTCCAATCTTAATTTATCATCTAATTCTTTTGTTCTGTAATTTTTAGATATTCTGTTTTTTATTATGGATTCCTTATTATCCCACATTGTTTCAATAATATCAGCTTCTGCTCCTTTGTGTTTGATATTATCAGGTAATGATATGTTATGTTCTGGTTTTTCATTAATCCAAGTTACTTCAACCTGATCAGTCCTATATTTTGGATTAATGTAACTATTTTTAATTCCCGTAATTTTTTCATCATAGGATAACAATCCCAATCTTGCAATCATTGAACCATTATCTCCACAATATTTCATAGGAGGCATATAAAAGTCCACATAATGTTCATCACACATCTGTTTTAACATTTCTCTAAGTTTTTTATTTGCTGCTACTCCACCACACAACAATACTTCGTCCTTTCCAGTGTAACTTAGTGCTCTTTCAGTTACTTCACATAACATTGCAAAACAGGTTTCCTGGAAACTATTACATATTACATCCAAATCTATTCCCTGTTTATATTTGTTAATTGCACTTGTAAGTATTCCTGAAAAAGATAAATCCATTCCTTTAACTATATATGGAAGTTCAACTGTTTCATCAGTATTTTGAGCATGCTTTTCAACAATTGGTCCACCAGGATGACCTAACCCTACATCTCTTGAAAATTGATCTAAACAATTGCCTATTGCAATATCCAATGTTTCACCAATGATTCTATAACGTCCAGTTTCATAACTTATAATCTGAGTGTTACCTCCACTGGTGTATAATGTAACAGGATCTTTAGCCCCTGTTGTAAGTTTTCCTATTTCAACATGTCCAATACAATGATTTACACCAATTAATGGAACATTAATATTTTGAGATAAACTTCTGGCTGCTGTAGCTACAGTTCTTAATGCCGGACCTAAGCCAGGTCCTTTAGAAAAAGATACCAAATCAATATCATTCAATGTTAAATTTGATTCAATTAATGCATCTTTAATTAATGGAACAATATGCTCTGCATGAAAATTAGCTGCTTCCCTAGGATGAATACCACCCACTTCAGGATATAACTGATCACCACATGTTGCTAATATATTACCTTCAGAATCCACTATTCCAATCCCCGTTTTCTCTGCTGTTCCTTCTATCCCTAAACAAATCACAAAAAAACCCCTTTGTCAAATTTTCTTAATTATAAGACCGTTAAATCAAGTATTTTTTAATTTTTATTCACAATTATTAATATATTTGAATTAAATAATTAATATTATATTTGTTAAAAAAAATCGAGGAATACAAAATGGTAGACAACGTAAAAATATTCGGATCAGATAAAGTACTTAAAGACTTAGAAAAATCAGAAAACATGGTATTCGCATGTGTACTAGGTAACACAGCAGTTTCAAAAATTGAAGGTATAAGTGGAGCAGGTGGATCCCCAGAAATGACACCATACACACCAGCATTAGATGTAGAATTAATGTTAAGAAATGAAGCATTAAGTCTTCCGGAAATTGCAGTAACAGAATCTGATGAAGTACCTGCACCTACACCAGGACTTTTAACTAAAACAACATATGAACTATTAAACATGCCATTTGTAGCAATCAGTGCAGGTCTAGAAGTAGACCCTAAAACATCATTCATTAGTTTAAATGGTCAACCGGGTGGAGACTTAAGAGAAGGTAAAGGAGTTCCAAATCCTAAAGAAATCTATTGTAATGCAGTAGAAACCGGTAAATTATTATCACAATTATCTGACCATTTAATGATTGGAGAATCAACACCGGCAGGTACCACAACAGCTCAAGGAGTACTCACAGCATTAGGTTATGATGTGGAAGGTAAAGTAAGTGGATGTATGATGCACAATCCTCATGAACTAAAAACAAGCGTTGTAAATGCAGCATTAGAAAAAAACAATGTTAAACCAGGTGACTTAAAAGATGATGCATTTAAAGCAGTAGAAATTGCAGGAGATCCAACAATCATAGCAGCTGCTGGTTTAGCTATTGGTAGTTCAGTACCAGTAACACTTGCAGGTGGAACACAAATGACAGCAGTACTTGCTACAATTAAAGCAATCAAACCTGACTTTGACTTCTCAAACATTGCAATAGCAACTACAGTATATGTTGCAAATGATGAAACATCCAATATTTTAGATATTGTAAACCAAATTGGAGACATAGCAGTATATGCAGCTGACCCTAAAATGGAAAATTCAAGCAACCCAGGATTAGCAGCATTTGCACAAGGTTCCGTTAAAGAAGGAGTAGGTGCTGGTGGAAGTGTATTATATGCTTACCTCAAAGGAATTACTCCTGAAGAATACCTTGCAAAACTCGAAGAACTCACAGCTAAAGTTTTCGGATAATAATTTAAAAATAACCTCCTTACTTATACATTTTTTTTACATAATTTTTTTGTACTAGTTTTTCAATATATATTAATGATAAAAATGAGAGTAACATTTATTACTGGTAACGAACATAAAGTTAAAGAGGCAAGAGGTATTTTCGAAAAATTTGGTATAGAAGTTGACCATGAAAATCCAGGTTATCCTGAAATTCAAGGCTCAATTGAAGAGGTAGCAGCTTATGGAGC
This sequence comes from Methanosphaera sp., assembly GCF_016282985.1. Taxonomy (GTDB): domain Archaea; phylum Methanobacteriota; class Methanobacteria; order Methanobacteriales; family Methanobacteriaceae; genus Methanosphaera. The sequence continues at coordinate 11,493 of NZ_JAEELZ010000149.1, forward strand.
TAAATATGTTGCAGAATTACTTCAAAAACCAGTTATAGTAGATGATACAGGCCTATTTATACGATCCCTTAATGATTTTCCTGGAACTTATTCATCTTATGTACAGGATACTATAACCAATAAGGGTATAATTAAATTATTAGAAGATGAACAGGACAGATACGCCGAATTCAGGTCATGTATTGGTTATTGTAAACCCAAATGTGAACCCAAGACTTTTTTAGGCACTGTTGCTGGTGAAATTTTATCAGAAGAAAAAGGTTCTAACGGATTTGCTTATGATCCACTATTTTATGTTGAAAAATATGATAAAACATTTGGAGAACTTACTACTGATGAAAAAAACGAATGTTCACACAGAAGAATATCAATGGAAAAATTTGCTAAATGGTATTCAGAAAGTGAATCTTAATTTGTTATATTATACGTAAATAATAATTTTTTTAGAATATAATATAAAATACTAAATAAATAATAGGAGAATTTTTTATGGCAGAAAAACCTGAATGGTTAGAAATGACCGAAGAAGAAATTGTAGAATTAATCGTGAAATTACACAGAGAAGGACAAAGTACAAGTCAAATTGGTATTATCTTAAGAGACCAATACGGAATTCCTAGTACAAAAACAGTTCTCGGAGCAAAAATTACAGAAATTTTAAAAGACAACGGAACTGAATTTGAATACCCAGAAGACTTATTAAACTTAATCAAAAGAGCAGTAAACATCAGAGAACATTTAGAAGAAAATCCTAAAGATTTACACTCTAAAAGAGGATTAATGATTATCGAATCAAAAATCAGAAGATTAGTAAAATACTACACTAGAAACAATGTTCTTCCTGAAGGATGGAGATATGATCCAAAAACAGCAGCTCTCCTTGTTAAATAGGGCTGATGAAGCTTGTGATTTATTAAAATCACATATTGATAACCAGCATGTTGTGAGAATAATCTCTCACAATGATGCTGATGGATTAACCTCTGCTGGAATATTCGCTAATGCAATATCAAAAGCAGGGGGTAAATTCCATATTACTATATTACCAAGACTAAGAGACAGTAATGTAAAAGAACTTACTAAATCTCGTTATAAACTATTTATTTTCTCAGATATGGGAAGTGGAAATCTTGAAAGCATTTCTAAATTAAGTGGTGATGTAATCATTGCTGACCATCATCAATTTCCTGAAGATGTTGACCCGGAAATGCAAGTTGATTATAAAAAGATTGTTCATGTAAATCCTCATATATTTAATGTTGATGGAACCAAAGAAGTTAGTGGTTCAGGACTGTCATATTTATCTGTACATGACTATGGATATTATGAATTGGCAGGTCTTGCATTAACAGGTGCATGTGGAGATATGCAACTAAAAAATGGTCCACAAGGAATTAATAAACTAATTTTAGATGAAGCTTTAGAACATAAAACTATGGAAGTTAAAAATGAATTAAAATTAGCTTATTCAAATACTCAGCCATTACATAAATCAATAGCATACACATATACACCAGTTATTAAAGGACTATCCGGTTTTGTTGATGAAACAAATGACTTTTTGGATAAACACAACATACCTAAAGATAAGTTATTACATCAATTAACCAGTGAAGAATATGAAACACTGAAAAATGAGTTAACATCAATAAATGAAGATATTTATGGAGAAGTATATACTATTCCGAATATTAGAAGAGAATTAACTAATGTGGAGGAATATGCTAATTTATTAAATGCGTGTGGTAAAAATAAAGAATATACTGCTGCCATAAGTATTGAATTAGGTAAATATAATCAGATGGACTTTGCAGAATCATTATTATCCAAATACAGTAGTAATATGCAAAATGGAATTGAATGGATAAAAAGAGAAGGTAGTATCCAGGAAGAAAACATTCAATATATTTATACAGAAGATAAGGAACAAAAACAAATTGCCGCAGCTGTAAGTAGTATAGGTATTGAATTAGGTATATTACCAGATAAACCAATATTAAGTTTAATGAAGATGGATAATTTAATTAAAGTATCATCAAGAACAACTGATAATATGGTTGAAAAAGGAGTTAATTTAGGAGTTATTATGAATCAAGCATCAAATAACTTTAATGGATCCGGTGGTGGCCACAATATTGCTGCTGGAGCAACTATACCTTTTGATCAAAAAGATAATTTTATTCATTTAGTTAATGAAATGGTAGAATATCAAATAAACAATTGAAGTGATAAATATGCAACTTACAAAATATGAAGAAGATATGTATAATGGTGAATATGGGGAAGGTAAAGCTGAATGTATGGAAATCCTTGTTAGTTTAGGTAAAATATATAATGCTGAAAAAATGGTTCCTATTACATCTGCACAAGTATCTGGAGTTTCATATAAAACAATTGGTGATGCTGGATTAGATTTTGTTGTAGATTTAGGCAAAAAAGCTGATGTGGAACTGGAAACTATGCTTAATCCGGCTGGAGTTGACATAGAAAACTGGAAAGAACTTGGTTTTAGTGAAGAATTTACTAAAAAACAAATTGATATCATCAAAGGTTATGAAAGTATAGGTGTAATGAGCACATGTACCTGTACACCATATTTAATAGGTAACACTCCATTATTACATGAGCATGTAGCTTGGAGTGAATCTTCTGCAGTTTGCTATGTAAATAGTGTTATAGGTGCAAAAAGTAACAGGGAAGGCGGACCAAGTGCATTACTTGCAGCAATTGTTGGAAGAACACCATACTATGGAAATCACATTACGGATAATAGAAAAGCTGATATGATATTTGATGTTGATTATGATTTTACTACAGAAGCAGAAATTGGTGCTTTAGGTTATTATGTTGGACAAATTGTTAACGATAAAAATCCATATTTCAGATTAAATAGTAATCCTGGACGTAATAATTTAAAAACATTAGGTGCTGCATTAGCTTCAAGCGGAGCTGTAAGTATTTATCATGTAGAAAATGTTACCCCTGAAGCTGAATTTGCTAAGAATCATGAAACATTTAATGAAACGGAAGTTATTAACATAGATTCTGAAATTATCAAAGAATCCTTGGATGGATTAAGTACAACGGATAAAATACCTGATTTAGTATGTCTTGGTTGTCCACATGCTTCAATTAGTGAAATACAAAAAGTTGCCACATTAGTTAAAGGTAAAAAACTTAAAAAAGATTTATGGATTTGTACATCCCAAGCAATTAAAGCCATAAGTAAACAATGTGGATATTTAGACATTATTGAAGCTGCAGGTGGAAAAATAGTTTCTGATACTTGTATGGTGGTAGCACCAGTAGAAGAACTGGATTATGAAGTTATCGGAGTTAATTCAGCAAAGGCAGCTAATTATGTACCAAATATGTGTAAATTAGATGTTGTTTATGATACTGTGGAAAACCTAATAAAACTAATCTCATAATTAGTTTAAAAAAAAATAAATTGATTTACAAAATCAATTTTTCATATTTACTTTTTTCTCTTTTTCTATTTAAAATAGTTAAATTTTAATTTTCTTTAATTTTTTCATTTATTTCTTCAATTACAAAAAATAATGGTAATAAAGCAGGCCATAAACCGATTCTTCCAGCTAAAAAATCAAACAATAACACAATTTTAACCAGTAATGGAATTGAAGTATTTATATAACTTGGACCCAATCCTGTATTACCAATTGAACCTGCAACGATTGCTACAGCTATTTTAAAATCATTACAGAAGAATAATACAATTACAGTACTTATTACAAACAATAACAAATATGCAGATATAAATGTAAATATTTGTTTTAATGAATCATTGGATACTGTTATTTCCCTGTTATCATGGAAAACTTTTCTGAAAACTATTATATTTTTAGGTAAAAATATTGATTGAAGCTCCCACCAGATAGATTTTAATATAATAGCAATATTATATATTTTAATACCACTTGCTGTTGAACAAACAGAACCTCCAATAAACATTAAAATTATTAGTACATGATAACTTAAAGCAGGCCAATTGTTTATATCAGTAGACTGAAATCCGGTAGAAGTTAATATTGATACAACCTGGAACAACGCATTTCTAAATATAACTAATAAATCATGATTATACATATTATTTTGATATAAATTTACCATGACAAGTATTGTTGCTAATAATATAAATATAAACAAATACCTTATTTCGATATCCTTATAAAAATTTCTCAAGTTTCCCTTCATCAAATTATAATGTAAAATGAAATTGGTACCTCCCATAATCATTATAATTATGGTAACTATTTGAAACAAAGGATTTGAAAAATCATTTAAATTATTCGGATCTGAAACAAAACCACCAGTACCTAAACCAGAAAAGGTATAACATACAGCGTTAAAAATGTCTAATCCAACCAATAAATATAATGAAATAGCAATTATTGTTAAAAAAGTATATAATTTAATAAAAATAACTGAAGTATGTCTTATATTCGGTGTCATTTGTTCTGTTTTTCCTTCAGCAAAATATAATCTTTTTAAACTAACAATTGATGGAAGAAGTACTAATAGCAAGAAAATAATTCCTAATCCTCCAAACCACTGAAGCAAACTTCTCCAAAGTCTAATAGAATAAGCCACAGGAACACTGGCATACATAGTAAAACCAGTTGAAGTAATTCCAGACATACTTTCAAAATATGCATCAATAAAAGATAAATCACCAGAAATTATAAATGGTAAAGCACAAAAAAATGCTGAAATTATCCATATAGAAAGTACCAAAATCAGAGAACCTTTTAATGATAAATTATACAAATTATTAGAGTTAAATTTGTAAAATAATAATAATCCTATGATTAAAGAGATTATAGTTGATATTATAAATGAATTAAAATATAATATATTGTCATTATATATCCGGGAAACAATTATTGGTATTACCATAAATGAAGCAATACATATTATTATAAATCCAATATAATGAACAATCATTTGTAATTCATTTGTATTGATTTTTTGAAAATTCATTAATCTCATTTAAATCACTTTATATTAAAAAATAATTATTTTTTTCAATCAAATAATAATCTAACAAAAAATAATAAAGACTGTTTTGATATTATCTTAAGTTGTATATATATCTTAAGTAGATATATATTTACAAAAATATACAATTAAGCTATTTTAGAACTCAATAAATAATATACTAAAAGGAATGAATTTAATTATTTTTTTAAAAAAAGTAAATAAGAATTATATGAAAATTATTTTAGTAATTTAATTTTTTTAAGAAATAAATCAATAATTAAATAAAAAAAAATATTCTGATTATTATTATATAACACATTACTTAATACAATGATTTGACATAAATTATAATAGTATGAATAATTTTATAGAACATGAATATTTAAACAAAGACACTATAGAAGGTAGACTTTATCAGCAAAATTTAGCTATGAGTGTTTTAAAAAAAGGAAACACTATGATTATAGCTCCTACAGCTATGGGAAAAACTGTAATTGCTGCATTAGTGTCTGCTGAAAGATTAAAAAACTATGAAAACAGTAAAATTCTTATTTTAGCTCCTAGTAAACCATTAACTTTACAACATGAAAAAAGTTTTAGAAATTTTTTGAGTACAAGTGTAGCCAGTTTAACAGGTAATGATAAACCGAGTGACAGGAAAAAACTTTGGAATGAAAATCAGGTTATATGTGCTACTCCACAAACAGTTGAATCAGATATTATTTCAAGAGAATATGATTTTAAGGATGTTTCACTTGTAATATTTGATGAATGCCATCATGCTGTTGGTTCTTATTCTTATGTTTATTTGGCACAAAAATATGTGCAACAAGCAAAAAATCAGTTAATTCTTGGTTTAACTGCAAGTCCTGGATGGGAAAAAAGCAAAATTAAGGAAGTATCAAAGAATATTTATGTCAATGAAATTATTATAAAAAGTGAAGATGATCCTGATGTTGCACCATATTTCAACCAGGTGCAAACAAAATGGATAAAAGTAAAATTAACACCGGAACTCCAAGAAATTAAAGATTTAATCTCAGAAACATTGAAAATAAGATTAAAAACTCTTAAAAAATTAGGTATTATTGATTCTATTGCAAAACCTTCAAAAAAAGAGATTTTAGTAGAACAATCAAGATTACAACAAAAAATAGCCTCATCCAGTATGCCTAAAAAAGAATATTTCACTGGAATTTCAATTCTAACAGAAGTAATTAATATCATGCATTCACAAGAGTTGTTAGAAACTCAAAGTATTAAAACATTAAATAATTATTTCAATAAACTGGAAAAGAAAAAAACAAAAGCAGCAAAATCATTGAAAAATGATTATAAATTTAATAAAGCAGTACTTCTAACACGAAAATATTTAGATAAAGGTATAGATCATCCAAAAATGATTCGTTTAATTGAACTGATTCAAGAATTAATCAAACAGGATAAGGAAAATAAAATCATTGTATTTAGTCAATTCAGAGATACGACAAAAACAATTTATGAAAATTGTGAAAAACATAAAATTAAATCTTTAAGATTTTATGGACAAGCTTCACGAGATAACGATAAAGGATTAAGTCAGAAAAAACAGATTGAAACCATTGATTCGTTTAAGCATGATGATTATAATGTCTTAATATCTACTAGTGTTGCTGAAGAGGGTATTGACATACCTGCTGTTGATTATGTAATCCTTTATGAACCAGTACCATCAGAAATTAGAATGATTCAGAGAAAAGGTCGTACAGGACGTAAACATGAAGGTGAAATGTTTATTTTAATGACTAAGGGAACACTTGATGAATCTTATTACTGGTCTAGTCAGAGAAAAGAAAGAGCTATGAGAAGTAATGTTTATAATTCGTATAGAAAGGAAAACATTACTTTAGATAATAATATTGCCGACAAGGAAGATGTAACATCATATAATCCAAACACGCTAACAACGGAAGACAATGCAGAAGTAGAAATATATGTTGATTATCGTGAAAAAAATTCAAATATGATGAGAGAACTTGATAAGATAAATTGTAAAATAAATGTTAAAACAATGACAGTTGGTGATTATCAGATAACTGATGATATCATTATTGAAAGAAAAACTGTGGAAGATTTCAGTAAATCAATTACTGATAAAAGATTATATCAACAAGCAAAAGAATTAGTGAATAATTGTAGAAAACCATTGATGATTATTGAAGGGGAAAACATTTATCATACATTCCTTCATCCGAATGCTATAAGAGGTGCATTGACAGCTATAGCAATTGATTTCAGAATACCTATCATTCAAACTCAAAATGAAACTGACACGGCATTTATGATTAAAAGAATTGCTATCAGAGAACAGGAAAAAGATAATAAAAAACCTGTTAGCGTTAGAACACAGACAAAACCTGTAACATTACCTGAACAACAATTATTTATTACTGAAAGTTTACCAGGTATTGGTCCTGTATCTGCAAAGAAATTATTAACTCATTTCAAAACTGTAAAAAACGTTGTTAACGCTTCAAAGAAAGAATTAAAAGAAGTTGAAGGTATAGGTGAAAAGACTGCAACTAATATTATTGACGTGACAAACAGAGAATTTAAAGAATAAATATTTAGAAAAAAGTTTAATATATAAATAAGGGATAATATGAAGATAATAGTAGACCGTAAAAATAGAAAATATGTGGTACATGATAAGGAATTTCACACGGAAAAAGGTGTAATTCCAGAGGAAGATATAAAAAATGCAAATGTTGGAGATGTTCTTGAAACACATTTGGGAAAAAAATATACTGTCATTGAACCTAACATAAATGATTACATAGAATTAATGAAAAGAAACTGTTCTATAATATTGCCACAGGATTTAGGGTTGGTTACCGGTTTTACTGGTATTGGATACGGTAGTAAAATAGTTGAATCGGGTACTGGTGCTGGAAGTAGTCTACTATTTTTTGCTAATATTATAGGTCCAAAAGGTCATGTTTATAGCTATGAAATAAGAGAAGATTTTGTAGAAATAATTAAAAAGAACATTGATGGAACTGATTTTGATAATATTACTTTATATAATCAGGATGTGACTGAAGGTTTTAAAGAAGAAGATCATAGCATTGATTTAGTTTTCTTGGATTTACCTAAACCATATGAAGTGATTGAAGATGCATACAGAATTTTAAAGACGGGTGGTTTTATTGCAGTTTATACTCCTTATGTCGAACAGTTCCAAATAGTAAATAAGGTTCTTGGAAAAACAGGATTTAAACATATTACTATTCGGGAAGGTAATGTTAGAGAAATAGAAATAAAAAATAATAAAACCAGACCTAATAGTCGAATGGCTGGTCATACTGGTTATATTACTTTTGCAAGAAAAATGTAGTGAGATGATTTTGATGAGTTTCAATTTAGAGAATATTATTTCAATTAGAGATTTTAGTAAAAATGATGTAGAGTACATATTAAAAAAAGCTGAAAAAATGGAACCTATTGCCAGAAGTGAAAAAGTCTGTCATGAAAAAGATGGAAAACTTTTAGGTGTTATGTTTTATGAACCTTCAACTCGTACTAGATTATCTTTTGAAACTGCTATGAAAAGGTTAGGTGGGGATGTCATAGGTTTTGGTCAAAAACAGGGAACAAGCGTACAGAAAGGTGAAGTATTATATGACACAGCACAGATAATAGCACAGTATACTGATGCATTAGTTATCAGACATGACATGGAAGGAGCTGCTCGTTTTATAGCAGATAATGTTGACGTACCTGTAATAAATGCAGGTGATGGTGCAGGTCAACATCCTAGTCAGACATTACTTGATTTATATACCATCAAAAGAACAAGAGGCAATTTAAATAATTTAAAAATAGCATTGGTGGGTGATTTAAAATATGGACGAACTGTACACAGTTTAGTTTATGCACTTGCAATGTTTAACATTGAAATGATATTTATTGCTCCTGAAGAGTTACAAATGCCTTCAGAAATAATTAATGATTTAACAAAGATGAATTGTAAATTTACTCAGAAATCAACATTGCTTGATAATTTAGATGATATTGATGTTTTATACATGACCAGAATACAGAAAGAAAGATTTCCGGATCCAAAGGAATACTTAAAAGTTAAAGGTCAATATACTCTTAAAAAATCAAATATTGAAGGAACTGATATTATTTTAATGCATCCTTTACCAAGAGTTGATGAAATAGACTTTGATGTTGACTCATTGGATAATGCCATGTATTTCAAACAGGCATTTTATGGAGTTCCTGTAAGAATGGCAATATTGGATTCAGTAATAAAAAAATAAAAAAAAGAATTAATTTTTGTACATTAAAGCTTTGTCAATTAAATCCGTGTCACATTGAAGAGTAATAATATTTGTTCTTCCTCTTCCTCTTCCCCTTGAAATTGTATTTGCAGAAATTAAACCTAACATTTCCAGTTCATTTATAAAATCAAACAATCTTCTGTATGATACTTTATCATTTTTAGCAAGATCCTGATATACTTCATATAATAAACCTGAAGTAATTTCTTCTTTTTTCTGAGTTAAAATAGTTATAGCTTCCAATACTTTTTGTTGTTGTATAGGTAAAGTCATTACTATGTCAATAATTTTATTATGTTCAATACGATCTTTAGCCTCTTTAACATATTCTTCAAGGATTACATCAGATTCCTTTTCATCAGCTATTTCACCAGAAGTTTTTAATAAATCCAATGCATAACGTGCATCTCCTTCTTCTTTAGCTGCTAATGCTGAACATAAACTAATAACTCCATCTGAAATTGCTCCTTCATTAAAAGATAATTTTGAACGTTCTTGAAGAATATCAACTAATTGTTGAGCATTATATGGAGGGAAAACAATTTCTCTATCTCTTAAACTGCTTTTAACTTTAGGTTTAATAAAACGTTTGAAATCAACATAATTACTTATTGATGTAATAGAAACATTATCAGTTCTTGTTAAAGTATATAAAATGTTATCCCCATCATTTTTTAATATAACATCTATTTCGTCAAGAATAACAATAAGTATTAAATCATCACCTAATGAATTACTTTTAAACAAGTTTCTGAATGTGTTAACAACTTCTGCTTTTGTCCATCCTCTGAAAGGAACTGGTTTTCCTAATAATTGACATAATTTAGCCAGAATTTGGTATTCAGTATTGTAATCTGTACAACGAATATATTCAATTCTTATATTAAGATTATTCTGTTGAGCTACTTCTTCAAGTTGATTTTTAGCATATAATGTAACTGCAGTTTTTCCTGTACCTGTTTTACCGTATATTGTGATATCTTGTGGTGTAATTTTACTTAGAGCTTCAACCCAGTATTTAGCAATTGATGTAATTTTTTCATCCCTGTGAGGTAAAGTTTCAGGAATAAAACGATGATCTAAGTATTCCTTTGATTTAAAGATTGTTGGTTTTTCTTTCATTTCTACAAATATATTCATAAAAATCTCTCGCTAGTTATATTTCAAATAAAATTATATTTGTAATAATAATATTTCAAGTGAAAAATAAATAATATTATATTATTTAACATAATATAAAAACCTTTAGAGAGAGGGACGTGTATTTCAAGTGTAAAATTATATTGTATACCCCCCTGAAATTTTTGAAAAAACAAAAATTGAAACCAAAGAAAAATGAATATATCATCTAAAAAGTATTAGAAAAACGTTAAAATTAAAAATAAAATAAATAATATAATAATAAATAAAAATAAATAAAATATATTAATAAAATAATAAAATAATAATAATATAATAATATAGAATAATAAATAATAATAATAATATAATATTATATTAAATAAATAATTATAATCCTTTATTTAGATAAAAATAACTATTATATATTCTATTTTTATAATTTTTCAAAACAATTAAAAAAGTAATACAATAATACTTTTATTTATTTTTTTATTACTTCAAATATTATTATTATAAAATATTACACTTGAAATTTATGTATATACTTTTATTATCCAATAAAATATTTTTTATTACACTTGAAATTGATGTCTATCTATATCATTTTTTTTCTTATATTTTTTTACACTTGAAATATACCTCTATTTATTTTATTCAAAAAATCAATTTTACTTTACACTTGAAATATATGTCTCACTATTTCAACGAAAAAATTTTGAATCAAATTTTACAGTTGAAATACACCTCTATTATATACTTTAATATATATAATTAAAATTAATGACATACGAAACATTAGTATACAACATTTCAATTATTGTTATTTCAATAATAATTGATATGATCATTGGTGAAGTGCCAAACAAAATTCATCCTGTTATTTTAATGGGAAATCTGATTGATAAATTAAAAAATTATTTACCAAACACTAAATTTTCAGGTTTACTGACCATTTTGATAACAGTATCTGTTTTCACATTCATTAGTTTAACACTGTTAATATTATGTGCTTATATCAATGTTTGGCTATTTGTTATATTTGCTTCATTATTATTGTCAACAACATTTTCAATTAATTTTCTTATTGAATCAGTAAGAAATATTCAAAAAGATCTTGAAGAAGACATTGAAAAGGCAAGAAAATCCATGTCATATCTTGTAAGCAGAAATACATCAGAACTAACAGAGTCACGAATAACATCAGCAGCTATTGAAACATTGACAGAAAATATAACTGACAGCATTATTTCTCCTTTATTCTATACGACAATACTTTCTTTATTATTTGGTATTATAATTGGAATAATTGGTGCTGTAATATACAGAGTTTCAAATACAATGGATGCTATGCTAGGATATAAAACAAAAGAATTAATAAACATAGGTTGTTTTCCTGCAAAATTAGATGACATTTTAAATTATATTCCAGCCAGGTTAACAGGTTATTATGTGGTATTATCATCATTTATACTCAGATATGATTACAAACAGTCTTATGATGTAATGAAAAAATTTGCATTAAAGACGCCAAGTCCAAACAGTGGTTATCCAATGGCTGCTACAGCAGGAGCATTAAATATTACTTTGATTAAAGAAGGAGTATATGAGTTAGGATATGGAACAGATGAATTAACTAAAGAAAAGATTTCAGAAGCTATTAAAATTACTAAAGTTACTTCAATATTGTTTATTTTAACAATTGTAATTATTTACTTCATAATTATGTTTTTAGTATTATAAATTAAGGTTTTAAAAATGAATATTGCAATTTTATCCGTTACAAATCAAGGAAAAGAGATATCAGACATTTTGTTTGAAAATTTAAAGGATAATCCTTTAATATTGAATGTATCTCAATATCATAAAAATATTATATCTACAATCAATGACATATTTGATAAATATGATTGTATCATTGGAATTATGGCATCCGGAATTATGATTAGATCCATAGCTCCTCACGTAAATTCTAAATTATCAGATCCTGCAGTTTTACTTATTGATGATAATGCAAACTTTGTAATCAGTTTATTGAGTGGACATTTTGGTGGAGCAAATGATTTAACATTAAAAATTGCCAATATTCTTGATTCAACACCCGTTATAACAACATCCACTGATGTTAATAATAAAACAGGTATAGATTCAATTGCAAAACGTTATTACTGTTCTTTGGAAAATCCTAAAAATATAAAATTTATTAACAGAGCTTTAATAAATAATCATATAGTTGACCTGTATTTGCCACATAAATATTCTTTTATATTGGATGATAATGTAAACAAATCCTATTCTATTCATTTTGATGATGATTATGATTCTATCGTTTCTGTTATAGATGATCATGAAGTTATTTTAAAACCGAAGCAAATGGTTATGGGAATAGGTGCCAGAAAAGATATTTTAACAAGTAAAGTAAAAAATGCTATAAATCAGGCATGTTCCATCCTGGAAATTCCCGTTTCACGAATTGATTTTTTTGCCACGGCAGATGTTAAAGAACATGAAAAGGGTATTGTTGATAATATCAATGAATTAAATAAAGATTTGATTATTATTCCTATGGACGATATTAAATCTTATCAGAATGATGAATGTTCCAAATCCGATTTTGTTATGAAACAGTTTGGTGTTAAGGGTGTTTGTGAACCAACGGCGCTTATTGCAAATGGAAAAGATTCCCATTTAATATTTAAAAAGACTGCATATGATGGTGTAACTATTGCTGTAAGTTTGAAAGATTAATTATTTACACTAGAAATCTATGTCTTTTTTTTATTTTCATTAAATCATTTTTTAATAATTTATTTTTTCATGATATTTATAAAAACATTTATTTTTTATATTATGATTAACATAAATATTATAATATTATATACTAGTATTGAAAAATTTAATTTATTTTATTAATTAGAATATCGATAATCATTAACAATAATTTTTTAAAGGGAGTGTAGTTTATGTCTGACATAATGAATAATGAAGAAATATTTGCAAATTGTACTGAAATATTATCACAAATAATCAATGATAACAGTGTACCAAGAAATATAAGAAAAGCAGCAGAAGATTCAACAGTTCTTTTAGCAAAAGAAGATGATGAACCTACAATTAAAGCCAGTACTGTTATCTCAATTTTAGATGATATAAGTAATGATCCAAACATTCCAATTCATGCAAGAATTTTAATTTGGAACATCTTAAGTGAATTGGAAGCAGTTAAAGATTAAGAACATGAGTAATATATTGAGTTTTAGCTATTCCTTCTATGTATTCACATAGTAGTGTAGCTTCATCAATATTTTTACCTACTGTAATAACCCCATGGTCTTTCAATAAGACTTTATCCTCATTTTTCAATGCATCACTTGCATATTTAGCTAATTTTTTACTTCCCGGTGGATAATAATCAACTTCAGTTATATATTCTCCAGTAATTTCACCAAAACCTTCTAATTGACGTAATTTTTTATTACTGAAAGCAAAAGCTGTTGCATAAGGTGAATGTACATGAACAACACTATTTACATCAGATCTGTTTTTATATACACCTACATGTAAATTAGTTTCCATAGAAGGAACTTTATTATCAACAGATGTGTAACTTAAATCATTTATGTTAACTTTTATAACATCTTCATGACTTAAACTTTTAAAGTCGGTTCCTGATGCAGTTATATACATAAATTGTTTACTTTCATCAAGAATACTTATATTTCCTGCTTTACCTAAAATCATTTCTTTATCATAAATATGATGTGCTGTTTTAACTATTTTTTCAATAATATTATTATCCATTATATCACCAAAATCAATCATTCGTAAAATCTAAAAGTTGCATGGTTCCTCTTTTAATAACAGGTACCTGACCATAAGTAGGAACAATGTTATAAATTTTCTGGAACTCTGTCTGTTTTTGGAACGTTCCTGAATTTAACATATGTATTCCTTTATATTTTACGTGAGAATTAATATGAACATGACCTGTATGTAATATGTCAGGAACTTCATCCATCACCATGTAATCTTCGAATTCACTGGCTAATGGGGTTCTTTCACCATAAATAGGGGCTAAATGTCTTTTTTCTAGCAGCAATTTCATTATTTTATCGGTATCTGCATGAGTATATCCATTCAATGCCATTACAATATCATCAAAACTACGTCCATGATAAACCTGAACATTAATGTTATCCAGTTTAATCATTGATGGATTACTTACCATTTCAACATTTTTCTGATGACATAATTCCTTAGCATATTTTTCAGTCAATGCAGGTTGTGGTTCTGCTAATCTGGTTGCATCGTGGTTACCTGGAGAAATGATTATAGGAATATCTGTAACATCTCCTAAAAGTCTGGCAGCTTCATCATACTGGTCATATATATCCTTAATTTTCAATTCCTTTTCCTGGTTAGGATAAACTCCGATACCATCAACCAGGTCTCCTCCGATAATCAAATATTTCACATCATTAGCTACGTCCTGTTGTTCTTCAGAACCATAGTTTCCATTAATCCATTTAATAAATCTGTTAAATGCCCCTTCATCAAACTGTTTACTTCCTATGTGAACGTCAGAAATAAATACAACGGAAAAATCCATAGGTTTATCTACAATTCTTCTTTGTATGCTTGGATGTGCAATTTCATCTGCACGAATCAGGTTTCCGTTTGTACTTCCGGTAATTCCGATAACTTCATCTTTAACAATGGTTTGACTGCTTTCAAGTAAGTCCTCATTATCTTTAAGTACGATTACACTACCAGTTCCTGTCGGATCTTCTATTTCAATGATTTTATGACCATTTTTTGTGTTATTAATATTGTTTACAATTCCAATCACATGAAGATTATCTATATTTGTTTTAGTGTTTTTTAAATCTTCAACTTTATTGTATTCAGGATTTTCCTGTATAATCTTTTTAAGTTTTTCAAATCTGCTGTTGAAATACTTATTTAAATCCTTAATATCTCCGTCAGTATATGATTTATTGGTAATGTCCATTGTAACTTCATAAGGCGTTTCCTGATTTTTACGTATTTCCCTTGTTTTCGGATTTTCTATTACTGATTCATGTATACGTTGTCTTTCATGTTTTTGATACTCTCTTATGGTTTTAGTAGTAATTATATATTGATCGTTATCATTCTGTTCAATATATTCTATCAATTCATTTATTAAATAATCAGTGTCATTATTAGCTTTAATTTCCGCATATGCATTGTTATTTAATAATAAATTTACCTCTTGGAATTTTTTAATTATATCACTGGACATGAAAATCAACTTCACTATTTTTATTATTAATATTATATTTTTGATAAGCTTTAAAAATATGTATATATTATAATCTACTTAAAAATATATAGAATATATATTTTAATAATTAGGAAAAATCGGAGGGTGAATTATGTCAAGAATATTAAAAATATTATTATTCATATTAGGTATCATTCTATTTTTTGAAATAGGATTATTTGCTTCTTATACTCTTATTTCATCCGAACCAATAAATCCTTTAGATTTATTATCAGTTCAGTTGGATGAGGGTTCTGATTTGGTTTCTTCTGTTACAGGTGAAAAAAAATTAAATGATCAGGATACATTAAACATTACTAATAGTGAAAGTGTTGCATTAGTATTGAATAATCTAACAAATTTAAGTGTTAATCTGAATTCGGTTTCGGCGAAAATATCAAATGATGATACGGGAAACCAGACCATAACAATAACTGCATTAGCCACTAAAGATACTCAAATAACTTCCGGAGGATATATACAAATTTTACCGGAACAAACTTACAGTATTACTGCTACAGCTATCGGTGAAGTATACTCTTCCGGAAAAGTAAGGGTTAATACCACATCAATTACACTTAAAGAAAGAATTGTGTTATACAATCAAAACGGTAATTCAAATACCAATCAATCTATTGAAAGTTTAATGAATTATACAAATAACAAAACAAACGACAATAATAAAAATGTAACATCTGCTTCAAATAATCAACAAAAAACAAGAGCATAATTTATATCCTTCTTTTTTTATTATTTTTTAAAATTTAATTTAATTTTTTTACTGATTTTATAAATCAATATATAAATATAATAAAAAATACATTATAATTCACAGAGAATAATACTATACAATTCGCATTTTGAAGATTAAATTTTTATTGAGTATTATTTACAAATTATATTTTTTTTAGGGGAATAAATAAAATGATAAGTTTAATTGGAATAGGATCTAAAAGAGAACATATGACTCTCAAAGCAGCAGATAAAATTAAAGAATCTGATGTAATAATTGCATACCATCCTTACCTTGAACACATACAGGATTTATTGGAAGGTAAAGAAGTGTTAAGCAGAGGTATGGGAGATGAAATGGAAAGAGTGGAACTTGCAATAGAACTCGAAAAGGAAGGAAAAAAAGTTGCAATTATAAGTTCAGGAGACCCGGGAATCTATGGAATGGCAAACGTATACTTCCAGATAATTGATAAATACAGTGATTTGGAATTTGAAGTAATACCTGGAGTAACAGCAGCAACATATTCAGCAAGTGCATTGGGAGCACCTTTACATGACCTTGCAATAATCAGTTTAAGTGATTTGTTAACTCCTTTAGAAGAAATTCAAAGGAAAATTAAACATGCGGCAATAGCAGATTTGGTAATTGCATTTTACAACCCAAAAAGTAAAACCAGAACAATACCATTTGAAACAGCATGTGATATATTAGTGGAAAACAGAAATCCTGAAACACCGGTAGGTATTGTAAAAACAGAAGGAACAGAAACAATAACACAAATCTGTAAACTAAAAGAATTGAAAGACCAGGATATTCATATGTCTACAACAATCATTGTAGGTAACTCCATGACCTATGTCAAAAAAGGAAAAATGATTACTCCACGCGGATATAAAATGACTGCAAAATTACCTGAACAAACAGAAGAATTCTATGCAAGATTCTTTGATGGAGATATACAGATAGGACAAAACACTGACTGTGAATATTTCCCATGTCATAATGATGAAGAAAGCTGTACATTCTGTTACTGTCCGTTTTATCCATGTGCTGATGGATCAACAGGGGGTAAATGGATAACAGATAAAAATGTATGGAACTGTAAAGACTGTAACTGGGTACATCAAACAGCCGTTGTTGATGAAATACTTGATTACGTTAAAGAAAATATCAAGTCCATGGAAGACTTTGATAAAAAGAAAAAAGAGTTACTCAAATTAAGAAGAGCAACTATTTACAAAACAAGAGATTTAAACTTCAACCGTAATTATGATTTGGATGAAGAATAATTATCCAAAATAATTATTTTTTTTTATTTTTTTTTACACTTGCAATACACGTCTAGTTTTTTCATGATTTAATGTTAACCAATGAATTAATCTTATCAAACACACCGTTAACATCTTTTTTATCATAAATCAACTTAATTGCATTAGTAGGACAATTATTACTGCACTGACCACAACCTATACAAATGTCATCATCAACTTTAGCTTTACCATTTTCTATAGTTATACATTTGGCAAAACAGACTTCCTTACATTTTCCACAACCAACACAATCATCAACATCAAGCTGAACAGATACACCCGGAAGTTTATAGAAATCATTTTGAATAGTATCACTTAAATTAGGATATACTCTCCAAAGACAACAGCAAGGACAACAATTACATATAGTCAACAATTCTTCGTTAGGTCCAACACCCATCCAGACAGAATCCATCTTATTTCTACCCATAATATGAATTAAACCAGCTTCTGCACACTTATCAATGTGTTCCATAGCTTCTTCACGTGTAACTTCCCTACAATGTCTTCTGGATATTTTTCTTGTAGTTTTTCCGAGAAATATACAGCCTAAATCTCTTGGATAATCAGTACACTCTGTGGAATTTCTGCATAAACATTTGTTCATAATAACAATGTCATCAGCTTCATTAATTACACTCTTAATAATGTCACTGGGCATAACAATCATATCAGGTTTGGATATATCGTAATCCATCCTAATTGTTTGAGAAGAAATATTCTTGACACTCTGATTACTAGGTATGAAATATGTACCATCATGTTCAAATAAAGTCTTTTTAATTATCTTATCAATTATTTTAGACTTTCTGGTCCAACCTGCAACCATAAATCTAAGATGGAATATTCTCTTAACCAAAGCAATACTCAAATCAATATATTTTATTCTTCTCATTTTTATGCACTTTTATAAAAAAATTTGAAGTTGAATTAAAATTCAACATTCATAGTAGCTTCGTAAACTGTAACTGCAGCTCCTTTCATTGTTGCTGTAAGATATTCAGTGTGATCAGTTATAGTGATGTCTAAATCCCCACCGGATAAATGAGCATGTACCTTTTCATTAAGTAAACCCATTTTATAACCTAACAAAACACAACTGGTTGTACCTGTACCGCATGCAAATGTAAATCCTGCACCACGTTCCCATGTTAAAATATTAATCTCTTCAGGAGTTTCAATATTTACAAAATGAACATTCACCTTTTCAGGGAAAGCTTCATGAGTTTCAATACGAGGACCATAGAAATCAAGGTTAATATCTTCTATGTTGGTATCAGTAAAACATACAGCATGAGGGTTACCTACACTAACGGAACTCATCCTTATAATTTCACCTTCAACATCAATATCCTCATCAATAAATTCCTCAGTATTTCCACTAGGAGCTATAGCAGGAATATCTTCAGGTTTAAAGAATCCTTTACCCATATCAATTTCAATACTGGTAACCTCATCATCTTCAACAGTAAGTCTTGCTTCTTTAATATCCTCCATGGTTTCTATTTGCATAGTTTCTTTTTTAACAATACCTTTGTCAAAAACATATTTTGCTAAGCAACGAATACCATTTCCACACATTTCAGCTTCACTACCGTCACTATTGAATATACGGAATCTAACGTCAGCTTTATCAGATTTACAAGCAAAAATTACACCATCAGCACCTACATTAAACCTTCTGGTTGAAATTTCTTCACTAATCTTATTTTTGTGTTCTTCAGGTATAACTTCTTCTGTAGTTTCATTGATAACAATGTAATCATTACCAAGAGCATGCATTTTAGTAAATTCTATTTCAATACTCATTTTAATAACCTTGTTGGGATTTTTTGACCATTAAATAAGTCACTGAACTCTTCTCTTCTTCTAATTACATCAACTTCATCTTTATTAACCAATACTTCAGCAGGTCTAGGTCTTGAGTTATATTGAGAAGCCATACTGAAAGCATATGCACCTGCATTTAATATTGCAAGAAGATCTCCTTCTTCAAGTTTAGGCATAGGTCTATCTCTAGCGAATAAATCTCCACTTTCACATAAGTTTCCGGCAATATCAATTTCTTCAACATTATCCTCATTCATTTTGTTAGCTACTACAATATGGTGGTAAGAACCATACATTGTTGGTCTTTGTAAAGTACCAAATCCACAATCCACACCAGCAAATTTACGGTAACTTTCTTTAATAGTATTAACTCTTGTTAATAACACTTCAGAATTACCTACTAAGAATCTTCCAGGTTCAATATAGAATGAAGGACTTCCCATATCATATTCTTCAAGTTTTGATCTGAACAATTTAATAATGTCAGTTGTGAATGTTTCAAGATCTAATTCTTCTTCATCTGGTTCATAAGGAATACCGAAACCACCACCGAAGTCCAAGAATTTAAAGTCAATTCCAACTTCTTTATGAACTTTTCCAGCAATGTCCATCATTGTTTCTACAGCTAACATAAACGGTTCAGATTCTAATATTTCAGAACCTATATGTGAATGCATACCAATAGGTTTAAATCCTAAATCAATAGCTTTTTGGTAAACTTCTACTGCCTCATCTTCCCTAATTCCAAATTTACTTTTTGGACCACCAGTAATACAGTGTTCATGATGACCTGCTTCTACCATAGGATTTACTCTAATGGATATTTCTTTCCCTTCAGTTCCTTCAATAGTACTTAATCTTTCCAATGCTGAAATACTATCAAGGTTTAAAGTAACTCCTGTTTTATGAGCATATTCCAATTCTTCGGTTGTTACATTGTTTCCAGTGAAAACTATTCTATCAGGAGTAAATCCTGCAAGTAAAGCAGTGTAAATTTCACCAGGACTCACTGCATCAATATAACTTCCTTCATCTTCTAATATTTTTAATACAGCTAAACTTGTGTTAGCTTTTGCTGCATAACACATATGTAAATCTTCATATTTACTACTGAATGCAGTGTATAATTTATTATAGTTATTTCTAACTTTTTCTTCATCAATTACATATAATGGAGTTTTAAATTCTTCAGCTAAATCATTAGCATCAAATTCTCCAATCATTAAGTGATTATCTTTAGTTTTTAAATTAAAATCATATGGCATATTATCGTTTCCTTTGATAATTATCTTAAAAAAAAGTTATATTATTATATATACTCAAAAAAAGTTCTTTTTTAATAATATGATTTTTTTACTTAATATATTTATTGTATTTTTTAAGTTTACTTAATCATTTTAAACTTATTTCTATTATAAAATAGGATATAATTAATAATTTAATAAATCATTTCATAATATGTCAATATTCTAATCAATAATGATAATATAATATAATATTTTTTAGCAATAGTTAAATCAATTAAATTTTTTTAAAAATAGGTTTAGAAAAATTTTGTTAAAAACGAGCCCGAGGGGATTTGAACCCCCGATCTTGGGATCCGAAGTCCCACGTCATAATCCTGACTAGACTACGAGCCCTTTTATATGTGGATATAAATTTAACAAAATTAACTTTTTCAAGTCAATATATATTATCTTTAAACTTATATATTTATTTTAGTATTTTTATCATTATTTATTCAAAGTATATTTATGTTTTTTTAACTTTTTTTTATCGAATATTTTTTTTTAATTATTTTTTTTATCTAATAATATAAATAAAATATTATTAGTCATTATGAATATAATATATATTATATAATGTTGAAAAAAGATAAAATTGTTTTATGTTTCAATAACCAAATTTTTATTTATTTTTATTATAAGGATATGATTTTATGAGAAGTGACAATATTAAAAAAGGAATTAATAGAACATCTCATCGTTCATTACTTAGAGCATGTGGATTGAATGATGAAGATATGGAAAAACCATTTATAGGTATAGCAAACAGTTATACTGATATTGTACCTGGACACATACACTTAAAAGATTTAGTACAAGATGTCAAAGAAGTAATTAGATCTGAAGGTGGAGTTCCATTTGAATTTAACACAATGGCTGTTTGTGATGGAATAGCAATGAACCACGAAGGTATGTATTTTTCATTACCATCAAGAGAGATTATTGCTAACACAGTTGAAAGTATGGCTATGGCTCATCAATTTGATGCTTTAATTTGTATGCCTACCTGTGACAAAGTAGTACCTGGAATGTTAATGGCTGCTGCTAGATTGGATATTCCAACCATATTTATTACTGGTGGTCCTATGATGCCGGGTAAATTCCATGGAGAAGTTGTTGATTTTATAAATGTTACAGAAGCAGTTGGAGCAACACAATCTGGAAAAATGTCTGAAGAAGATTTATATGAACTTGAAAGATGTGCTTGTCCTGGAGCAGGTTCTTGTGCAGGATTATTCACTGCAAACACTATGGCCTGTTTAACAGAAACTCTTGGTATGAGTTTACCTGGATGTGCAACAGCTCATGCTGTAAGTGATAAAAAAGTTGACATAGCAAGAAAATCAGCAAAAGCTATTTTTGGTCTTATTGAAAAAGATATTAAACCATCAGATGTTATGACTCAGGAGTCATTTGAAAATGCTATTGTGGTTGATTTAGCATTAGGTGGATCTACTAATACAACCTTACACATACCAGCTATAGCACATGAAGTTGGTGGATTGGATGTAAATATTGACTTATTTGATAAATTAAGTCATGAAGTTCCATATATCTGCAGTATCAGACCTGGTGGTAACAACAGAATGATTGATGTGGATAATGCTGGTGGAATACCAGCTGTAATGAAAAACTTAGAATCATTATTACACACTGACTGTGTAACATGTACTTCAAAAACAGTTGAAGAAAACTTAACAGAAGTAACTGATATTGATTATGATGTAATTCATACTATTGACAGTCCTGTAAGAACTGAAGGTGGAATA
>NZ_JAEELZ010000150.1 GCF_016282985.1 Methanosphaera sp.
ACCAGCAATATGAGCTTGAACACCAGAAAATTTACCCTTAAATTCCTTTTTAACTTTACTAATCACAGACTTATAATTAACTTTCCTAAAATGTTTTCCATCAGAAGACTCAACACACCCCGTTGTTTCAATAGCACAATTTCACGAAATCATTAAGCCTCAACGAAACATCACACAAAACATTAAACTGCTTCTTCGAAAGACCACGAATAATACAACTCCGAGTTAAATATACACAATCATTATTCATAATAATTTTAATTTTTTATATTCACCCCAAAAAAAATAATCAAATAAACAAAACCATAATATAATATCTATTATAATAAACATTTTAAAACAAAATATTAAATTACATAAATAAAATCATGATTCCATAATAATATTATATAACATTATCACATATAAAAATAATCCAAGCATGATAAGTAATCAAAAAGGGATCATGAGAAGTAATAAAATAATTAATACAAATAATAAAAAATAAAATCATTACATCTAAAAAAATAGTAATACTAAACAACAAAAAAAGATAATTTTGTCGGACACTCCTTTTTTAAAAAAAAAAGAGATTGATAAAAAAAGAAAAATATAATTTATTTTAATGCAATATCCATTACAGTAAATTTTTTACCTTCTTTTGGCATGTTTTCAAAGCCAACATTTAATGTGAAGTTAAAGTCTTTTTCTACCGTTTGATCCAATTCTTCAAATGCGAATCCTAATTTTTGATTCATAAGTTCATCAATTTTATCAAATATCATTTTATATGCTTCACAATGTGGATCAACGTTTTTAACTTCATGACCACTAACTGCCAATGCATTGTATGGACATCCACCCCTACAGTAATCTATGTGTTTGCATTCCCTGCAATCTTCATTAACAAATTCCTTGTATTCCTGTAATAGTTTTTCAGCCTTTGTGTTCATTAATTCTTCATAGGTTGGCTTATCCTTAACATTACCTATCTCATATTCAGGCATGTCAACAAACCGGTAACATGGATATATCTTACCATCAGGTCCAATTGCAAATGTACTGTCCATACAGTCAACATATGTGCATACAAAACCTTTTTTCATGAATACTCCCTTACAAAGGTGGTCAATGTTTTTTAGTTCTATTGTATCTGCTAAATCCAAATATTGGTCCAGAAGGTATAACATTAATTCCCCATAATCTTTTGGTTCCAATGCAAATTCATCACCGTTGTCATCTTTTAGTGAGGGGAGAGCAGGATGAATTTTTAAGTTTAAACCGTTTTCCTTGAAGAATTCAAATATTTCCTCTTTGTGTTTTATGGAGTAATTTGTGAATGTGCTTATGAAGCTTACGCGCAGTCCATATTTTTTTGCTATCTCGTAACCTTTTAATGTCTTATCAAAGTAGCCTATTCCTCTTTGTCTGTCATTCAATTCTTTTGGACCGTCTAAACTACTTCCAACCGGTATTTCATACTTCTTGAATAGCTGTGCCAGTTTATCATCCATCAGCCACAGGTTTGTTTGAATGGCATATGCCGGATATAGGTGGGATAAGTGCGTGGATAATTGATTTAATGCATGTTCATAGAATTCGTATCCTGCCAATAATGGTTCTCCTCCATGAAACGTGAATGTTACAGGTTCTTCTTTAAAGTCTTTTAACCATTCAACAATATCATCCATGGTTTCATCAGTCATGACTAATGACACGGTTTCCGAATTCCAGCAGTAGCTGCATTTTGCCGGACATCCCATTGTTGGTACTATCATTACATGCATTGATATCACTTCCTTTATTCTTCTAAGTAGTAGTATTCGCCTTTTTCTTTTTGTTCTCTGTCAAGGTAACTTTCCTGTTTGTTTACTCTTGGCCTGTTGGTTTCCTTATCCCTTCTAAAGGTAATTTTTACGTCGGACAGGAATTTGTTCATTGCATCCCTTAAGTTTATTGGTGCTGTTGCATGACCTGTTTTTCCTGATTCTCCATAGAATACCATTGCCCTGTCAGATATGTAATCAATGAATACTATATCGTGGTCTATAATTAATGCTGATGTGTCATCTCTTACAATAACGTGTTTGATTGCTTTTGCTATTTTTAATCTCTGTTCCACGTCAAGGAATGCTGTCGGTTCATCCAATACATATAAATCCGCATCCTGTGATAATGTTACTGCTGTTGCCAGTCTTTGCAATTCCCCACCTGAAAGCTTGTTTACCTCTTTTTCTAAGATTTTTTCAAGGTCAAATGGTTTTGATATGTCTGTTTTAAATACGTTTGTTCCATATCCTTTTGCATGTGTAAAGAGGAAGTCCTGTACTGTTCCTTCAAAGTCGGAAAGTATGTACTGTGGTTTGTATGCAATTTTGATTTCTTCTTCAACTTCTCCTGAATCAGGTTCTGTTACTCCTGCCAATATCTTTGCATATGTGGTTTTTCCTATACCGTTAGGTCCAAATGCCGTGATAACCTGGCTTTGTTTTATTTCACCTTCATCCACTGTTAGTTCAAAGTTGTCATACTTTTTATGGAAATCCGTGTATGTTGTGATTGTTTCTGAGTCTATTAAATCGCTTGGCGGTCTGATTTCAAATTCTATAGGCTGTTTTCTGATTCTTATATTTTCTTCCTTTAAAAAACCGTTGATGTATGCGTTGATTCCAACCCTTACTCCTCTGAGTTTTGATACCACACCGTATGCTCCTTCTTCACCATACATTACATGGACATAATCACTCATTGCATCCAATGTTGCAAGGTCGTGTTCTATTACCAGTACATTTCTGTTTTCTTCCGTCAGGTCTCTTATTACTTCAACTGTGTTTAGTCTTTGTTTTACATCCAGCCATGATGTCGGTTCGTCTATGTAGTAAAAGTTTGCATCCCTCAGTACTGTTGCTGCTATTGCTATTCTTTGTAGTTCTCCACCGGATAGTTTTCCCAGTTTTCTGTTTAATGTGTTTTGCAATTCCAGTTTTTCTACAACTTCATCCATTTTATTTCTTTCATCTACCCCTTCAAGTAATTCAGATACCTTTCCTTTAACTACTTTTGGAAGCTGATCAACCATCTGTGGTTTGAATGCCACTTTTACTTCGTTGTTGCTTAATTTTTTGAAGTAACTTTGTAGTTGGGAACCTCTGAAATAATCTATTACTTCATCCCATGATCCTTCCTGGTTGTATTTTCCAAAGTTTGGTATTATCTGTCCTGACAGTATGTTTAGAATTGTGGATTTTCCAATACCGTTTGGTCCAAGTAATCCTACAACGGAACCTTCTTCTATTGTTGGCATACCAAATAGTTCAAATGAGTTTTGACCATACCTGTGAATTGGTTCCTCCTGTAATATTTCCGGCAGGTTGATTATGTTTATTGCATTGAATACACATCTGTTTACGCATATCCCACAACCGGAACACAATTCTTCGGAGATGACCGGCTTTTTATCTTCACCTATAAGTATCGTGTCTTCTTCCATTCTTACTCCCGGACAGTATTCTATACAGGCGTAGTTACACTTTTTTGGCTGACATTTATCTTTTTCCAATATTGCTATTCTTGACAAAAATACACTCCCCCTCAGTATTTTTTGTATGAAATATTCTAATTAATCCGATGATTTATCATTATAATAATATGTTTTATCTTTTAATTATAGTTTATTGTCGTAATAGATTTTAAAAGAAGTTTATTAAAAATAGTAAAAAAGATGCTCCAATTGGAAATAATTTTACAAAAATACAATTATTTTAACATATTTCTATAATATTATGAAAAAAATTTAATATATTTCACTTTTTGATATAAAATATTAATTATTCATAAGAAAAATTAAGCATTTTATTTTATTACA
>NZ_JAEELZ010000151.1 GCF_016282985.1 Methanosphaera sp.
GGATTACAATTTATAAAATATCCTAATAAAACGTAATTATTCGCAATTCTTTTTTATCCCTAATTACTTCAAAAACAACCTTATAATTACGGCAAAAATCTCCGTTCTTTACAGCAATCATTGTCGCAAATTTTAGACAATTAAATTGTTCGTTTAACTCGATATCAAAGATATAATTTGTATTAATTAGATAGTTAATTACTTTAATGAAATCATCCTTACTTAATTCATCTAATCCAGTTATTTTTAAACTACCACCTTTTTTCTCTGTTATATATTTAAATTTTTCATTGGCAAGAGTAATTGTATATCCTGAAAGAATATCAGGAGTATCACAAACTGCAGCTAATCCAAATAATTGATCTGTTTCATCATGTTTATAAAAAGATCTTTGAATCTTATAAGATAAGAAGCTATCAAATAATAAATCATCAATTCCAATAAGAGTGTATTTGTTTTCATCAAATGTACAACAAACATACCCTTGAGGATTAGTTAAATCGTCTTCTGGTGTTGGTATACAAATTTTATTATTTATTTTAATGAATCCTACTCCAATACAAACTGAAAGAATATCTCTTAAATAATTAGGGAATGTCATATCAATATATCCAACATAACTTGGACATTTTTCTTGAGCTAAATTTATACGAACTAAGTCATTTTTGCTTAGGTTATTAACATATACAACAAAATACTGATTTGATAGTTGGAAATTACTGAAATCAAATTCAGGAAGTTTTTCTTGTAAAAAGTGTTTTATCTGAATATTGGATTCTCTGCCATTTGTTATTATATCACCATAGAAAACACTTAAATTTTCGCATTCTAATAATTCTGGAAGTAAGCCTTGTAGTATTTCATAACCATAACATGCTGAATTTATTGTTTTTAAGCTATCATAGATAAAACAAATTTCTTGCTTATCTTGTGAAGGAGTTAATATACTTCTTAATTCTTCATAATTGATTTTATTTTTCGTTAGAATGGCTATTAAATCTTCAAATGCAGTTTTAATTTCATTGTGCATCTGTTTATTATCAAGAGAAAAATAATCCTTTATCACATTCCAAGAAAAATTATCACGACTGTCAAATGTAAATATTTTCATTTTTGAAACCTTTTATTTTTATTATTTGTAATAGCAAACATCAACCGTAATTCTTGTTGATAAATCATTCTATCTCATCGTCTGAAATTATTAAAACATCTTCGATATTGGTTAATGTAGTAACTCTACCGGAAATTTTTAATGTGCCAACACATCTAAGATAACTTTTATTTCTATGAGCTTCTTGAGCAATAGTATAAAATGTTTCATTTAATTCTAATTTTACCTTTTTTAACTTTCCATCAATTAAACAAGTTAGAGTAATATCCCCTTCCGATTCATCAACTTCTTGATGTAATTTCGTAACATGTCCAATAAGAACATAATCCTCTGTAGTTAAATCTTGTTTATAATATTCTCTTACAGTATCAATAATTGGAATTAATTCTTTTCTTATTTCTATTCTCCGAACATCCTCTTTGTCATCAATTTTATTATTTAATATTATTTCAATTTCAACATCATTTTTACCGTTAGAGCTAATTTCTGATATTGCTGAACATAAATTTGAACTAACCCCAAGTAAATATGAATCATCAAAAACTGACAAATCATTATTTTGTTCTTCATATGTTTCAGCTTTACTAATCAGCTCGGTTGATGCTTGCTCCATAATTGTTAGGGCTTTTCTTGTAAATGAATCAGATTCTTCTTCAAGAAGAGAAGGCTGTCCGTCTTCATAATAATCATTTGGTAAATAAATATTTATTATAAAACTTCCTTCCTCTGTTTGCCCCATTTTAATATTGTTAATAACTTCATCGACAGTTTCAGGATGTGGACCAGTAAAGTTCTTTCTTTTATTATTTACAGAGAGAAAAGAAGCAATTAACATTTCTTTTGTATTTTCAAGAAGCTGGACACCTTCAACGAGAGGAATATAGCCATCTTCTGTCATTTCGCTCTTAACTCGGAATTTTACTTGATCTTTTACTGAATTCTCGAAATCATCTAATATTTGATATTCTTTTTTATTATAAAAACTCATTAATATTTTTATGATAGTATCTAAATTCCGTTCTAATCTGAATACTTCTCTAGTTATTGGAACAACTAACTCTTCTTGTTTTCCATCTACAATTGGACTATGC
This sequence comes from Methanosphaera sp., assembly GCF_016282985.1. Lineage (GTDB taxonomy): Archaea > Methanobacteriota > Methanobacteria > Methanobacteriales > Methanobacteriaceae > Methanosphaera. Next base: position 2,203 of record NZ_JAEELZ010000151.1, read on the forward strand.
CAAACGTTATAATACTCATTTAAATCATTTGCCTTTTCCCAATTAAGCTTAAGTAAATATCTAGAAAAGGATGAAAATGTATAATTTAGACAAAACCTGTCAAAGCGTAAACTCATAAGGCAATCCCCTTGCTTGAATTATCCATGAGATTTTTAAATGAATCTTTTGTTAATCGATTTGCAACTGGAATTTTCACAGTTACAGTTGTTGTGTTAGTTGTAGCGGGGTAATTTTTAAGTGAAAACCAATAAGCATTATACTTCAAGGTAATATCAGTAGTGTTTTCAATAATCCAATCATCCTCACTGTCAGGTACATGTAATACAATTAAATATGCTGGACTACTTCTCCTTACTTCTCTCAAATCATTATAATTCTTTATTGGTAAAGAAAAATGTAAATAATGATCGGGTTGAGGACCGTTTTTTGTACATTTCAGTTGCACTTCTAAATGAGGATTCCAGGTTTTTATAGTCGGATCTGATTTAGGATAATTTCCTATAAATTCAATATCGACACTTTCATCATCTACTTCTAGTTTTGAATGGTTAAATCCTAATTGAGCAGCTAAAGCACATACATATGCTATACTGAATTCTTCCTTTTTATTTGTTTTAAACATATAATTTATCTCTCTGTTTTTATGTTCTCAATCGTTTTATTTATCTACTTTTGCAGTAATGAAAGCCGATTTTCTGATAATTTCCTATTTTTTTGATTCTATTATAAAGCACATTGTTAAAAAATGTGAAGTTTTAGTTGGTTCAAACTCTACTTACTTTTTCCCTTCAATTCTCTTCAATTCTTTAAGAGTTTCAATATACGCTTTTTCTGCGGAAGAAAGAGTCTTTACCTGATACTTTCTATATTCACCTTCAGCCTTTTCCATGGCTTTTTTGTGGCTGATTTTACCGGCACCTTCCAGAACTTCTTCGCCAACAGATTTTATTGTGCGGTCAAGCTGCTCTACATAATCACTCA
>NZ_JAEELZ010000014.1 GCF_016282985.1 Methanosphaera sp.
ATGAATAAATTACATAATATATTATAATAATATTTTTGTGGGGTAATATTTTGGAATATGAGTTAAGTACACCATTAACTGATGAGGATATTAATAAACTTCAAGTAGGAGATACAGTTTATTTGTCCGGTAAAATTTTTACTGCTCGTGACAGTGCACATAAACGAATTATTGAATCTGGAGCACCAATGGATTTAAATGGCGTAGTATTATTCCATGCCGGTCCAATCATTAAACAAAAAGATGATAAATATGAAATTGTTGCAGTTGGTCCAACAACCAGTATGCGTATGAATCCTTATGAAGCAGATGTTTTAGATATGGGTGTTAAAGCGGTTATTGGTAAAGGTGGAATGGATGAAAAAACTCAGGAAGCTTTAGTACGTAATAATGCTGTTTTTTTAACAGCTGTTGGAGGATGTGCAGCATTGTATGTGAATGGAATTAATGAGGTAAATTCTGTAAAATGGCTTGATTTGGGTATGCCTGAAGCTATTTGGGAATTGGATGTTAAACGTTTTGGTCCATTGATAGTTACTATGGATTCAAATAATGAAAATTTATATAAAAAAAATAAATGAGGTTATTTCATTGAGAGAAAAATCAATATTACTGATATTGTCTATTTTATCAATTGGTATCATAGCATTATTTTTTGTAATTACTCCAAGTTTCATTACAGAAAATGGTGAAGCAAAACATTTTGAAGACAACGATTATTCCTTTGATATGTCAAATTCTTGGACTGTAAATGAATATGATGACTTTTTAAAAACACCTTTTTTATCAAGTAGTCCAAATTCTATTATTGTAAATCCAGTGGATACTAATCAATTTAGTTATTATAATGGCAGTGTAGAAGATTTAACAGCCAATGGTTCAATTCTCAATACAAGTACAACTAATGCAACAGATGTAGTAATTGTAAAAACTGAGATTACTAAACATGATTCCCTACCTGATGGAATTACATTGGATGATGCATATAAATCAGATAGTTTATATTCATTGATGTATGATTCCGGAAAATTTGAAATGGTTAATGATTCGGCTATGATGATTGATGGTAAAAATGCACACCAATTTAATTATAGGGTTAGCTATGTTACTTATCAAGATACTTGGATTGAATCTAATGGACATTATATAAGAATATTGAATCAAGCACCTAATTCAGTATTTGATAATGCAGCACCACAATTTGATTATTTACTTAACACATTTAAAGTAAAATAATCTTTAACTATTTTTTTTTAAAAAAATATCACTTGACATAATGTTTTTAGAAAATAGAAAGTTTACTTATTAATTATAAGACTTATATAGATAATTTCAATAAGTAATTTAAAGATCTTATTATAATATTCTATTACATTTTAAACAAAAATAATAATGTCAAAAGTTCAAAAAAATTAAAAAAAAGTATATTTTTTTTTTATTTCATGGAGTTTATTAAATCTCTAACAATGTCATCAGTACCATTTTGAGCATTGCTGGTTTGAATTTCACAAATTTTACCGTCTTTTACAAACCAGTATTTAGTAATGCTCAATGTATCATTATTTGACACAGCTACTGTTTTAATTACATCTTGATTATTTTTCATTTCAAAGTTGGATCTTGTAACATTGTAATTATCCGCAACTTTTTCTTCATATCCGGATACAGCAGCTTCTAAATCACTTTTCAAGTTAGTTGAAGTAAGGATTAATTCATTAGTCCCATTAGATATTGTTAAGCTATTTCCACTAGAATTTTGTACAGTATATCCTGATGATAGTTTAACTGTTTCTCCGTTGAAATTTACTTTGTTTAAAGGTGAAATAGGACTGAAGAGATATGCTCCAGCTAATAGAATTAGAACAATTACGATTCCGATCATATAAATTCGTTTCATTTTTTCCCTCCTACTTCTTGCTTATCTTTATTTTTAGTTTTTTTAAAATATCTTTTTTTGGATTGAAAAAAATTTTTGTAATAGAATTAATCAACATTTATCTCACACATATTTTTATCTTTTTGGATTTGTGGAGATTCTATTATTAAAAAGCAAAAAGTAATACTTTTACAATAAAGATTGTATATCGAATGTAAATATTAATTTCATCAATAGATTTTATAGTTAATTATTTATTTTTTAATTATTTTGTTATTGTTTAGTTACGTATAATAGTTTTGTTGTTAGTATATGTCCTGATGTATTTCATGGGATATTTTTTGTTAAGCAGTTTGTTGTAGTTGTAATGTTTTTATCATAACAATTTTTGAACAAAATGTGGAAGAACACGGATTCAGCATAGTTTACTTGGACTCATTATACTCCACAATAATTTAATGAAAAAATATATTGAATTTTGAAAATGAAAATAAATATAATAAAAAATAGTAAAAAAGGAATATAATTTAATTTATATTCTTCTAATTTGAAGTGATTAAGTTAATTAGGCTTTTAATACTGTGAATGTTGTGTTGGTTTCGTATGCTTCGTATTTGTCGTTTCCGCTGTATCCTATTGTTACGTTGTTGGTTCCCAGTGTATTTGCTTGTGTTGATAGTGTGTATTTTCCTGTGTTGTCTGTTTTTGCATAGTATTTTTTACCGTTTATTAATATTTTCACGTTTGTATTGGTGATTGCCTTTCCTGTGTTTGTTGTGAATTTTCCTGTGATTGTCACGTTTTGTCCCTGTTTTACGTTGTTGATTGGTTCGTAGGTTACTGTTACTGGTTGTTTTCCGGTTACTGTGAATGTTGTGTTGGTTTCGTATGCTTCATACTTGTCATTACCACTGTAACCGACACTTACTTTGTTGGTTCCTGTTTGTGTTGTTTGTACGCTTAGTGTGTATTTTCCTGTGTTGTCTGTTTTTGCTAGGTATTTTATTCCGTTGATGTATATTTTTACGTTACTGTTGGATATTGCTTTACCGTTATTGGTCATGAATTTTCCGGTTATTGTTACATTTTCTCCGAAGTTTACGTCATTTATTGGTTCGTAGGTTACTGTTACTGGTTGTTTTCCGGTTACTGTGAATGTTGTGTTGGTTTCGTATGGGTTGTATTTGTCGTTTCCGCTGTATCCTATTGTTACGTTGTTGGTTCCTACTTTGTTTGTTTTTACGCTTAATATGTATTTTCCAGTATTATCTGTTTTTGCGTAGTATTTTTGTCCGTTGATGAA
>NZ_JAEELZ010000015.1 GCF_016282985.1 Methanosphaera sp.
GTCCATGTTCCTCCTCACAACTACAAGTATCCTCATGAGAATGCTCATGTTCATGATTATGATGATGTCCATGATGGTGGTCATGACTATGTTCATCATCAGAACAATCATCACAACTGCATATTTTTATATCAACATCTTCACTATAGTCTATATCTTCACTGTGGTCAAACTGTGAGAAATCTGTTGATTTCTGGTAATTTTCCAATAATTTTTTGTTATAATGCGTGTTTTTCTGGCAATGCCTGTCTTCACAATCAGGATCCATACAAATGTAATTGTAATGTTCAGGATTTTCACAAATTCTTTTATTACAATCAGGATCGTAACAATGGTTTTCCATAAGTTCTGAAGATTCTTCCAAATATTCCATATTATAGTGTTCCTGTTTTTCACAATGGATATCTTCACAGTCCTTATCAAAACAAATGTAATTGTAATGTTCAGGATTTACACATCTTTCTTTATCACAATCTGGTTCAAAACATTTATTTTCTATTTTAGTCATGTTTTCTCCTAATTGAAAAAACATGTACTTCCACTATTCCAGTACATGTTCAATTCCAATGTTTAAAATTTCTATTACGTGTTTATCAGCTAAAGAATATCTTGCTTGTTTGCCCTCTTTAGTATATTTAACTAAATTTTTACTTCTTAATGTACTTAATTGATGGGAAACAGCTGATTGACTCATGCCCAAAACTTCACTGATATCACACACACATAAATCTTCAACAGCCAATAAGGATAATATTTTCAACCTAGTTGGATTACCAAATATTTTAAAGGTTTCTGATAAATCCATATAAGTATTATCATCCAATAATTGATTCTTTGCTCTTTTTGCAGCTTCTTCATGAATTACGTTTATTTCACATATTCCTTCATCAGCTTCAAAGAATTTTTTATCGTTACTCATTTTTACCACTTGATATATGAGTATATGTTCATATGTACATATAAATGTTTTGAAAAAAATTAAAAAATAATTTAATTAAAAAATAAATAGAAAAAAATAAAAAGAAGCCGAAAAGGCTAAAAAATAGTTAAACTTCTTTATTTCCCGAAGAGTTACTAGAAACATTTATTGTTGTATATCCAGAATTATTATTATTGGTAGAAGTCATATTTCCTGAATCAGTATTATTGGTAGAAGTCATATTTCCAGTATTGTTTGATGTATTATCAGAACTGAATAATCCAACAAAATCAAAATTATCTATCGCATGAATAAGACCTGATACTTCACCAGATGTACCATTAGAATAATAATCCCTGGTTACATAAACTATAGATGGAATTTCATAATCTATTATACTTTCTGAAACTGCTTCTGTATATGCATGATTATCCGGAGTATATGTTCCCATATTTGTATTGTTAACTATACTTTCCATAACCTTTTTAGAAGTATAAGTATTATCTGAAGGAACAAATACATATGAATTAGAATCATTAGTACTATGAACATCTACAGTAAAATTATAATTGTTGTTTATTACATCCGGAACAACATATTCTGATGCTAAATTTTCAGACATTTGATTTACTGTCATGTTACTTTGATTATTTTGAGTACCATTATTATTAGCACTGGAAGTATCTACAACATATATATCATAACAATAATTTAATTCTTTTTCGTTTTGTAATGTTGGAACAATAGAATTTTGAGATTTCTTTGCATCAACACCTACAATAAATGCCACATGGATATCTGACGATGGATTACCATAACCACTTGATTTAACTACCGTACCATAACTATTATTACCAATTATAGAAGAATCTACTGTTAAACTTGAACCATTTGTTTCAGAATCAACATCTGAAGTATTATTCTCTTCAACAGGTGGAGCTGATGTACCACCATTTAGTGCAACAGTCGCTAACATAACAAGAACTATAGCAGCCAACATGATAATAATCAATTTGGATGAACTTATAGGTGGCTTGTTAGAACCATTATACATAATTAACCTCCAAAACTTATTGAATATTGCTATTTAAAAATTTATTATCAAAATCATTAATGATATATGCATTAAATACTGTCCTATGATAAAATTTAATAATTATCTACCTTTTAATCATTTTTCTAGTACTGTTAGATAATAGATAATAAACTCCTAAATTATTTTTATTAATATATATTATGTTATTTAATAAATAAGAAAGTAATGTTTTAAATAGATAATCATTTTTGAAAACAAAGAAAAATCAATATAATTCTTAAACCTGATTTTTAATAAATTAAATAAGAATATTTCCTTTATTGGAAAAACATCAACAACCTCTTTTAAAAAAAATAAAAACAATAATTAAAATAAAATATATTAAGTTGTATTAACTTAAATTTAATTAATATAGACTAAATAATAGTTTCTTATTAAAATGTTATAATATATAAAATATCTGCATTGCAGAAAAATGAAAAATTTATTAGAGACCAAGGGTGATAAAATGACAGGAATTGTTGGATATGGAGCTCATGTTCCCTCTTACAGAATTAAAGTTGAAGAAATCGCTAAAGTATGGGGAGATGACCCAAACTCTATTTCAAAAGGATTAGTCGTTAATGAAAAATCAGTACCTGGACCAGACGAAGATACTGTGACTATCGCTGTAGAAGCAGCAAGAAGAGCATTAGCTCGTGCAGAAATTAACCCACAAGATATAGGTGCAATATATGTAGGATCAGAATCCCATCCATATGCAGTAAAACCAACAGCAACAATTGTTGCCGATGCAATCCAAGCATCCCCTAATTTAACTGCCGCAGATTTAGAATTTGCATGTAAAGCAGGTACAGCAGGAATTCAAGCTGCAATGGGTCTAGTTAAATCAGGAATAATCAAATACGGATTAGCAATAGGAGCTGACACATCACAAGGTGCTCCTGGAGATGCATTAGAATATACTGCCAGTGCAGGAGGAGCCGCTTATATTATTGGTGAAGACAACACAATTGCCGATATTGAAGAAACATGCAGTTTTACCACTGACACTCCTGATTTCTACAGAAGAGAAGGTGAAGCTTATCCATCACACGGAGGAAGATTTACTGGAGAACCAGCATATTTCAAACACGTTCTTGGTGCAGCTAATAGAATGTTAGAGAAAACAGGAACAACCGCAGCAGATTATGATTATGCAGTATTCCACCAACCAAATGGAAAATTTTACCTAAGAGCTGCAAAAAAATTAGGATTCAAAGAAGAACAATATAAACAGGGATTATTAACTCCTAACATTGGAAACACATATTCTGGAGCAACACCATTAGGTTTAGCTTCAATATTAGATATTGCAAAACCTGGAGATAAAATCTTTGCAGTTTCTTACGGTTCTGGTGCAGGAAGTGATGCATTTACCATAACAGTAAACGACAGAATAGAACAAGTAAGAAATAATGCTAAAACACTTGATGAAATTATGAAAAATTTAACTTATGTAGATTATGCTACTTATGCTAAATTTAAAGGAAAAATAAAAATGGATTAAACTCATTAAACATGAAAAGGTGAAAATATGAGAGATGTAGCAATAGTAGGAGTATCTCAAACCAAATTTGGAGAGTTATGGGATAAATCATTTAGAGATTTAGTAGTAGAAGCTGGAGTAGAAGCTATACACGATGCAAATATGAACGGAGAAGATATTGATGCAATGTATATTGGAAACATGTCCGGTGGATTATTTGTTGGACAAGAACACATAGGAGCATTAATTGCAGAACATTCAGGATTAGCCCCAATACCAGCCACAAGAGTAGAAGCAGCATGTGCATCAGGTGGATTAGCTTTAAGACAGGCAATCATGGCAGTTGCATCAGGCTATTATGACAAAGTAATGGCAGCAGGTGTAGAAAAAATGACTGACGTAGTAGATGCTACACCAGCAATTGCAGCAGCTGCAGATAGAGAATGGGAAGCACAACAAGGAGTAACTTTCCCTTCATTATATGCTATGATGGCAAGAAGACACATGCATGAATATGGTACAACACGTGAACAGATTGCAGGTTTTGCTGTACTTGGACATAAAAATGGAGCATTAAATCCAAAAGCTCAATTCCAAAGAGAAATTAGTGTAGATGCTGTATTAAACTCAACAAAAGTAGCATCACCTTTAAATATATTGGATTGTTCACCTGTTTCTGATGGTGCCGCAGCAGTAATAGTATGTCCTGCAGAAGATGCAAAAAAATATACGGATACACCAATATATGTAAAAGCTTCAACACAAGCTTCAGATACAATCGCTTTACATAGCAGAAAAAGTTTAACCACTATCGAATCAACAATTAATGCTTCCAGAAAAGCATATGATATTGCAGGTATAGAAGCAAAAGATGTTGATATTGCAGAAGTACACGATTGTTTCAGTATCAACGGATTATTAGCAATTGAAGATTTAGGATTCTTCAAAAAAGGTGAAGGTGGAAAAGCTATTGAAGATGGCCTTATTGAAAGAGACGGCCAAGTAGCAGTTAACACATCAGGTGGTCTTAAAGCAAGAGGACACCCATTAGGAGCAACCGGAATCGCACAAGCTGCAGAAGTTACATGGCAATTAAGAGGAGAAGCGGATAAAAGACAGGTAGATGGTGCTGAAATAGGTCTTACTCAAAATATCGGTGGAACCGGAGGTACTGTCGCAGTACACATTTTATCAAGAAACAAATAGATTCCTTCATTAACCCCCCTTTAATAAACTTTTTTTAAGAAATGATTATTTAGAATTAGAAATAAATACTGTATTATAAGGAAGTTTAAAAATGAGCCTGATAAAAAACATTAGTACAGTAATAATTTTATTAATGATTATAGTTACAGTACCCTATTTAATTTATGAATGGCATTCACATGAAAACATAGGTTCAAATGAAATGGGTTATGTAACAAAAGACATTTATAATCATTATGGATCAGAACAAACCATAATTTTAATAACCGGAATACATCCTAGAGAAAATTTAGCAATTAATCCCGAAATAGAATCAGCTAAAAGATTTGCCTTAACACATAATGCCCGAATGGTAAATTATAATGTTACTGTAACTAAAGATCCGGAAGATTACAAAAATAGCCGATATAATGGAGAACATTTGGTTTCAGAATTTGTTTTACCGGACATTTACAAATCAAAGGCAGATGCTGTGATAATAAGTCATTCCCATATTGAAGGATATGGTGAAGGTTTTTATATAGCAACACCAGCTATGGATGAAGCATCTGTTAAACTCGCTGAAAACATAAAAAATAGTGAAATTGATTTTAATTATTATAAGACACCTGAAAATACGACTTATGAAAGTACTTCCATCGAATTAGTATCCAAACCACTAGCTGATGCAGGTTATCCTACATTAGTTTATGAAATACCTGAAAATATTACTGAACAAGAATCAACAGATAGAACATATGATTTACTGGTTAAAACATATGATTTGTTGAATCAATAACTTTTTTTTAAAAATATTTATGATTGATGTAGATTCATGAATTCATCCCGATATTTATCCAAACGTGCCATATACTCATCCAATTCTTTATCATATTCCAACAAAACATGATTTGGGGCTTCTATTTCTACGGAACATCCGTCAAATAATAATAATTTTACTTCCAGTAAAGTAAAAAAATCAGAAAATAACGTTATGGCCAGATTTAAATAGTAATCTGATTCATATATAGGATCCAGTAACAAACATTCAATCATTTCCTTGATTTCAATAAAAAATGGATATTCATGAGTAATTATATCATTTGAATATAAGTTATCTGAAACTTTGTCTAATGAATCCAGGATTATGTTAATTATGTCCATAGCAACTGTTGTTGATAATCCTTTTTGACATTCAGCATCCATACTCCAATAAGAAGCGGGAGTAACATGTTTTAAAGATTCAAATAAACCTATTATCAATTTTTTATATTCTGTTATATCCCCAAAGAATAATTCATTGAAATCTAATATTTTGTCCATAAAAACACTCAGAAATTGTTGTTGTATGATACTTTGTTAAAAAATAAATAAATATTTAATTTAAAAATAAGTAAAAAAAAAGTAATCCATGATGAAGTATCATGGATTTCCCCTAATACAATTAATACTCTAGATTATATTCTAATAGTTTAATTTATAGGTAATTTAACTGATTAGTTAACTAATCTTACATTCCAGGCATTCCGCCCATACCATCCATACCTTGAGCTGCTGCTACGTCTCCTTGACTGGATGATGCGATTACGTCGTCAATTCTTAAAATCATTTCAGCTGCTTCAGCTGCAGATTGAATTGCTTGTTTTTTAACTCTTTGAGGTTCGATAACTCCAGCTTCTTTCATGTCAGCTACTCCACCTTCAAATACATTTAATCCCATGTAAATTGAATCTTCGTGAGCTGCTCTTAAATCTACTAAAGAATCGATACTGTCTAAACCTGCGTTTTCTGCTAAGGTTCTTGGTACTACTTCTAAAGCTTCTGCAAATGCCATTACAGCTAATTGTTCTCTTCCGCTGATGGTTTCTGCATAGTCTTTTAATCCTTTTGCAATAGCAATTTCAGGAGCTCCTCCACCAACTACTACTTTACCGTCTTCAACTGTAGAAGCAACTACACCTATTGCATCTTCAACTGCTCTTTCAATTTCATCCACTACGTGGCTGGTTGAACCTCTTAATAATAAGGTTACTGCTTTAGGATCTTTACATTCTTTTACGAAGATCATATCGTCACCAGATACTTTATCTTCTACTACTGAACCTGCATCTCCTAAATCTTCACTGGTTAAGTCTTGGATGTTTGTTACGATTTTTGCACCGGTTGCTTTTGCTAATTTTTCCATGTCGGATTTTTTAACTCTTCTTGTTGCTAAAATTCCTGCTTTAGCTAAGTAGTGTTGTGCTAAGTCATCGATACCTTTTTGACAGAATAATACGTTTGCACCTGCATCTACTAATCCATCAATCATTTCTTTAATCATTGCTTCTTCTTGTTCAATGAAAGCTTGCATTTGTGCTGGGTCAGTAATTCTGATTTCTGCATCTACTTCTGTTTCTTTAACTTCTATTGCACTGTTTACTAAAGCAATTTTTGCGTTTTCAATTGAAGTAGGCATACCTGGGTGTACTCTTTCTTTGTCAACAATTACTCCACTTACTAATTCGGAGTCTTCTATTGCTGCACCATCTTTAGATTCGATTTTAATTTGTTCGATATCTACTTTACCGTCTTCTTCAACTTGGTTTACTGCACCAACGATGAGTTCTGCTAAAGGTTCTCTTGCTTTTTCGGTTCCTTTACCAGTCATTGCTGTCATTGCAACTTTCATTAAGGTATCTTTATCGGAAGAATCTAAGGAAATTGATTCTAAAATTTCTTGTGCTTTTTGAGCTGCTTGTCTGTAACCTAATGCAATGATTGTTGGGTGAATTTCTTTATCTAATAATTCTTCGGATCTTTTGAGTAATTCTCCTGCGATAATTACTGCTGTTGTTGTTCCGTCACCTACTTCATCTTCTTGTGTTTTTGCTACTTCTACTAACATTTTAGCTGCTGGATGTTCGATATCCATTTCTTTAAGGATTGTTACACCGTCGTTTGTTACTACGATATCTCCAATTCCATCTACAAGCATTTTGTCCATACCTTTTGGACCTAATGTTGTTCTTACAGTTTCTGCTAATACTTTACCAGCTAATATGTTATTTCTTTGTGCATCTCTACCTAAAGCTCTTGATGTTCCTTCAGGTAAGATGATTAATGGTTGTTGTTGTTGTGCCATTTTATTACCTCTAAATATTTTAATCTATTCAAATTGTATATAATTTTAGTTTAAATATTTCATTAAATAATTTTTTTATAATCAGTCTATAATCATAATGGGTTTGACTTTATATAAATACTTTTCTATTTTATTCTGTACAAAATACAGAAAAATAATTCAAGGAAAAATGAACATGAAATAAAATTCAATTCTGACTAGATAAAAAAAAGGGAAAAAAAGAAAAAAAAATATAAAGAATGTAAGGTTAAGATTTTTGTAATACTGTGAACGTTGTTTCACTTGTGTACTCATTATAGTTAGTGTTTCCACTATAACCTATTAAAACAGTTTTTACACCAGCTTTTGTCATTGCAGCAGAGAATGTGAATGCACCTTTGCTGTCTGTTTTTGCATAGTATTTTTTACCGTCTATGATTATTTTTACATTACTGTTTGCCACTGCTTTACCGCTGGCATCTTTGA
>NZ_JAEELZ010000016.1 GCF_016282985.1 Methanosphaera sp.
AAGCATCTAAGCCTGAGGTATTCCGTGAAAATAAGCAGCTTTTTTAGGGTATGAGTAGAAGACTTGTTTGATGGGGCTGGGATGTAAGCTTCGAGATTTTTTTCGAGTTGTTAAGTCCGCGGTTTCCAACACCCGATTTTTCACAATTTCATATTAAATTATCAAACTAGGCAGAGATCTTATTATAAGTGACTGTTTTATGTTCAACATATTATAATTATCTTGATTAGTATGTTGTGGAATATTATAAAGTTACTTTAGATTCTTAGTTCTATTCTAGTTAGGTGTATTCAGTATTTGGATTTTATATTTCAACTGGATTTTTACGTTTATCGATTTATTTATTGGTACGGCGACCATAGCGATAGGGTCACATCTGATCTCGTCTCGATCTCAGTAATAAAGTCTATCTACGTTCTGTTTTGTACTATAGGTGGTAAGCTTATGGGAATTTCGGAAAGTTGCCGGCCTTTTATTATTCATTTACCTTGTGTTTTATTTGTGCTATTTTTGTTTTGATTTGTGTTGAATTTGTTATGTATTGTTGTTTGTTCTGTTTTTTGTAATGAGTTCTTGATTCTACTTTTATATTTTTATTTTTTAAATAAATTCTCAATTTTATTAAAATTAGTTTTTTTTTCTGGAGATTATTATTTTTTATTGATTATTATTAATTCTTTTTTTTATATTTTAAATATTTAAATTTAATAATTTTAATTAGAAATAGCTAAAAATTTTAGGTTAAGAAGAAAGAAACATTATGGAAATTTCTACTTCATAACCTATCTCTTAATGAATATATTTTTGTATTAAAATAATACATGATTAATTAATATTAATCATAATTATTTATGTTTTTTATTTATTATATATTTACTTTTTTCTATGGGTATTTTTTTATCATTTTTTATTTTTTTTATAATCTATTTTAATTATTAACTATATATTTACTATAAGGATATGATTTTATGGAACGGAAGGATAAAAAGTTAGAAATATTATTTATTAATGATATTAAATCTCTTAAAAATGAGTTATTGTCAGCTAAAACTAATCATTATCTTAAGAACATGCTATTTTGTTTAAGATTGGTTTTCAGGTATAATGGTGAAAATTTAGATGAGTTTATTGATTTTTATTATTATATAGAAGATTTATTGAATAATAATATTTTAATGGATTTAGAGGAATTAAAAATTTTTATTTATAGAGTAACTGATTTAATTGTTAATATTGATGATTATAATATCAGGGGAGATACTTTGATTACTGAAGTTGCTGCTAATCTTTTACAATCTTTGTATCTTGAATTAGAAACATATAAGTTAGTTGATAAAACTGATGAATCTGATGTTTGGAAGAATATCCTGTTGATGCAGGTGAAAGATCAGGTAGTTGATTTTGATATTTTAATTGATATTTTAAATAATAGTTCTGATGATGATATTGTATCTTCTGTTTTAGAAATTTTGAATAATAATTATCCTATGGAATTTGCTATTTATAAGGCTCGTAATTGGATTTTAGATTGAGGGTGTTTATATGGAGTATAGGCTTGATGTTAGAACTGGTAAAAATGTTTCATTGTTGGGTTTTGGTGCGATGAGACTTAAAAATAATGGTACGAGTATTGATATGGATTTGGCTTATGAACAGATCAAATGTGCTGTAGATAATGGTATTAATTATTTTGATACTGCTTATCTTTATGGTAATGGTTCGGGTTCTAATGAACGGGCTCTTGGTGAAATCATAGAAAAGCTTAATTGTCGTGAGAATATATTCATTTCTACCAAGATGAACCGTATGGTTATACATTCGTTAGATGATATGGAAGATATGTTTAATAATCAGTTAGAGAATCTTCGTACTTCTTATATAGATTATTACTTTTTGCATAATATTATCAGTTACAATGATGTTCTCAAATTAGTTGATTGCGGTTTGTTTGATTTTATTGAAGATAAGAAATCCAAGGGTCAGATAATTAATATGGGTTTTTCTTTTCATGGTTCTTTAATAGATTTTAAGAAGATTCTTGATTTGTATGATTGGGATGTTACCTTACTTCAATATAATTATTTGGACAATAATATGCAGGCAGGTCTTGAAGGTATTAAATTAGCTAATCAGAGGGGTATGAGTGTTGTCATCATGGAGCCGTTGAAGGGTGGTTTATTGGCTGGTGATATGCCTCTTGAGATTAAAACTCTAATTGAAAATTCAGGTACTGTTCGTAGTAATGCTGATCTGGCTTTTAGTTGGCTTTATGATACTCCGGAAATTACTTGTGTTTTAAGTGGTATGAATTCTTTGGAGATGGTTGAGGAAAATGTTCGTATTGTTAACGGACATTTGGAAAGTCCTTTGAATGAAAATGAGTTGAAGCTTGTTGATGATATTAAAGAAGTTCTTCTTAGATTAAATGAGATTAGTTGTACTGGCTGTAATTATTGTATGCCTTGTCCTCAGGAAATTAATATTCCTGCAATCTTTAAGTATTATAATGATAAGCATCTTTTTTCTGAGGATAAAACTTTTGGTGTTCATCATACATTTATTTTGTATGCCGGAAATATTTTGGGGGTAACTGGTGAAGCGCATGATGCTTCTTTATGTGTGGATTGTGGTTTATGTACTTCTAAATGTCCTCAACAATTGGATATTCCTTCTTTGATAAGAATGGTTGATAATGATTACCATGGAAAATTAGTCAGGCCTTTTATTCCTATTTTGAAGAAGCTTATGAAATATGTTTTATAAAAAAATAGTTTTGTTTTAAAAGGAAAATATGATAGAAGATTAATCTTCTTCATATACTTCTATACATTCACCTGTACAGTTTTCGGATGCTTGTTCGTAAATTTCTGCATCTTCGACTTTTAATTCATCTACGTCGTCATCTCTGTCTGAACCAACTAATGTTGCTCTGTCGTCATCATCAAATACAAATTTTGATTCGTCTAGTTCAACACAATGTCCACAACTTGTACATTCTTCTCTTTCTAATATTATTTCATACATTTTGTCATTCTCCCTAAGAATATATTCTTATCTTAGTTAATTATGATATTTAAATATTTGTTACTGTGAAAGTAAAGTTGAAAAAAAATAGGGGATAATTGAAAAAGTTTTTTACTGGAGGGTAGGGTATAATCTTATTCTTTGAATGTTTTGTACATTGATGTTTTCTATGTTTAGACTCAACGTGTCAAATCCAAGGAATAGTTTTGTATTGATTTTTGTAGATTCAGTTCCGATTATTTTATTGTTCCTGTCATAACATGTTGCTGCAATTTTTATGTCATGATATTTGTCCGGATTCTCAATTGTTATTTCACCAACAATTTCTATGCTGTTTTCTGATTTAACCAGAACAGATGTGTTTGTTAGTGTCATTCCTATTTTACGTTCTATGTCAATTAGTTGTTCTATAAAAATATTATTTCCTTCTTCAGGAATTTCTATTTTTTCTTTTTTGATAGAGTTTTTTTCTTCTTCAAGTTCATCATTATCGTATCTGATCATTTCTGGTAGTATGATGATGATTGCAGTTTCGGCGATGTCTAATTCCAGGCTTATGGTAAATTTTTCAAAGTTTCCATGATCCACTTTTACAATAGTTGAGTTTTTAGTCAGTTGTTTTTTGTTGATGTCATAGGAGATTGCTGATAATTGTACTTTTTTATTATCTAGTTTGTCGTTTGTTGTTATTTCTCCAAGAATTATAAGAGGACCATCATAGTCATCCAGGATTGCATCAATATTTCTTATTATTAATCCCATTCCTGCCTCTAATTTTTTGTTTCTTCTGATTTTATCCTTTAGTTTTTGTTCTAGTTTTATTAGTTTTTCATCGTTTCTTTGAAACGTTTCTTCTGATTCAAAGTCGTATTCATCAAAATCCATTATAAACGTTTTATTATCTTCTTCATTTTCTCCGAGTAACTCCTTTGTTACTTCATCTAATTCATCATCGAAGACGTTTGTATTTGAATCAATAATTTCTCTTGCAATACTGTCTGCATATAGGTGGTCCATTTTTGTATTTCTGGAATCGTCATGATCGATTTCAATATAGAGTTCTTCACCACAATATGCACAGTAGTCTTCATAATCCTCATTGTATTGTCCACAATGTAAACATTGTTGCATTTTTTTATCCCCTTTTGAAAGTATATCTTATATTATTTTATAATTTAAATTATTAATAAATTTAATCTATGATTCTTTTAATTCGTATAAATAATTAAATATTTTATAGAAGAGATTATTTATCATAGGTAATAAGGTGGAATTTATCATGTCAGATAGTAGACAAAAAGTTTTTGATTTTATGCAGAAAGCTGGAGTATTATTTTTAGCAACAGTTAAAGGTGAAAAACCTAAAAATCGTCCTATTGGTTTTAAAATGTTGGTGGATAATCAAATTTATTTCTTAACTGGAGAATCCAAGGATCTTCATACTCAGATGATTAAAAATACTAATGTAGAATTTGTTGGTTTGGTTGAAAATCAGTTTATCAGATATTATGGTAGAGTTGTATTTGATGCTGATGAAGATAAAGCATTGCTTAAAAAGGCTTTTGAAATTCTTCCAATGCTTGAACAGTTATATGGTGATTCTTCAGATGATTCTGCCGTAATATTCCATATTGATAAGGCTACTGCTGAAATCAGAGATATGTCAGGTATTGTTGAAGTGTTTGATTTCTTGAATTAAGTTTTACATTTTTTTTTTAAAAAAAGTATTAAGTGTGTAGTTGCTTTTCTACACTATTTTTTGGATTTTTAGAGTAATTTTTCTTCCCATTCTTTTTCTTTAAATCCTGTCAGTACAAATGAATCGGTTACTATTATTGGTCTTTTTACTAACATTCCATCTGTGGATAGTAGATTTATTTGTTCTTCTTCTGTCATGTCAGGTAGTTTATCCTTTAGTTTTTTTTCCCGGTATATTTTACCACTGGTGTTGAAGAATCTTTTTAGCGGTAATTCTGATTTTTCGTACCATTCTTTGAGTTCATTGGATTGAGGATTATCTTTCACTATATCTCTATCTTCATAATCAATATTATGTTCATCTAACCATTTTTTTGCTTTTTTACAGGTTGTACATCGTGGATATTCTACAAATAACATTTTTATCTCCATTTATTCTTTATGTTTATCTTTTTGTTAATTTATTCATTTATTACTATTCTTTTTTTTATGTACATTATGTACATAATTTACATTATGTATTTAATGTATTTTATGTTGTTTATGTACATAGATTTAAATACTAGTTTAATAATATATAATATCATGAAAAATTACACAGTAAAAGCCAGGCAAAGACAAGGGACAAAATCCATTGATTTAACATTACCTGCCGATATCAGCAAAGAATATTCCATTTCAAGAGGGGATATCTTTAAAATTGATCCTGTGTTAGACGACGACACTTTAAAATTAGAATACACATTAATATATCAAAGTAAAACAAAAAAAGAGGATTAAAATGGATCTAGAAAAATTCAATTTATTTATCAGTTATTATCATGTAGATAAATATTTCAGAGACAAACTTGGTAAAATTATAGGAACACACTTTAATACATATTCTTCACCGCATAATTATGAAATATGTCATAATTTTAACAAATATACTGAAGAATTAAAGAAAACATCATCAAAAAATGACATATTCATAGTTCTTGTGGGAAAAGAAACATATAAATCTAAAAATGTAGATTGGGAAATTGATTTTGGATTGCATGAAGATGCATGTGTGATGGGGTTATGTTTACCAACAAATGATGATTATTTAAAACAGGATTTAAATCCAAAAATCATTCCGGAAAAATTATTAAGAAACTTATATTCTGGTTATGCATCCTATTTTGACTGGACTGATGATTATGATGATTTGGAATCCTATATTCAAATATCATTAAATAACAAATTAACCAAACACCCATTATTGATATAATATTTTTCTAAAAAACTTTAATAATTACATTAATTAATAATAAGTATTGTAATAAATTTAGAATAATATGAAAATTATGGTGAAAATATGGCAGAAAATAATCATCCACACGTAAACGTAATAAACAATATGAACGATATCTCCCCGATGATAGCATTGATAGAAGATTCAAAACTAACATTCATTAAGGAAAATCTTAGTAAACATTTACATAGTAGTCAAATAAAACTGTTAAAAGATGCAAACAAACATTCTAAACCTCATCATAAGAAAGTGAGAATTGCCCAATACAAAAAATTATTGGAAAATCCTGAACAAATGGATAATTTATTTGAATTACACAAAAAATTATTTATCAAAAAATATCAGAAACTTGAAAACAAAGGTTTGGTTGAAGTAAATATGGAATGTGATGAACTTCCATATGATGTAAAACTAACTCAACAGGGTATTGATTTGTTAGCTGAAATAAAAGATCTTGAATCACAATGGCAGGAAATTGTATTAAAAGATGTGGAGGATAGTGATAAGCTACTTGAAATATTGAAGCAAGTAACACAAAATGCACTTCCTATAAATTATAAACATAAAAAACAACAAAAATTTGTATTTTAATTATTCAACTCCTCTTTTTACTATTTTTTTAAACTTTATTTTGTGGGGATATTATAATGAATGGCTTTGAAACAACATTTATATTGGAGGAAGTAACTCCTGAAACGGAAAGAAAAGTAATGATACCTTCAAATATAACATTTAAAAAGTTACATGAAATAATTTCCATAGTATTTAACTTAAATAAGAATAATAAGTATAACTTCTATATCAATGAATTAAAACTTGAAATAACTGATACGGGAAGTCTAAACAGAGATATTATTGATTCAAGATATGAGAAGATAGATAAATATTTCCAGGCATTTGATGAAATCACTTATAAAAATGACTTTTGGGAAATAACTGTAATTATTATTAAAAGCAGATACTCAAAAAATTATCCTCAATTAATTTCATTTAAGGGAGTATATAATCCAGTACCTGAAATTTCATCCACTAACGAGTTTACAGAGTTTTTAGAGATGAAGAAAAAGGGGGATGTGGATTTTAAATTTCAATTTAACAGGGTCAACAAGTTAAAAATTCAAGAAGATTTAATGCTTTTGTTTAAGGTAACATATGAAATTGTTGATAGGAAAATTGTTGAAGTAAAAACACAGGAAACTTTAGATAATATATTATAACTTTTGAATTCATATATAATTTTTAAAAAAATATTTAAAGTTTTTTTTTCCATTTTTAATCATTTATTTTTTTATTTTTTACTATTTTTTCATAGTTAATTTTTTTTTCAAAAAAAGAAATAATCCTTTTCTTTAAAAACAAGATATCTTAGATTAAATTAATAATATTCATTTTTTTTCATAATTAATTGAAGAAAATTTTATATATTTTGTTGAATTTTAATAACTATATGAAGATTATACTGAATTATTGGATTATATTCATATAAACAATTAATTCTTTAATCGAATAATTTAAATTAATAAACCCATTTTATTAAAAAAGAGGCTGACTAAAATGTCCAAGGTACTGTTTGCATTAGGTGACAAATTTTCTATACCTCTCCATAAATCAATAACTATTTTATCAAAGAAGGTTTATGAAGAAAAAATTGATGTGGTTGTCTTAGTTGGTACAAAGGACATTTTGGATTCAATTTCCGACTTAAAAAGTTTTTATAAAAATAAATATGGGGAAGAAATGAATGTTTCTGTTTTAATTCTTAAAAATTTAGATGATTTAAATTACGTTTTCAAACGTTTTAAATATAAAATTAGAGAATTCCCTAATTCAAAGATTAGAATCAATTATACAAACGGTTCCAGTAAACTAGCCGCTATTTCAATTATCGTAGCAAAGATGTATGGATTTAAAGTTGAAGATGGCTTTACAATTGATGACACAGCTAAATTAAATGAATTTGATGTTGTTGAAGAAAAAACTTCAGGAAGTATAATGTATATTATTAAAAAATTATTTAATAATTATGATTTTGTTGTGTCAAAGCAATTGTTGGAGGAAAATTATAGTTCTTTGGATGTTGTTGAACAAATGTTTACTAAAATTATAGATTTATATGGTCAATGGGATTCATTTAACTATCAATACAAAGATTATGATGATTTAAAAGATTTTTTTTCAAATTTAGAAGATTTACCAAATAATTTAGATGCATTAAAAATATTATCGGATAATAATAATAAATTATTCAATTCTTATAAGATTGCAGATTTGTTAAATAATGCTGAAAGAAGAATGGAAGAAAGAAAATATGAAGATGCTATAATTAGATTGTATCGAACATTGGAACTGATAGCAGAAGCGGAATTATTGGAAAAATATGGAATTAAGAAAAATGATGTCCGTATAAATGAAATAAAACAACTTGATATAGAAAAAACTGCTATTAAAACCATTATTCAAAGATTGGATTATAAATATCCCAAATATAATTTATCTTTAACATCATCTTTCTTTTTACTTCAAAAATTATATGATGATGTTGGAAAACATTATTATTACCATAAGGATGAATATCAGCAGGTATTCCAAAAAAGAAATATTTCAATATTGGTTCATGGAAATTATACATATGATTTAAATGAAGTTAAAAAAACATATGATCTGGTAATTTCAATGGCAAAAATATATGATAAAAATATGGATAAATATTTGGAATATACTAAATTTCCTACATTTAAAATTTAATTTTTTTAAATAGCTCTTTTTTCTAAATAAATATTTATATATTCTTTTTCATAGTATATATTGTGGGTAAATACTCACACAAACAAATAAACATATTTAATATTTAATAACTACATTATGAAATAATTAAATAATCTTGGAGATAGTTTATTTAATTAGTAAATATTGTATAAATCTTAAAAGGAACTCCAAAATTTTTAAGTGAAAGAGATTTTGTAGTTTTTCTACAAAAATTCTTTTTTTTTACATTTTTAGCTATTTTTAATTAAGAGATTTTTTTCTAGTTAATATCTTAAACATTTGTAATCATAATTTTTATCGAAAAAAATTATACTTATATTAATCTAATATATTGATAACGAATAAAACAGGCAATATTATGAAAAAAAACTTATTGTTTTTAATACTTATCCTTGTACTGCTTTTTTCATTTATTCAGACTGCCAGTGCAACAAGTGTTTTTTTAACTTCTGATCATATCGGTAGTGAAAGTAATGATTTGGATATGTTGAATTCTGTTAAGAAATACATAGAAGAAATCAGTGATGGTCAAATAGAAGTAATTGTTGATAGTAAAGCTCCAAGTCCTGGAGAAGGAACAAGAGCAATTGAAAGTAGTGCTGATGTAAGTGTTAATTTTGCAGCTAATTGTGCAGGAAACTTTTTAATTCTTGCTAAGGCTAAACAAAATATTGACAAACAAATAATCTTTGTAAATGTAGGTAATTTTGATTTAGATAATGCAGATTTTATTAGAAGAGCATGGGATGATGATTATTCAAGCGATTATTTTGCAGGAATAAAAAATCCGGGAACTTTTCTTAAAGAATCAGGAATAGATTATATTCAACCATTAAAACAGTATCCTGATGCCGGTGAAATATATGATTCTAGTAATGATGAAATAAATAGATACATTGCACAAGAGATTGTTAACAAGGTATATGAGAAGAATTCTAATAATTATTATGATGAAAATTTGGTAGTTACACATAATATTCATCCGTCAGTGATGGCACAGGCTAGTAAAGAATTGGTAGACAGTGATGATAAGACTTATCAGGGATCTTATGGTTCTTATTCAGCTCCACAGATTCTTTATATGACTAGTTCATATATGAATGGAAATGGATTATCTGAACCAATAGAGTATGGTCAACCTGAAAATCCATGGGATAATTCATTATTTGCAAGTGATTCCTATTCCGTATATGATTATATGGAAATGGCCAGTATTGTTAAATCATTTATGGATGAAAATGGACGTGCACCAAATTATATACAATATGGCGGTTCTTATTTAGCATACCCTGATTTGGTATATAATTTTGCAAGAATTTCTGAAAATCATACAACTGCTAGTCATATGGACTTTGCATCAGAATATAGATTTGATAAGGTACAGAGTTCACCACTTTTGGATATATTACCTGCTTTAATAGCTTTATTGGTAGTATTGATACTTTGTAAGTTTATCAATTCAATTAGAAACAGGAAATTCAGAAATAGAAGAAGACGATAAATTAAGGAGGAATTTTATGTCAGATATAGAAAAAGTAGATAAATATTTAGAAGAAGCAGGAATGTTCTTTTTAGCAACAGTAGATGTGGATCAACCAAAATGTAGACCATTAGGATTACATATTTTACATGATGATAAAATATATTTTGGTGTGGGAGATTTTAAAGAAGTATATCACCAAATGGAGGCAAATCCAAAAGTTGAAATTGTGGCTACCAAAGGTGAAGATATACTCAGGTATTATGGTGTTGCCAAATTTGAAGATAATCCGGAAGTATTAGAAAAAACCTGGGAAATATTGGGTGAACTTAAAGCATTATATGATGAAAATGGATGGAAAATGAAATTATTCTATATTGATGATGCTACAGCAGAATTTAGAAACATGTTTTCTGTAGATGAATCCTATAATTTTAAATATTAAACACCTTTTCTTTTTTTTTAAATGCTTAATTTTAATTAGTTTACTTTATATATTTTATATATAACAAATAAGGGGTTTTGTTATGTTAGAAAAAGATTTAGAGAGTAAGGAAAAAATTACAATTGATATTCAAAAATTAGAAAGAAACCTTAAACAGGTAGAGAATATAACTTTTGTTGATAAAGAAAAAGAAGTATATGACAGGGCAGTGGATTATATGAATGATTCAAAATATTACTTAGAAAAAGAGGATATGAGAACTGCTTTTGGATGTATAGAATACAGTCATGGATTACTCGATGCATTACGTATGATTCATGGTTTAATATGATTACTTAATCATAAATAAAATAAGGGTATGAGGAAGGTTTGCTTCATCATACAATTGAAAACTCTTTTTTTATAACCATAATTTGGATTTGTTTAATAATTTTAAAGTCTTTTTAAAGTATTTTCCACTTTTTATCCAGGAATCTGTTTGTCTGGCAGTTACACAGTCATATTCATTATTGTCATCGTAACGGGAAATTGCCATTAAACAATATTCTTCGTTTTTAAAATTATCAAGATTTTCTAATGTAATACAGCTTCTGTTTACCAGTATGGGTGCAGATAATTTTGAATCGTATACTGTTGTCATGGCGATTCTTTCATTACTTTTGTCTAATTCGCTATTGTATTCATAAACACCATTGATTGATTCATCCCAGGAAACAATATTGAATATAATTGGGATAGTGGATAAAACAAAACGGTTTGCAATTTTTGTACATGTGTCTGTTTTTTGAAGGATTTCCATTAGTGATCTGTTTGGATTTTTTAGAGCAATAAATCCGTCTATATTTTTATTAAAGTAGTCTAATATTTGTAAGAAATTATTATTTCCTCG
>NZ_JAEELZ010000017.1 GCF_016282985.1 Methanosphaera sp.
CTATAACAATAGCCTGTGTAATTGGATTGTTCATATATCTTTCTACAATTTTAGAGTTATCTAATATAAAATCCTTACCACGTGTCCATGGTTCATTTTGACAAACTGTTATAGGCAACCCTGCTTCCTTGCAACACTTAAAATCACATTTACAAGTTCCTATAAACATATATGGCTTTTTATAATCACTAAAAGCTTCATCTTTAATTAACTTAACTTTCATATTACATTATCTCATTATGATTTAATACATTATACCATTTACGTTTATCAAATTCTCTTCTACGAATTTTTTGATAAGAACTAACTGGGGTGTAAAAACCTACTACTCTAGCATATTGATCTACAATTGGTTCCCCACAAATTGGACATGTTGTCGTACCAATACTTGCATGCTTATGTTTACAAACGTTAATTTTAGTCGTAAATGCAGAATAAATAACTCCAGAAGCAGCAACGTAATTTAGCATATCCCATGCAACCTCTTTACTTGGGAATCTGTTTTCAACATTGATATGAGCAATACATCCTCCACCACATTTTTCATCAAATAGATGACCTAAACGGCATTTCTCTTGTAAAGTACATTTTTCCATAAGAGGAATCCATTGATTTGAATAGATAAAGTATTTATTTTGTTCAAATAATAAATTATCAGCTGCACATAAAACTCCTGCGCAATTTTCAGCTGGGATCATCTCAAAATTAAATGTGAAATCACAATCAAAATTATCTTTTACATTGTTAATGGTATTGAGTATGTCAGTCATAAAATCAACAGCTTCATCAGAATAAGATTTATTTCCGAATTCGTCTGTATTAATTAGACCAAATAAATCCATTACTTCATATCCACCTATTCCCCCAATAGTACAAAATTGTTTATCTAATTCAACTGCACCATTTTGATAATTTGGTAGTAATCCTTTTTCAATATTACGTTTAATAATATGTCTCATTGAATATAAAGCTTTACAATCTAATTCAACTCGTTTTTGTAAAATGTCTAAATATTTCTTTTTATTCATTTTACTTTCATAGGCTATACGCACTAAATTAATTGTGCTAACTCTACAACTACCAACTGAAAGAGCCGTTCCCCCAATACTATTAATAAAAGCGTCTAATTTCTGAGTATCTGACAAAAGTCTACAGCAATTTGATAAAACGCCTACATTATCAGAAATAAAGAAATTACTATCAGACCATTTTATATTATGATCACTAGCCCAATGAGCAAATTCTTTATCTACAAAAATATCCCAATTCTTCGTTCTAATCATTTCATCCAGTTGTTCTTGTGTTAAATCTTTTCGCTTTAATAATGAAAAAGTCAGCACAGGGAATGTAAACATATTATCTTCTCTAATTTCTGAAACAACTTCCATGAAAATTTTCTCACAATAAATCAAATCTTCAATACAATCTATGGCAAAAGTTCCATCAGGAAATTCTACTCCACCAAATAAACCTTCTAAATAAGGTCTATCAAAAATGCTTACGTTTGTAAACGCGCATTGATCGATCCTCATAAAAGGTTGATTTAATCTATAAATAAATTTTTGAAAATTTTGTTTTAAATAATATTCTGGGCTTTTCATGAAATAATTATTTTCACAATCTTTTTTCCAAAAATAATAAGCCCACATAATCACATTAGGGACGCCAACAGCTCCAGATTGTCTATTCCCTAAAAAAGAAATAAATTCAATTACATCATCGAAATATGTAGTTAAATGTTTAGGGGCTTCATGATTATATCCATTTAAGAAAAACAACCCCTCTGTTGCTAACCTAGTTAAATCATTAGCCCAACAATATGGGAAAAAACTAGAAGTGTGAGAATCATTTAAGTAAAAACCTTTACTAAATTCCTGTTCTAACCACTCTTTTGCTGTTCTTAATCCCCACTTCTTTTTTATTTCATAGAAATGTTTATTTAAAGCAAAAAGCTTATCTTTGCTTTTGTCTTTCTCTGTCATAAAACTTCTAATATCTTTATGAGAGGCGTTAGCGTTTGGGTCACTTGTAATATCTGCTAAATTATTTCCATCTTCAAAATGATCTATAAATTCAGAATTATCAAGTTGACTAGAATGAATACCATTTATAAATTCAAAATCTTCACCATATTTCTTTTTTAAATCTTCTAAGCAATTTTCAAAATCTTTATTTAAATTTAATCGTATATCCATATATTAGTTCTCCTTCCCATTTGCCCATGCTACTGCTTCAGTATATTCCATTAGTTTATCATCAACTAATAGCAAAGGAAAATTTTTAGAAGCAAAACCTTTTTCTATTAATGTTTTTTCATCATCAATGATTTTAAATTTTATATTTTTTCCCTGTAATTTTTTTTCTAACACATTACACTTGGGGCAGTGAATTGTGTACAATACAACTGTTTCCATAAAGCCTCCACCTACATATATTCTAAATAGGGGTAACGATGCGAGACCGCTACCCACGATAAAATGCTTGTTTTATTTTGGTTTTTATTATTTACCTGAGGAACCAAATCCCCCAG
>NZ_JAEELZ010000018.1 GCF_016282985.1 Methanosphaera sp.
TAATTTTCTGTTCAACAGAAATTCTAACAAGTCCTTTCGTCTTGTTGTCAATTGGTATCATCAAGGAAGAAAATTCTAAATTTTCCATCTATTCCTCCCATCTTCTAAAATAATTTCTTCTCCTCTATTTTTATTATTTCTATACAAAAAATTTTAGACAGCGTCATACAAATTTTACCAAAGCATGATCCATTTGTCTAAACAATTCATTAAAATTGACAACTGAATTTTTATGAACCAGACTAGTTCGCTCCATCAATTCCAGTTCGTCAATTTCCATTCCGAAAGACCCGTCTAAATAAGCATGTCCATAATAATACATTGTATTTAACATCAACTTTTCGACAAATGTATATGTTTCGATTAAAATTCGGCGGCCGGAGCAAAGATTGACTTTATGATCCATCATTAAAAATGGAACCACGCCAGGCAGGTTCTCATTGTGCAACTTTTCAATCTTGATTTCATGATTAAATACCATGTCGCAAAATGAATCATCTGTTTTTAAAATCAATTCTTCTCTATGTTTCATGGAATCAAGAAACATTTTTAATTTATTACAGAATATTTTTATTTTTTCTGTCATATCAACTCAACCATCATCATGTCAAGAGACTTGAAAAATGGTTCTGGATAGACGAGATTATTTTTTTTATAAAATATGAAATGATCCCTAATTGGAAAATTCGGCGGCACTTCATCCTTTTCTTTGCTAAACCTGAATCGAAGCAATCTTCCATCCAAACCAAATATAAAACGAGCACTTATGCATGCAAATGCATCTTCGTCTTTTGTTTTATACCATTCTGGAAATACTGCCTGTTCAACATACAGTTCATTGGGATTATCATCACCAATAGGACTGGTGTGAAATTCAATCTGATGATGTGTATCACCAGCTCTGAAGCATATTTCTTTCGGCTCCTCCTCTTTTGACAAAATTCTGAAAAGCATAGGTATCTTTTTTTTAAACATTCTGTAGTCAACGTCTCTTCTCTTAAACTCGTTCATATCATCTCCACTATTTTCAAGTCCAGCATCTTAAACAGTTCATCAAAATCAACAATTGATTCATTGCTAAACAATGAATATTTCTCCAATTCTCTATGACGGTTAAATCCAATATCCTGAAATGTAACAGTTAACTGGCTGTCAACTTCAAATTCTTCCAAAGTGCCATGAAAAGTTTTTGGCAAATAATCTTCACTATCGAGTTCTTTAGGAACTCTTATAACATGACTGCAGCTTAATCTAATAAAGTCATTATCTGTTGGTGTGATAAATAACCCATGCTGTACAGGATCATCATCTATATTGCAAAAGTCTAAAATTTTAACCGGCCATTTTCTCCAGTTGCTGTTGATGTCCAATAACTTGTTCAATTTTTCAACAAGAACTTTTTTAATTCTCGCAGTATCAAGGCTATGTGTTGTCATAAGCACTCCAATATCAGCATGTCCATTTTTTCAAACACTGGTTCAAAATTGATTTTTGAATATCTGGAAAATAATCTAATACTGCAATGTATGTTGTCAACATAGCTTGCGGTTTCAAATTTTCTTTCTCTTTTTTCATGGAACGAATACCATTCAATTTTACCGTTCTTAAGATTTTCTCCAACCATGGTAAAACATACATGCTTTATTAAATATCTTTTATTGTCATCACTAACAAATTTACAAAAAATCAATCCATGCTTGTATTTTCGTCCCATGTATTCCATTGTGAAATCAATTCTTTTCTGTTCTCCATTCTTCATGAATTTAAACAACTTAATCAGTCTGGATTCAAATTCAATATGTTCAGTTCTTGTCATACGAATTCAACCATCATCAAGTCTACATTGTTTATCATATCATTTCCACAATTTTCAGGTTGATTTTCTTTAACATTCCGTTAATATCCATTTTTGACCACCTGTCAAAAAGTTTCCATTCGACTGGGGAGAATATGTAAATATCAGCAATAAACTTTCTTATGCTGTTTGGATAAAACTTGTATAGTTCGTGTCTTGAAAAATCACCACGCAGATATACACGATGATATATTACATTTTCGCGGCCGTGTTTCGAAAATCTAAGATCGTGGACAACAAAGTCATTATACAATTGCTTAATATCACGAACAATAACAAATGAGTAGTTGTCCATGATATTAAAAATCTGACCAGCCTGTTTTGTAAAACATTTTCTTTCATTGGGTGTCATATCAGCTCCACAAGTTTTAAATCAAGCCTTCTCAATAAATCATCAACATCAATTCTAGACCACCTGTCAAACAACCTAATATGAATCTGACTGGAACCAAGACTGGTTAATTCAAATTTATTCTTTCGCTTTGGATGAAATCTGTATCCTTCATAGAGTACATTTCTCTCGATATGGTTTCTTACTTCACGAACATCGTGGCGTATATGCATTCTACCATATTCAACATCATAAATGAACATCAATTTATGGATAACAAACCTGCTATATAGCTGTTTAATATTATCAACATCAACCACATTGTTCCTCCAATCTTGAGGAAGACACATTAATTTCATCAGGTCGAAAATCTTTTCAACTTTTTCAGTAAACAGTTTTCTTTGAGACTTTGTCATAAGAGCTCCACAATTTTTAATTCCATCTCATGTATTAATTTTGAATGATCCACCATCCAATTAGGTCCAATATATAATCCATTTTTCTGCTTCTCGTTTAAATTTTCCAAATTAATTTCACTCCGGTTCTTCAGTTCAAATCCGGCGGCAGGATTGTAAAAATATACTTCTTTAATCTCGCTAATTCCTTTTTCATTGTAAATCGATCCTTCTCCAAAATAATTAACGCCATGCTCCAGTTTCAATTCGCAATTGCATATGGATTTACCACAAAACATTAAATAATTAAAAACTAGGCCATCATTGAAAGAACTCCATATGGAAATATATATCATATCCTCGTCGCGAATTAAATTAAAAATCATTTTTATTTTATCAAGTGTTTTGGTAGGTAAAAGTAAATCCATTTTTATTTTCTCCTGTATTTGGAGGTGATTTTTTTGTAGAGAAATAGGACGATTTTGACCCCAAAATCCTGTCTTTATCAATATTTTTATATCAAAACTCGCAATTTTTAAAAAAATCACACGTATCAAATAAAAATACAGGGGAAAGTATCAATCAGGGTCAAAAATCTACCAAACGGTTGTATTTCCAAACGTTTGGTAATTTGAGAGACCAAAAAGTATCTAACAAATAGATGTATCTATTTCAATAGATAAATCTTTTTATACATCTATCTGTTTTGAACCAACCTACAAGTTAATTGTAAAATACTGACAGACTAGTTTATTCTAGACCAAGTCTGAATTTGATTTCCACTGGCTGTTAAACTTAATTGTCATGGCAGATTTGGATTAAATGTCAGATCACTGTACCTGAAAGGTGCAGATGTTTTTGACAGTTTTGCCACTGATCCCCAATCTGGGGTTCCTTCCTGGCAGTAGATAGAACAAGCTTTACCCATTTGATACTGATGGTTTCTTTAGTCCCGGTTCCTTTGTATCGAAGATAGAATAAGCTTTTCGGGTTGTCAATATTCTGTACTGTTTAGATTCTAGATGTGTATGGAATATTATCTACCTGATACTTGTTCATTAATATCCTTCTGCTCTACCTTTGTTTGAGCAGAGAACTGAGCGTCAGCGAAGTTCGACGCGAGTTCTGGGCTGAAGGCAATTAATTGAAGTCGGAGCGAGGTGACGAGCGTAGACGGAAATTAATTCACATTATGGGTGATAGACATGAAATAGCTGGTTCTGCATTACGTTATGATTGTTCAGAGTCTGAATAATTTCAGATTCTAAATGCAGAATATAATGCTTTGCATTAATTTCATGTCATAATTTGGGACAGTTAATGTACTGAAAATAATGTCGAAACTTCTAGTTTTATATTATTTGTACAGAATATTTAACGTATACAACGTTGACCATAGTAGATATTATGTCCTTTTGACTGGTATCCTTTGGTATGGACTGGAATTTAAGCCCAAGTATCCTTGGTTTGCTTAATATTCCTAAGTACCTAGTGGTATTTAGTCTTTTTGAAATAAGATTTTATATATGGTTATGATATTGTTCTTCAAATACTTCGGTACAAAATAGACTAGAAATGTATAACAGGGGAAGGTACAGCAAAATTATTTTATTGGATATAGGATGATCTTCGATAAACAAGCATAAAATATTGGATTAAAAATAAAATATGGTTATTAAAAACTAAAAAAAAAAAAAAAAAAAAAAAAAAAAA
>NZ_JAEELZ010000019.1 GCF_016282985.1 Methanosphaera sp.
GAAGTTTTCCATAAAAGTGATGTTGGAGCAAAATTACTATTAAACCATGAAAGTATTAAAGTACATAACGTTCCAAATCATTACAAAATGCCATTTTATATTGATGAAGAAGGTCCAATTGAGTTTACTTTAATTAAAAACATTGTAGAATTGGAGTAGATAATTTTACAATTACTTTTTTCTATTTTTTAAATAAAGAGATTAATTGAGTATTAGCCATGCTATTAATTTGACGGT
Source organism: Methanosphaera sp. (assembly GCF_016282985.1). Taxonomy (GTDB): domain Archaea; phylum Methanobacteriota; class Methanobacteria; order Methanobacteriales; family Methanobacteriaceae; genus Methanosphaera. The sequence goes on from NZ_JAEELZ010000019.1 coordinate 238, forward strand.
TAACCTCTAGATTATATTTTATATCTATACTCTTATTTTTCATATTTTTCATTAGATTTACTGTTTTATAATATTTTTAATGCTGAATTTAAAATTATTTTCTTTTTAAAAGTTACACATTAAAAAAAGTTTTATGTCTTTTTTCATATTGTAATCAGATAATTACTTAAAGTATATATGTTGATTTTGATAGATTCAATATGATAAAAAAATAAAAAAGAATTTAATAGTAGGAGACAGTAAATAACTTAATTTATATGTAAAATTATTTAATATTGATAAATTTTTACATTTTAATTTTCTTAATACAATATTTTATCCTCCTACTTTATAATGTTATTTTAAGAATTATAAATAGATTAGGTAATGTATTACTTACTGATAATTCTTTAATTACTAAATAATCTATAATTTAAACAGAATAAGTAAAATGAACCGTGGGGGAAAAATATGTATGTAAAAGATAGGGGAGAAATATGTCCTATATATGATACATTTAATCTATTTAATAGAAAATGGGTAATAGCAATTACGATGGATTTATTTAATGGATGTACCCATTTTTATGATTTTAAAAATAATAATCCTGGTTTAAGTAATCATATTCTTTCAAAAACATTACAATTTATGGAGTTAAATGGAATAATATATAAGAAAGTTTATGAAGATCGAAGAGAAAGTAGTGAATATTATTTGACTGAAAAAGGAAAAAAACTTAACACAATAATGTATGATATGCTACTGTATTCATTAGATGAATTAAATTTCAGTAGTTTAAATGATGAAAAGAAAAAAGAATTAAAAAATAATTATAAGAAATCACTAAACATTAAAGAAGATGAATGTTGTTAATCCTGTTCTTTTGAATTAATTTTTTTAGCAAAATCTTCTTCAAATTTAATTTTTTTCAGAACATTAACAAACTCACTTGAAGGTAAAACACCCGGAATTGGATATTTATTGTTGAAAATGAAGTAAGGAACACCTTGAATACCAGTATCTAGAGCTACGCGTTCATCTAATTCAACTTCATTATTAAATTTATCTGTATTTAAAACTTCTTTAACTTCTTTTTCATTCAATCCTGCTTCTATTGCAATTTCAAGCAGGGTTTCTTTATCAGCCAATTCCAAATTTTTTGAAAAATAAGCTTCAAATAGTAAATTATTAAATTTATTAATAATCTCCTGATTATTGCTTTGAATTGCTAATTTACTTAAACGATGAGCATCTCTAGTATTGGTAAATCGACAACTTTCATACTTCATATCTAATCCATCATCTACTCCCCATTTGGTAATTTTATCAATTTCTTTCTGAGCATCTTCTTCAGTCATATTATATTTTTTTGAAAATCTGTCTAACGTACTTGATTTGCAGGTTTTTGGAGCAGAAGGATCTAGTTCAAATGAATGGGTGTCTATTTTAACATCATCTAATTTTAATTTTTCAATTGCTTTATTCAATCTTGAAATTCCAAGATAACAGTAAGGGCAGTTATAGTCTATCCAATATGAAATTTTCATTATTTATTCTCCATTTTCATTCTATTACTATTTATAAGTGTGATGTTATAAATTACTTAAGTACTATTTGAATTATCGCTAGTTGATACTTCCTTTGTGTTTGATGATTTTTCATTCATATGTTCTTTATTTTCAATGGGGTTTTCTATAACTTGTTTTTCATCCGATATTGGTTGAGACTGTTCAACATCATCAGAATTATCTTGATTTAATGAATTGAAACTTAAATTTGAAATTCCTGATATTAATAGTAATCCTACCAGGATAATTCCTACTATTAAAATTATTAAGTTGTTTTGTTTCATAGTTTCATCCTATTTTTTTTTAATTTATATTTAGTTAGTTATATTATTCCTACTTTAAATATTATCTATATATTCAGAAAAATTACCCTTAGTTATATAAACAGTAGTATTTATATAATTATACAGTCAATATTATTATTGGAAATGATAATATGAAAAAAATTTTTCAATGGGTTTTATTAGGAACCAAAGGTTCTAAAAATAGGATAAGAATTATCCAAAAAATTAAAGAAAAACCTTATAACATAAATCAATTATCAAAAGAATTAAATTTAAATTACAGAACAGTTAAACATCATCTTGCTAAACTTAAAGAGTCTAAATTGGTAGAATCATACGGAGAAAAATATGGTAAGCTGTATTTTTTATCTGATTTTATGAGTGAGCATTATGATGAGTTTATGGACTCAATTAAAAATATGGAATCATGTGGAGCACTATCTATTTGATTACCATATTAGACTATTTTTTTATGATTTTTATGATGTCTGAACTAGAGAAATTAAAGGCAGGATTAGATTACTGTTTTGCCGATAAGGAAGTTAAATCAATTAAAGATCATGCAGTTTTTCTTTGTGAGGAATATAATAATATTCATCCGTTAGACAGGCAAAAAAGGATTTCACATTTAAAAAAGTTATTGGGAAAAGTTGATGATACAGTCACAATTGAAAAGAATTTTAACTGTGATAATGGAAAAAACATTTTTGTTGGATTAAACTTTTTTGCTAATTACAATGTTACTATCCTTGATGTTAACGAAGTACATATAGGTAATGATGTTATGATTGGTCCAAACACTATAATTACAACTGTAGGTCATCCCATTTCACCAAAAGGACGAAGAAATAAATTAGCAGTTACAAAACCTGTAACTATTGGTAATGATGTTTGGATTGGTGGAAATGTTACTATTTTGCCCGGAGTGACAATTGGCAATAATGTTGTAATAGGTGCTGGTGCCGTGGTTAATAAAAATATTCCGGACAATTCATTAGCGGTTGGTGTTCCAGCTAAGATAATTAAAAAAATTGAAAATGATTTAGAATAAGCTGTTTTTTAGTTGAGGGGATAATGTTTAATTGAAATAAAATATTTTTTTAATCTTATCATTGGGGTAATACTATTATTCCCTTAAAAATATGTTTTTTTTATCTTAGAAGAGTTTATTGTTGGAAGAATGTCTTCCATAAACTTTTCATGTTAAATATTTGTTTTATATTTTTTGTTTTTCAATTATTAGGAGAGTAATATAATTATCCTCCTGTCAGAAGGATTGGTATGAAATATAATGCAGTAAATATAATTATTAGTTCAACAAATAATTTCACTGCATCTTTTGTTCCATTATCCATTGTTTCACCTTCCAGTTTTCAACATAACTCTCATATTTTAATAAAAAAATTGATTTTTATGTTTGAATATATTTATATTTTTTAAAGTATTTATAATTTGGGTAAACCTAAATTTATCTTTGTTTCATCGGAGCATTCTGTTGTTAAACGTAATGAATTAATTTTGGAATAGGTGGAAGACTTCATACTGCAGTCAGTAGAGATACACAAATAATGCATTTAAATGTTCTGCACAATATGGAAATGGTGAACGGAACTGTAATTTCTGAACATATTTTAAAACAACCAAGTCAAGAATAGAATCATATACATCACACTTAATAAACCTATATTATCATCCTATTTTTTCTTTTTCAAAGAAATTCTTAACGAAATTAATAATAATATCATTTTTTAAATATTTTTATAAGAAAAAAATTAAATAAAAAAAATATAATTTAGAATTTTATAGAGGAATTATCATGAATAACGAAGAACCATTAAAATTAATAGAAAAATGTCATGCACCGGAATGTGGTATGTTATATGCATTAAATCAAGATATTTCAGAAGAAGATTTTGAAAAAGTTAAACCATATATGCAAAAATATACACCTGCATCATTTGAAGATGTTATGAAAATATCTGGAAATCCAACTGGCTGGATGTGTACTAGAGATAATGCATCCAAGATAGAAGAAATATTGGGAATCACAGAAACATTAGATAAAATTGCAGCAGATAGAAAAGCTCAAAAAGAGGAATTTGATAAACAACGTGGAGAAAAAGAAGAAGCACAACTGGAATTGGAAAAAATATTCTTTGAAGCAAAAAGACCTAAACAAAAGTTATCAAATCTTATTAAAGCTGCACAAATAGTTTATGATCCAACAAATAGCTTCAGAGATAACAATTATTATGGTGGAGGACATTTATTCATTATTATGAAAAACAGCATATGGTATATAATGAATAATGGTCGTGAAGAAAACAATTGGAATATGAACAATATTGAAATTGAAGAAGCAGGTGGAGCCATAGGATTTAAAATACCTTACGATGAACACGTACATGATTTAATTAAAATTGTTACGGATGAAAATGAATATTCCGGCGATACATATAAAGAACCTGAATTGAATAGTACAGGTGGTTCTTGTGGTATCTGATGAACCATTAAAATTAGTACTAAAATGTATAGACCATGAAGAATTTGGAAATTTATATGCTTTTAATAAGGAAATAACCGATGAAGAAAAGGATTTGGTTATTGAATATTTTAGAAAATACAAACCTATAGATTTTAAGGACATAATGAACATAGAAGGAAATCCTCATGGGTGGATGTGTCTAGAAGAAAATGTTCCAAAAGTTGAAGAAAAACTGGGAATTACTGAAACACTTGAACAACAAAGAATTAAAAATGAACAATTACAAAAAGAGCTCAACGCAAAAAGAAAAATTAAAGATGAGGCAATGGCAGAGATTGAAAGAATTTTTCAGAATGCACCAAGACCTAACAAATTTTTAAAAAAATTACTTAAAAAGGCAGATATTGTCTATGACCCAGGGGATGGTTATTATACAGATCATGAATTTGGTGAAGGACAATTATTCATACTTGAGTCGTCATACATATGGTATATTATAAACAATGGAAGAAAAGATGATGATTATTCATTAAACAACATTAAAACAACAGGTCCTGGAGCAGTAGGATTTAGAATATCATATGATGAACATGTTCACGATTTAATTAAATTGGTATCTGATGAAAACATATACAAAGGATAATTTTTTATATTAAAGCAGGAGTTGATTTAATGAATATTAGATTAGAAAAAAGAACAGATTATAAAGAAGTTGAATTTTTGGTAAGGGAATCATTTTGGAATGTTTATAGGCCCGGATGTTATGAACATTTAATAATACATAATATGAGACATGACTCCTCTTTTATCCCTCAATTGGATTACATCATTGAAGAAGAAGGTAAAATTATTGCACAAATAGCTTATTCTACAAATGATTTATGTGATAAAGAAGGAAAAATTGAAAGTGTTGTCACATTAGGTCCTGTATGTGTACATCCAGATTACCAAAGAAAGGGGTATGGTTCTAAAATCGTTGAATTCACATTAAATTTAGCTAAAGAAATGGATATTCCTTATGTCTTCACAATTGGAGATGAAAAATTTTATAATCGTTTTGGTTTTGAAGATGCATCTAAATTTGGTTTAAAATTTAATGATGTTGAAGGTGAAACTCCATTTTTCATGGTTAAAATATTCGATACTGATAAAATTGAGAAAATCAATGGAACTTATAAAGATAATGAATGTTTTAAAGTTGATGAAGAAGAGTTAGAATCTTTTGATAAGAATTTTCCACCAAAAAAGAAAGAAAAAAGAGAAGGTCAATTAGATTTTTAAATTTTTTCACGTTTCATTTTAAGAGTTGTACTGCTCTTGAATGAAACAGTTAATATCCTCCGGATCTCCAGTAAATAATATTAAATCATCTATTTCTAATGGGAAATTAGGGCTAAATCCAACTAATGTTTTGTTATTTCTAATTATTGAAGTAACTGTTAAGTCATATTTGCTGAAATTATATTCATTTAACGGTTTTTTTCTATTTACATTTAAAGAGCCTACATTTAGATTGGTTAATCTTTCTGAAAGTTTTGCAGTAATTTCTTCAGGAGATACGCATCTGAAAGTGTTATAGTGGTCAGATCTAAGTGTATCGATAGTATCCAGTATTTCATCCACATCCTTATTGTAATAGTCCATAACTCTACTAAACATTTCAATACTTGTTTCAAATTCTTCAGGAATAACTTCATCAGCTCCGAGTTCATATAATTCTTCTACATTACGAACAAATCTTGTTCTTACAATAATATGGATATCCGGATTTAATCTACGTGCAGTATCTACGGTTTTATAAGTTGATTCAAATGTATTTGTCGCAACCACCATACATTTTGCGGATGTTACTTTTAATTCTTTTTGAACGCTTTCATTAGCAGCGTTTCCATAAATTATTGGGATACCGTATGATTTTTCTTTTTCTACAATTAAAGGATTCATATCAACAACAATGTAAGGTATATTATAACGATAACATGCTCGGGCTATGTTTTTTCCATTTACACCAAATCCAATTATTACAACGTGATCTTCTAATTCGTCTTCATAATGTTCTTCATGTTGGATATTTGTCAATTCTTCATCAACTTGATACCTTGGTATTTTTTTGAACAGATTTAATATTTTTGGCGTCATTTTCTGTAGGAACGGTGTTGAAGACATGGTAATTATACTGACAGCCAAAAACATAGTGAACAGTTCATTACTTAATAAACCATTTTTTATTCCTTCTCCTGCTAAAACAAATGAAAACTCTCCAATTTGACTTAAAAGAATTGAAATAGCTACAATTGTACTGACAGGTAATTTTAATATGCGACCAGTAACAAATGTTGCAATAAATTTTACTAACAGTACAACAATTGCTAAAAGAATTATCCATAAAATATTGGCAATGAAATATTCTACATTTATCATCAATCCTATTGATATTAAGAAAATGCTCATAAATACGTCCTGGAATGGTTGTATGTATCCCAGAGTTTGGTGGCTGTAATCTGTGTGGGAAATAATTAATCCTGCTATAAATGCTCCTAATTCGGGAGATATGCCTAAAGAAGATGTTGCATATGTTGTTCCAAGACAAATAAAAAGAACCAGTAACATATATAAGTCACGATTCTTTGTTCTGGCAGCTTCATGTAATGCTTTTGGAACAATCCAGAAAGCTCCTGCAGTAATAATAACACTTAAAACTACTAATTTCATTACTGTTAGAGGTAATGTGGTGACATCTAAGTTCTTTCCACTAAGAATAGGAGTTAAAAGCAAAACAAGAATAACCGCTATGTCTTGAAAGATCAGTATACCTAAAGTAACCCTACCCTGTGTTGAATGGGTTAAATTTTGTTTTTGAATGAGTTTCATTACAATGGCTGTACTGCTGAAACAAACTAAAAAACCAAGAAATATTGCTTCATTTAACGGGATTGAAATAAACAGTGTCAATATACAAACAAGTAATGTGGTTATCAATACTTGAAGGATACCCCCTAAAACAGCATATTTTTTTATTGCGGAAAATTTTTCGATGGAAAATTCTAACCCAATAATAAATAAAAGGAATATTACTCCCAATTCTGCAATTTCAGTAATTATGTCTGTTGAAGTAATAAATTGACCTAAAATAATTCCGGTTAAAAAGAGTCCAATCATAGAAGGAAGTTTTAATTTGTTGAAAATTAATAATATGGCTACAGCAGTAATTAAAATTATTGATATGGTTTCTAATAACAATAAATCCATAAATATTTATCTTCCCTTATTTAGTCAATTCGTTATTTAAATCTTTATATTTCCTATTACTTAATATTTTTTTGAATAAAGGCTCTGTAGAAATCATATGAATAAAGTGTGAAAAGTAATACTTTTTATCAAAATATTTAAATACTATTATCAAATAATTATTAACTATACAATAAGTAATAATTTATTATCTATATTTAATATTTTATTATTTGGTGTATTTTTTTTTGATAGTTGTTATGTATAAGAGTTTTGTTGTTCGTATTTATCCTGATGAGGTTCAGGAGAGTTTTTTTATTAATCAGTTTGGTTGTTGCCGTTTTGTTTTTAACACTTTTCTGGATGCTAAAAAGACTGTATACTCAGATAGTGGAAAGTATTTGTCTTTTTATGATTGTTCGACTATGTTGACTGAGTTGAAGAAGTCTAAGACGTGGTTAAAACGAGTTGATTCACAAGCTTTGATTGAATCGTTGAAAAATTTAGAAAATGCTTTTGACAGATTTTTTAAACACCTTAGCAAGTATCCACGCTATAAAAGTAAGTATAATCCGGTACAATCTTATAAAACCAATAATATCAATAACAACATCAGAATTATGGATAAATGGATTCGTCTTCCTAAGGTGGGTTGGATTCGATTTCGTACACATCAAAAGATATCCGGCAAAATACAATCTGTCACTGTTAAACAAAAAGCATCCGGTAAATATTTTGTTTCTATTGTATGTAAAGATGTTACAAGGCATGTTTTTAAGAGTAATGATCGCAGTTGTGGTATAGATTTGGGAATATCACGTTTTGTCACAATAAACACGGGCAAAATAATACAGTTCCCACAACAAAATAAAATCATACAATTAAATAATAAAATACGAAGATTACAAAGAAAACTATCCAAAAAACAAATTGGCAGCAAAAACTATAATAAAATCAAAAAGAAAATAGCACAAACTTATGAAAAAATAC
>NZ_JAEELZ010000020.1 GCF_016282985.1 Methanosphaera sp.
GGAAAATATTACATTTATTCAACTTATGGCAAATTGACTGTCAAAAATACAATTAGAATTAAATAGGTAAATAACTTATATTATAATAGGGTGAAAAATTGTTAAAGAAAAAATTTAATGCAATCATTATCTTATCAATAATCCTATCATTATTGGTCATCATTCCTGCCAGCTTCGCTGCAGATGACAATGTGGTTTCAATAGATGATAATATTATGATTGATGATTCAATTGATGATGTTTTGATTAGTGATAGTCCAGATAATGATCTAATTGCTGGTGAAGACGAGGATATCCCTGAGGAAGAGCCAAAAATGGAAATATACTTTGATTCCAGTGCTTTGGATGATAATGGGAATGGTTCCATTGATAATCCATATAAGACATTCTCAGATGATAGGATAATGGAAAACTCCATTTTACACTTTGCTAGCGGAATTTACAATTACACTCCTTATTCAACCAATATGTTTAATGTTTCCATTTATGGGCAGGATTCATCCAATACAATCATCAACGGAATTGATGATTATCATAGGTTTGATTTCTATGAGGCCTTTAATATTGAAAACATTAGTTTTGTCAATATCCAAGTCATATCTTTTGAAAGCGACACTCTTTTAAATGCTTCAAATGTTAATTTCTACAATACTACTGCTGTGGGACTGGATAATTCAGGCACTTCTTGTGGTGGAGCAATCTATTGCACTGGATCCAATAATGTTATTTTAAACAATTGCAGTTTCTATAATAATTATGCGCGCTATGGTGGGGCTATATTCTCCAATGGAGGCAATGTAAGCATAAGCAATTGTAATTTTATAAATAACACTGGAAAATATTATGGTGGTGCAATTTATCAGCTTTATGGTAATTTAAGTCTCACTTCATCTTCTTTTGATAAGAACAATGCAAATGATGGTGGATCAGTATTCATTTTCAGCAAAAATGGATTCTTGATTGAAGGCAATAACTTCACCAATAACATTGCAAATAGCTCTGCAGGTGCAGTTTACACTTTCTATAATCAAAATTATACAATATCTAACAATTATTTTGAAAACAACTCTGCAGTCAGTTATAATGACACATTAGAAAAATCCGATTTGATTGCTATTTCAGACAATTACACTTTCTTTAGAATTAACTACACTGATGATTTTGGTGAAATTCCATCTTATTTCAGTCTGTTAGATTCCGGATTGGTTAGTACAATTAAAAATCAAGGTGATGGAGGTAATTGTTGGGCTTTTGCATCAATTGCAAGTCTTGAATCTGCTGTAATTAAAGCGATTTATGATATGAACAGTTCAGGTTTGATTTACACTAATGAGGAATATGCAGATATTTTAGAATTATTGAATAACAATGTAAGTTTACCAGTTTTAATAGACTTTTCAGAAGAGAATATGAAAAACCTTGCAGCCTTATACTCCCCTTATGGTTGGAATTGGTCAACCAATGATGGTGGAAACGAGAAGTTAGCCATTGGTTATCTTACAAGCTGGTTAGGTCCAGTATATGATGAAGAAGACAGATATACTGGTAACAGTATTCTATCCCCTCTATTAAGCAGTTTAATGCATATTCAGAATATTCTTTACTTAAACAGGGATAATTTCACTGATAATGATATGATAAAATCAGCTATCATGAAATATGGTGCTGCTTACGCTTCATTGGGAATGCGTACTAAAACAGATCCTATTATTGGAAAATATGTTTATAATGATAATAATGCTTCATGCAATCATGCTGTAACCATAATTGGTTGGGATGATGATATAGACATTCCAAATGCTCCTGGAAAAGGTGCATGGATAGCAAAAAACAGTTGGAATGAAACTTGGGGTAATGGCGGATATTTCTACTTATCTTATTATGATGTAAGTGCATTTAAGCCAGGAACATATAAAGGCGCTTTTGTATTTGTATTAAATGACACTATCAAATACGACAAGAACTATCAATATGACTTGGCGGTAACTGATTACTTCTTCAATGAAACCGATACTGTCTGGTATAAAAATATTTTCAATGCTACGGATAATGAATATTTATCTGCAGTTTCCACATATTTTGAAAAGCCAAGCAATTGGGATTTGTCTGTTTATGTAAATGATGTATTGAAATTAAGCAAATCTGGTTTTTCTAATCCGGGCTATTGGACAATCGATCTTCTTGAATACATTCCACTTAGTGTTGGAGACATATTTGAAGTTGTCTTTAAGATAAATGTAACTGGGGATGCAGGATTCCCTATTTCTGAAAAGGTAAGCTTAAACAATGAATTCTATAAAGAAGCCATTTCATTCGTCAGTTATGATGGTGTAAACTGGGAAGATCTCTATGATTTGGAATGGAATGAGTATGAAAAACACAATTATAGTTCCCAAGTGGCTTGTATTAAAGCATTCACTGTATCTAATGTAATAAACACTGTAACGTCATTAGCTATTGATTATGATGATTTCAATCCTGTAAATATCACAGCATATGTTTTAAATCAATTTGGCATTCCAGTTGATTGTGGTCGAGTGATTTTCAATTTATCCTGCAAGATTGTTCCTGTAAATGTATCTAAGGGAGTGGCAAAACTTACTTATGCTTTCCCAATTGGTTTAAATGAAATCTTTGTTGAATTTAATGCAAGTGGTTATGGTTCTTCATCATTTAATCAATCAATTAATGTAAAATCAAGCATTAATCTTCCTTCCAGCAATTACACTTACGGATCAAAATATATCGTAAGCCTGTTGGATAAGGATTCCAATCCTTTGGCTAATCAGACTGTAACAATTGTCTTTGCAGGCAAAACTTACAATTTAAATACAGATGGCAATGGAAGAATCATCATAAACAATACACTTAAACCTGGAACTTACAAGGTTACAATTAAGAATCCTGTCACATTAGAGGAGAAAACCCAAACTATTAAAGTTCTCAAGCGAATCACCGAGAATAAGAATTTGGTAATGTATTATGGTGCAGGTTCCAGCTATAAGGTTAGGGTTTATGATGACTATGGTAGAATTGCAAAGAATGTCACTGTAAAGTTCACAATTAACGGTAAAACCTATAGCAGAAAGACAGATAATAAAGGATATGCTTACTTGAAAATAAGCCTAAAACCTAAAAAATATGCAATTTCAGCTAGTTATAAAGGATTTATTGTTAAGAATAATGTTACTGTAAAATCCACTGTCATTACAAAGAACATTACTAAAAAGAAAGCTAAAACTATCAAGTTTACTGCTAAATTGGTCAATTCCAAAGGAAAGATCTTGAAATACAAATACATTAAATTCAAGTTCAAGTCCAAAATATACAAAAGAAAAACCAATTCTAAAGGAATAGCTACATTACGCCTTAAAAACTTGAAAAGAGGCAAATATGTAATCTATTCAACATATGGAAAATTAACTATTAAGAATACTATTAGAATAAAATAGTTAAAAATAGTTTTTTTTCATATTACTTATTTTTTTTTTAAAATAGCTGAAATAGAATTGAAATTAAAAATAGAAATATTATGAACTTTTTTTTAAAAAATAGCTAAAATTAGGATTGAAATTAAAAAATAAAAATAGTAGTAGAGGATAAAAATCCAACTACTTTAAAAAACTTAACACTCAAATCCGCCGTCACATCTGATGATTTGACCGTCTACGAATTCAGATTCGTCAGAAGCAAGGAATAATGCTAATGCAGCAATATCTTCTCCTTGACCTACTCTTTTCATAGGTGCTCCGTCAACCATCATTTGTAATGCTTCTACTCCACCAATACTATCTACCATAGCGGTGTGGATAGCACCAGGAGCAATACCGTTACATCTTATTTCTGGACCAAGTTCGAATGCCATGGATTTGGTAAGACCAGCAATAGCGTGTTTGGATGAGATGTAACCTACAAATCCGAAGTGTGCAGCGTAGGATGCTACTGAACAAGTGTTGATTACAACACCTTTTCCTTTTTCTTTCATTACAGGAGCTACTAATTGGGTTAAGTATAATGGAGCGTATACGTCAACTGCAAATACTTTGTCCCATTCTTCTTTGGTAATGTCTAAGAGAGGGGTTACGCTTAAAAGTCCTGCATTGTTGAATAAGATGTCGACAGTACCATATTTTTCCATGGTTGCGTCAAAAATCTTTTTAATGTCGTCAACATTAGCCATGTCAGCAATAACTGCAAATGCTTCTCCACCAGCTGCTACAATGTCATCTACTACAGCTTGTGCTCTTTCTTCGTTTCTTCCAGTTACAACAACTTTTGCACCTTCTTCAGCATATAATTTAGCTGTAGAACGGCCCATACCGGAGGTTGATCCAGTTACGATTGCTACTTTTCCGTCTAGTTTACCCATTTTTTCACCTTCTTTTATCATAAAATCTTATGATTTTATGTTTAATAGTATATTGTATAAAGTATTTAAATATTTTTAATTATTTCTAGATATTGTTTAGATTTTTTTATAATTGTATAATATTTAACCTAGTAACATTAATATTTTTTATTATTTTGTTCAATTTATTATTTTTTTATTATCTATTCATATAGAAAAAGATTAAAATATTTTACAAAATAAGAAATTATAAAGTAATGTGGTGTGAAAATTAGATGAAAAAAATTTGAGATTAAAAAAAATAAAAAAATAAGAATTAAGTTTTTATAAAAATATAAAAAAGAAAAAATGAGAAATTATTCTTCTGGATTAGTTGAATACATTTCCCTTAATTCTCTTCTAAGGAGTTTCCAGCCATTTACCCTTGGAAGCTCATCCATGGTAAATATCTTTCTAGGGACTTTGTATCTTGCAAGATATTCCTTAGAGTATTGGACTAATCCGTCAGGATCCTCTTCATCTTTCCATACAACTGCAGCTACAGGAAGCTCTCCCC
>NZ_JAEELZ010000021.1 GCF_016282985.1 Methanosphaera sp.
AAAAAGTAAGTATCCTAATCAATATAATAAACCTTCATTTAAAATATATGAACTTACTTATGAAGCCGTTAATAGTTTTGGTGCTTCTTTGAAAGATACTTGCTATGGTAGATTTAATATGAATGGTGATTTAGTGGCTATCAAACTTCAAGAAAATGATTCGTGGAATCTATTAGGTAATTTCTTCTCTATTCCTGAATATTATGAAATGATAAAAAATAATTAGTTTAATTTCCTCTATAATATGTAATGTGTTATGGAGGATAATTTTTCTGTCACAAATAGTGTAAAATAAGACAAAGAAACAGTGTCTTCCATCAATTTTTTCCAAATTTTTAAAATTTTTTTACAGTAATTTTTTACCACATTAAAAAGCATTTCGCCACATTTAATTGTTTGATAATGAAAATGTTATCCAAAATTTTGCTCATTTTTCATAGCCTATGAAAAAAAAGCAAAAAGTGTGATAATGATGTGATAGTTAAATAGTTAAGATAAAAAAATAGTAATATAGTAAAATTTTCCATAAGGTAGGTAACATACAGGTAAAATTGTAGAAATTCTACCTTTTGACATCGCAGCAAAAAAAAAAACAGTCGGAAAGAAGATACTTTTCGGCTGTTAATTTATTTTATAAAGTTTAGTAATTATTCCATAATATCATCCATAGAGTTGAAGTCTGAAGTATTATCAATAAGGAAGTCTGAGTTATCGTTCATATCTGGTAGTTCGTTATTATCTGTAATATTATCATCAGGATAAGTTGGTTCAGGTTCTATTTCGTGTGGATAGGTATCGGTTGTTTCTTGATGGTAGTCGTGGTTATCATATGGTGGTTGAGGTTTATTATATTTACCATAGCCATTAAGTTTATCAATATTACCGAGAGCTTGCATAAGAACGAAGATAGCAGAGAATCCGATAACGACATCCATAAAGAAAGTCAAGGGGAAATTAACGATAAGATAAATAGCGCAGAAAGTTATAAGGAATTCCACGAAGATTTTAAATTTAAGTAAGATAGTTGAGTTATTGTTGTTTGGTTTCATAGTATAACATATTTTTTTATTATTATAATACATATAAATAGTTTTAGGGAGTAAAAAAGTGGTGAAAAAGTATAATACAAAAAGGTACTCAAAAGAGTACCTAAGGAGTAATAATATATGAAAAATGATAATAAAACAGTATTATTCTTTATCAAAGAATTCAGATACTTTAGTTTTGATTAGTTTATCTTTTAGTTCATGAGCCTTATTAAGATACCATTGTTCTTTTTGGATATCTTGTTCTATAGAGTTATCAGGTTTAGTACCCATTCTCATTCTATATTTAAAGGCGTTCATTTCGCAGAAGGTAATAAGGTTTTGAGTTCCCCAAATAGATTCCATCATATCAATAACTTCTACACCATAGTTATTATAATGGGAAGGATGGTTTACATGTTCATAGTTTTCATTAGTACTCAAAAGAGTACTGTCATTAGTGGCACGTTCATTATTATTTAGTTCTTTAATTTTTTTTACTGTTAATTCATATAGTTTATTAAAATCTTGATTATGATATTGTGCAGTAGTTCTGATGATAAATGATAACGTGTCATAAGTTACATAGTCTGAATTGTTAAGTGATTCTGTTATATCTGATGGCACTGTCATACCAATATTTTTTAGTGCGGTAATTACATCACTTTTTTTAAGTAGATTATTTTGTTGTGTATTCATATAGTTTATTTATTTTAGCGTTTTTATTTGATTGTTCCAATTCTTTTATTACTTTAAGCATTTCTTGTTTATTTTTGAAGTAAGTAATTACATTGGGTGATTCAGGTTTAACCATATAGTATACACCCTCATAATAGCAGAAATTAAATGTCTCAGTCATATTCGGTGATATCTTTAATTATATTACATTTATCGCATTTACATGTTACCTGTAGCGTTATGCCGTTAGGTTTAAAAAAAACACCAGTTATTCCTCCATGTTTAGTGTGCTCTTTAACAAAATTATCATATCTCCAGGATTCTACAGGTGATAATTTAAATGCATATGGATTTTTAGATAACTCCTTCCTGTCTTCAGGATAAGAATTATCTATAGTAACAGCAGTACTGTTAACTGCAGCATTCTTAGTCTCATTTGTCGTTTCTGTATACTCTTCCTTCCTAAAATACTTCGTTATAAAGTTAAACATATGTAATAATCATTTGTCTCTATCTATGCAATAATCATGCCAAATCAAATTATTTCTGTATACAAATATATAAATTTTACCAATATTTAACAACTATTATCTAATAAATTTTATATTAAATCGTTTTAATAGAATATGCTAGTTGGAGATTATACTTCAGGGTTAAAATTAAAAAAATTCGTTCTCTGCTTGGAGCACCTGATGGGTGTCAAAAAATATATTTCATTGTATTATATAGCAATAATCGTGCCGTAATGAAAAATTTTTGATATAAATTACTATTTATAGTTGATTATTTCATTGAAAATTAGTATATTTGTAAAAATCTTAATAATAATAAAAAAACAAAATTAATTAATTATGTTTGATTGGAATAAGTATTTTGATGAAAGGCTCAAGAGGAATCACAGAACGATTCCTGTGCTTTGGCTTCTTTGGGTAGTATTTACTGCCTGTATTGGTATTGTTATTGCCAATGTTCCTTGGGGAATTTTAACGCTTGTTGGTGCTGTTGGATATGCACTTGCATGTGTTTATTATTTTTTGGGTGGACAATGGTGGAATCGTAAGGAGCAGTTCTATTATGACAAGAAGACATTGCTTGAAGGAATTGATGTTTTCGTAAAGGAGCACAATCTTGAGAAGGAATGGAAGGAGTTCACTGAGCCAAAGGTTAAGTAACAATAGTTACATAAAAAAATTAAGAGACGGTAGTTTTAAACTATCGTCTCTTTTTTTTAACAAAGTACCCAATGAAAATATACAGATATGATATGATATTCTATGTGTACAAAAAAGAACTACGGGGGTTCATTGGGTACTTAAAAATAAAATTTGTAGCTGAGGTGGGATTCGAACCCACACGGGCATTCTGCCCAAGGGATTTTAAGTCCCTAATGTCTACCATTCCATCACTCAGCCAAATTTCAAAGAACATTTAAAAAAACGGAAAACATTTTTTAGTATATATTAATTGCCATATACTGGGGTTTCCTATAATTTTATCAATAATATTATAAGATTTGCTGTATGTTTTCCTAAAAATAGATTATGAATAGCATTCAGTTACAAATATACAATAAATATATTAAATAACAAAATTTAATTCAGATACATTTGTATTGGTTGGTTATTTTTATCATTAAATTGTCCACAGGCAATAAGAATAAGGTCAATAACAATCCAAATACCGAAACCACCAAGGGTAAGAAGCATAAGGATACCTGTGCCGATTTTACCATTCATAAAACGGTGAACACCCAATCCTCCGAAGAAAATACACATAAGCAGTGTAAGAAGCCATCTTTGATTTAACATAATACTTACTATTTTAATTTTAATTATTTAATTTCGATAACAAATCTTTTGGTTAGATAGTTACTAACGGTATTAACTGTATATGTAGCATAGAGAACATCGTAGAATCTAA
>NZ_JAEELZ010000022.1 GCF_016282985.1 Methanosphaera sp.
AAACTGCTACTGCTACTGATCCTGATACTATGGTCAACATAAAGTTAACTATGATTGATAGTGCTGCGAGTACTAACTGTTCCAGACTTGCTGGTATTCCGACAACCAGTATATCCTTGTACATGGTTAAATTGTTTTCAAAGTCTTTTCTTGTAGATGAAAGGTAAGTGTCTTTTTTGATAAATATCCAGTAAAGCATTAGTATTAATCCAATCAATGCTGTTAATCCTGTTGCCCATGCTGCTCCTGCTACTTTAAGATTTAATCCATAAATGAATATTGGGTCAAGAATCATATTTGTTATTGCTGTTACTGCTATTGGAATGGTTGCCCTTTTAATGTCACCTTCTGCTCTGAAAGCTCCTCCAATAATTGGTGGAATAAGTACTGCAAAGGACCATGAAAACATTACTACTCCATATTCCATGGCATAGGAAAGTACACTGGCTGCTCCCATTATGTTGAGTAAGTCTTTTAGAAATACCAGCAGTACTATCGTTACTAGTATTGATATTATCACACTTATTATAAGTGAATGTATTGCCGCATTGTTGGCGTTGTGTTTGTTTTGTGCACCGATATATCTTGATATTAATGAGTTTGCTCCGGCACCTATACCGTTTCCTATACCTACCAATATCATGAATAGTGGTGTAATATACCCTAATGCTGCCAATGGATCGGCTCCCAGTCCTGCCACCCATATACTGTCAATTATATTGTTAGCAAATATTAGGAACATACTTGCTATAATTGGTATTGCCAGTTTGTTTATAGCCTTTTTAGGGTCTCCTGTAATCATTTCTATGTTTGAATTTTTTTCCATATTTTACCTCATTCTTGCATATGCAACTATATACTTGTATATGCAAGTAATACTATTTAAAGATATCACCCATTTATTGCCAGACACAATTATTTCCAATTTAATTTATTTTCACCAAACATAAATTGATTAAAAGAAATATTTCGATAAACAAAGCTTTCATTATACACCATTTTTAATATCGTTTATGAATTTATTTCAAAACTTGTTTTATGTATAAAAATAATAAAAAATGCTATACATCTGTTAAAAAAATGTTTTTTAAAATAACAATATTTAAATAATTTAAAAAAATAATAATAATTTATAAAGATATCCATTTTACTACATAAACACCGCACATTAAACAGTGAAATACCATAAATATAATTTCAAAACGTATAAAGGTGAATAACGTGATAACAATAAGAAAGGCAAGCGAAAAAGATATTGAAAATGTTTTGAAACTTTACAGTGAAGTAATTGACCAAATAAGAGATAATGAATCCCATCCAGGATGGGAACATGGCGTTTATCCTAGAAAAGAAAATATATGTGATGCAATAAACGCTGAAGAATTATATGTTGGAGAAAAAGATAACGAAATAGCATCAGCAATAGTAATTAACAACAGAACCAATGAAGGTTACGAGAATATTAAATGGAATATTGATGTAGACGATGAATATGTATATTACATTCACCTTGTAGCAGTAAATCAGAAATTCAGAAAGCAGGGATTTGCCAAGAAAATGCTAAATTATGCCTTTGATTTAGCTAAAGAAAATTCAATAAAAAGTATTAGACTAAGCATCCACATGAACAACTTGGGTATAGAACCTGTATATACCAAATTAGGATTTAAATACGTTGATTCAATAGAAGTAAATAATAAATACAGAGGATTAATCTCTTTTAAAGTATATGAAAAAATCCTATGATTAAACTTTAAACTCCTTTTTAAATTACTTATTTTAATAATTAAAAGAAAAAAAAGATAAAAAAGAACTATTTTTTAGTTAATTTTCCTGATCAAAATATTTTCTGAAAATATGTGCAAGGACTGATCCTGCAAAGTTCTGCCAAACAGAATATAACGCCCCCGGAACAGTAGCTGTAGCCAAATTAGGAAAATGTGTTTTAGCAAGACTTGTTGATAAACCAGAATTTTGGAAAGCCAATTCTATTGCAATGGTTATAATCTGTTTCCATTTCATACCTGACAAGTATCCTACTGCAAAACCCAATAAAATACCGAGACAATACTGTAAAACTACTATTAAAATAATTATCCATGAAGATGTAAGTATAGCCTGTTTATTTGCACCAAGTACTCCACCAATAATTAAACATATTGCAATAGCAGAAACCGTTGGCAAATAATCCTTTAATTTGTTTGCAAAATCCGGAAACTTGTAATTTACAAATAAACCCAATAATATAGGAATAATTACTATTTGAACAATTGAAATAAACATGTCCAAAGGATTGAACAATATCTGATTACCAATTAACAATAATGTTATAACCGGAGTCAATATCGGTGAAATAATCGTTGAAACTGCGGTTAAAGAAACTGATAATGCCAGATCACCCTTTGCAAGAAAAGTTATTACATCGGATGCAGTACCGCCCGGAACCGTACCAACCAGTATTAACCCAACCGTCAATGCAGTATCCAAGGAAAAGGCTCTGGCCAATAATAAAGCCAATAATGGCATGATTATATATTGTGCAGAAATACCAAGCAATATCTCCTTAGGTTTTCTAAATACATTCAAGAAATTATCCAATTTTAATGTCGTACCCATTCCAAATAGAATAATACTTAAAAGTATGTTTATAACTGCCATGCCGTAAATATCTTCCAAAACCCATGTAAAAGTTGTTGGATAAGCTAATGCTACGACAACAAAAAGTATTATGACTAGAAAAAAATACTTTTCAAAATAACTTAAAAATTTATTCATAAGAAAATGTATATAATCCATAATAATTAAACTTGTAAGAAAATTGAATTATTTAAACCCCATCTGACAATATATTTAATTACGAAAAAGACGATAACTAATATAATCATAAAATCAAGAAGTGAAATTATGCACTATGTTAAAGCTAAGAGTATATTATCAAAGAATAATGGGATGAACCTTTACAGGGGATGTACTCATGGATGTATATACTGTGATTCAAGAAGTAACGTCTATAATATGCAGCACGATTTTGAAGACATAGAAGTTAAAGAAAATAGTCTTGATTTACTTAAAAAAGCCTTGCAAAAGAAGAAAGAAAAGTGCATGATTGGTACCGGTTCAATGACTGATCCCTACATTCCGTTAGAATCAGAA
>NZ_JAEELZ010000001.1 GCF_016282985.1 Methanosphaera sp.
ATATCATTTAATCCAGCCACTGCTATCAATTTTTTATTCGCTGAAATAACACTTTTTTGAGTATCTATTGCAATAACGTCGCCGTTAATAACATTGTTATTTTCATCTGTTTTGTTAATACGTTCTAAAGCTCTCCAGCTACCAACATCATCCCAACCAAAATTTCCAGGTATTGTATATATATTGACTGCTTTTTCCATTACTCCATAGTCAATCGAAACAGAATCAAATTTATCAAAACATTGATGTAATACACTGTCAAAATTTTGTGTGTTAATCACATTTTTTATTTTTATCAACCCTTCATAGATCTCTGTCATAAATTGCTTTATATTTGTCATTATGCTAGATACTTTCCAAACAAACATTCCGCTGTTCCATAAATACTGCCCTGAATCAAGATAACTCTTCGCTTTATCTATATCTGGTTTCTCAACAAATTCCTTGACGATATACCCTTCCTGTTCAGACTCATTTTTCTCAAAATGTATGTATCCATAACCTGTTTCAGGATATGTCGGTGTAATACCTATCGTAACTAGATTGCTGTTTTCTGACGCAATATTGATTGCTTTTTTTAATGTTTCAATATACATTTCATTATTTTTAATTAAATGATCAGACGGTAAAACTAACATTATTGCGTCGTCATATCGGCTATTTATCACAGTCGTAGCAAATCCAATACACGGCGCAGTATTTTTACCAATAGGCTCAACTAAAATATTTTCTTCAGATATTTCTGGCAACTGTGTTTTCACAAGATCAACATATTTTTTATTAGTAACAATGAAAATATCTTCAATTTCAATCATAGGCAACAGTCTTTTCACTGTATGTTGTATCATTGTTAACCCGTCATCAGTAAGAGATAAAAACTGCTTTGGCAAATTAACCCTACTCTTTGGCCAAAACCTTTCACCCTTTCCTCCCGCCATAATAACTGCTGTTTTTTTCACACTAACACCTTCTTTATTTTTAATTATAAATAACCCTTATTACAAACTATAATATAACCATTAGCGTAATAAACGTCAAAATTTTCCTCAAACTGAGTAAATATATCATTTTCTCTATTTTCTTTGTAAATACATATCATATTGTCATCTAGATGACTATTTAATAATCCTTTTTCTACCTCAATTGTATTTTTATTTATAGTTTCTTCTGGATATCTCGCTAAATAAAATTTATTTAATGTATTGCCGTTTTTAATCAAATCTTTCCCTATTTTTAAACAGTTATCAATTAAAACGTCATCAATCGTCATGTCATCCATAAGCATTATATGGTTTTTATTTTTCTTTATTTTATCCCAAATTGGATCTGTAAGCAAAGATTCATATTTAAAGTCTGAAACGTAATATTTGTGATAATCTATAAGCATCCCACTATGATCTAATATATTTATTAACACTAATAAAGTAATACAAATAATAAAGTTAATTTTGCTTTTCATGATTTCTTTATATTTCTTGATAACATATAAAAAAATCATATAATAAACAGGCCATATAAATCTTCCTAAACATCTGTAAATTGATAATATTTTTATTATAAACATAGGATACCAAATTTTAGTTACTGCACTCGTCTCTCCTAATCTAACTGTTAATCCCAATGATAATATAAATAACACTATACAAACCAATAATATAAAAAATCTCATTGGATGTAAAGAAATATAAGATTTTTTATCATGATGTTTAATATAAGAAT
The DNA here is from genome assembly GCF_016282985.1 of Methanosphaera sp. Classification (GTDB taxonomy): domain Archaea; phylum Methanobacteriota; class Methanobacteria; order Methanobacteriales; family Methanobacteriaceae; genus Methanosphaera. Next base: position 1,720 of record NZ_JAEELZ010000001.1, read on the forward strand.
ATATATTATAAAATACAATATATATTAAACTAATAATTAAACCCAATCCTAAATAACAACGGCCTTCATATGCTCCAAAATGAGCTTGTAAAGGTTTTAAAAATAATGATACTCGTCCGCTGTGATCAACTGATATAGGGTTAATAAAATTATTTAAATTCACAGTAAATATGTCACAATCTAATCCTAATGTATCTCCCCCCATATTATAAAAAGCTCCCAAAACATATATCACTAAAATTGCAAGTATACATGGTACAATAAAAATCATTAAAGCATGTCGCAATTTTTTTGTTTGGTAATAGTAAAACATACAAAAAATAACAACATTAATCCCAGCATAGGAACAAAATACATATGAATACAAGGTGCTAAAAACATCAATATTGACCACAGTAAAACTAATTTTTTATATGACATAAATCTATCTTTATAAATCCATATACACCATGCAGCTAAAATAATCCATTGTGAAGCTAATGCTGTATGTGCAAACATACGATAAATTAAAACAGAATTGTATATAAATAGCGGTACACTTATTAAACTGATAAATATATTATTTATAAATTTATGAACTAATAACGCAGAAAAACCACCATGTAATATAAAACACAACAAACCATATATTCCCATATATTGAAAATTAATCGGCAAAACAGAAGAAAAACATTTAAAAATAATTGCAAAAATTGGAATAGCGTCAGTATATACAACCGATATTTTGCTCGGGTATATAAGGCCATCATGTAGCCCTATTGGAAAATTCCAACGAGCATTTCTAAAAGCTTCCCAACCTAACTGATGTTG
>NZ_JAEELZ010000023.1 GCF_016282985.1 Methanosphaera sp.
ACTCTGTGACTATTATCCTTGATTCTTTCCTATTTTGTGTTTCCTCTATTGATGAAAATTCTTCTATCGAAAAGGACGTTATCATTGAAAAAATAATTAATAAAAGTATCAATGAAATAAACAATTCTATATTAAAAACACCTTTAGAATCCATAATTATTATTAATTGTTTATTATATTTAAATTTTTAATGAAAAATAATATATATTAAAAATAATATATTAATTATTAAAATAAATATACATTGTTCAAGGAGTGAATAATAATATTATGAAATATAAAAAACAAAACAATAAGGAGATATTAATAAAATTTAAACAAACCGAAAACCCAAAAGAATTAGATGAAATGTTATACCAATTTGAAAAAGAGTTAAATGAAGTGAATGGTAATTATTTTTTAAAAGAATCAGAAAGTCCCTTTATATATTTTTTAGAATATGCCAAGCCTGAAGAATTAATAAAACAATTAAAAATTAATACAGAATACTGCATCATCCCGGTAACATGTGTAATAAGCAATATGAATTATATAACCTCTGTAATCTTAAGAAAAATAAGACATAAATTATGTTATAAAGATACTTTTAAAATTAACTGCTATTTAAATACGTATTGTATTTCACAAACAGAGGAAAATATTGAACAAGAATTAACAAAAAGAATAGAGAATATTATTAAAATAGAAAAATGTAAAGAAAATCCTGTTTGGACTATAAACTTATACGTTGTTGGAGATATCACTGCAATAAATATTATAAATACAAAAAACAATCGAATTACCAGCATGTGGAATTAAATAGGGGGTTTAACCTATTTAATTCTTATTTTAACAAATCATGTAATTTATCTTTTAAAGTTAAAATCTGGTCACGACTATAAAGATTTAGGTCAATATCCAATAAATTAATTATTCTTTCATCATTCAATGAAGAAAATCCCATTTCCTGTACATAAAATGTTAATTTATTTCTTAAATTCTCATCTTCAATTACATTTGGATCTAAACCCAAATAACGTGGCAATTTACTGGAAGATGGGAAAGTAGTGTTACCTCTACTGAGTTTACGTTGTTTTTGTCTTCTTTCAATTATGGTTTTATAATCATCATTTAAATAAGGATCAAGATATGGTATTCCAACATCACTTAAAGCAATGACTTTAACATCACTGAATGATAAAGGTGTTTCAATCAAATCAGGACTTCTTGATGCAATTGTTCCACCACTTCTATGGAATCTTGGTCCTTCCCCGACATGTAAACCAACATCAACAAATGCAGAACGTACAGGACTTGCAGCTGTATATGTTAATATTAAAGCTGTTGGAGTTAAAAACTGTTTTAATCTTGAAAAGAAATCTACAGTATATAATTCAGGACATTTAGCTGGACTGAATGGATCTAAGAATACTGCATCATATTCCTTATCATCACAGTTTTTAATAAAATCCCTGGCATCACAAACATGAATATTAATTGTGACATTTGAAGGAATATTACTTAAAACTTTGTTAAACTGTAAATAATTCTTTTCAATCAAATATGTTTCTATCGCTTTTTTAACATATTGATGTGATTCACATATATCTGGAATGAACAATGTAGTAGCCAGAGTTTCTAAGGATGATTCAACCATATCTATTTCAATTTCAACATCTACATCATTTAAATAATCCAACAATGCTGATACGTTGTATCCAATACCACTACAAATATCTAAAACTTTAACGACATTACTGTTTTCTGCTTTTTCTAAGATCTTAGAAGGAATAACAAATTTTTGGAAAGCTTCGGTTCGAGCACCAAATGTACTATGTAAAGTTTCAAATTCTTCGTCTCTTTTATCAGAAGTTAAAGTGAAAGAACCATCATCTGTCCTAATTAAAAATCCCATTATTTCCTCTTTAAATAAATCCCTAGCATCTTTATGACCATCAGCTTCTAATTTAAATACTTCATGAATCAATACTTTATTGTTATTACTGATTTCCAAACTTGACGATTCGTCTTCACTGCTCATAAATACACCATGCTATTTTAAAATAAAAAAATATTAACCCGAAATAATTACAATGGTAATTATATATTAATTATATATTAGTTATAATTTTTAAATATAATAAATATTTACAATATCATGATATTAATATGGATAAATTAATTAATCAATAAACAAATAGTATTAAGTATTAGGTGATAAAATGGATAAAAAAATTATAGCAGCAATAATTGCATTAATTGTAATATTAGTTGCAGGATATTTCTGTATTTATACTCCTTACCAAGAAAATGTCTTATCCGAAAATTATGATAAAGGATTACAAGACGCTAGTGCAATTGAAACAAAAATTATTGCTACAACAGAACAATTTAATAAACAAGAAAGTACAGATGCAGATACATTAATTAATACTATAAACAATGAAATCACACCAAAATATTCAGAAGAAATAGCTAAATTAAATGAAACAGCAAAAAATGCGAATGGAGATCAAACCAAATCAAAATATATTGAATTACAAATCAAGCGTTTAGAATTAGAATCCAAAAATTTAAATGGAACTGTTTCAACATTATATGCGATTAGTCAATATGTTAAAGGAGAAAAAAGTGCTCAAGATGCACAAACTTCCATAAATAATGCAAACACAGAGATGACAAATAGTCAAAAAGAGTTAAATGAAGTTAATTTAGATATAAAAACTTTATTAACACAAAATCCTAACTTTAATCAAACATTACAAGATTTACATTTAGAAAAACCATTTTATGGAGAAAGTCGTGTACAAGCACAAACACAAAATATGACTAATACAACTACCTAACTTCAACCCCTTCTTTTTTTTAGAAATTTTTGAAAAAAAATAATAATAAGATTAGATAAAATAAATAGTATCTATAACTTATATAATATTATATTATTAATTATTCATGAGTAAATTAAATAGGATGTTTAATAAAATGAAAACGTTTAATATGTACGTTAAAACCGTAATATACAACGAACAGAATAAACTTCTTCTTTTAAAAGAAAAAAGAGATGACAAAAAGAACCGCTGGGATTTACCCGGTGCTACTTTCACAGAAGAACAAAGTTTTGATGAAACTGTAATTACTAACGTTCAAAAAGAAATAGGTTACTACGTGTATCCTGGAAAAATTATAGGCATAGCTGATTATACAAATAAAACCGACAAAGAAGTACATGTTATAATGGAAGGAAACATACTTAACGGAGAATTATTGTTATCTAAAGAATATGAAACATACAACTGGATCAAATTAGATAGAATTAAAGATTATCCTTTAGTACCTTGGTTACACAATTATATCCACAATAACAAACACCCATTTGAAGATGTTGAAACAGAAATTGAAGAGTTGACCAACAAAAGACAAAGAAGAAGGGAAATTATTCAAGAAGATTTAATGAATAGTATTCATTCCAAAAATAAAACAGAAAAAATTAATGGTGGAGTTAGTAGCTCATTCAGTTTATTAAAAGACACCATCAAAAAGACATTCCATCCAAGGGAAGCACAAGTTACACAAACAACACCAAAAACTAATGAAATATACAGGGAACCGGAAGAACCTAAAGAAAATAAAAAAATTTCAGAGAAATTAAACTTTAGATTTAAACATAAACCGGAAGAGGAATATGTTGATAAATCTGTTTTAGAATCTAATGAAGGGGACATAATCATAGAACATGACACAGAAAATATCAATAGTAACGATGAAAATACAGACATCATTATAGAACACGACAAAGAAGTTCCAGATGAAATTATTCCCGAAACTTATGTTGAAAATAAATCAGATGAAAAATTAGATATAAAAGTGGATAAACAAGAAAATTCTACAAATAAAGAACCTGAAATAAAAGTTATTCGTAAAACTGATAAAACTCCACTAATTAGAACTGAAAAAGAATCTAAAGAAAAAGTAAGTTTTAACTCAGAAAACATAACCCGGTGGAAAGAAAAGTTAAATCGGATAAATAGAACCGATGCAAATGATGAAAAAAAGAATATTCCTCGCCCTAAAGGACAAAGAAAATAATATTTCTTTTTCCATTAAACATCCTTATTTTTAAATAGGTATTCCTATATAATTTAATGTTAAACGTATTATTTCAATACCTACATAACCGACTGAAGAAAAATATATTACTGTTAATATAGCGGCTACATAACCCAGTATCATCAAATAAGAATCGTGTTCTAAAGTACTTACTGCCAATAATAACATTGATATTGCCGGAATAAAGTCTGTAAATGGTATAGGTAATGGTAAAAACAATAAAAATGCCAATATAATGTTTACTACAGCATTTATTTTTAAAACATACTTTTTTGAAGATAATTTACCTCTAGGCTTTGATATTTTTTCTACATAACCTAGTGCTTTTTTAATGATATCAAATAGTTTTAAAACATTTTCTTTGCTTATTTCATACTTTCCAATAAAATTAGGAATGTATAACGATTTATTATTTAAATAAGCTATTTCCAAAAGAATAATTAAAATTCCAAATGGAGTACTACTCCCAGGAATAGATGCTGGAATTAAAAAGGGTGCTATTAATATAATTATCATAAATTGAAGCCCTTCACCAGACATTACATTAATCAATTCTTTTAATGAAATATTTTCATCAGGCAATTCCTCTTGAATTTCATCCAACTTCTTAGACGTAGCTAAACCATTTACAAAAATTTTATATGACATACTATCCGATTAATTATTTTATGAATTATTATATAGTATATATCCATAATTGTAATAAATATTATTTTTTAAGACTTTGAATTATTTCTGAAATGTCAATATCTTGAATATTAGGAATTGCTTCAGTTGCCCCAGTTTTGGTTGTTGATTGAGCTGCTATATAACTTCCAATAATACCTGATTCTTCAAGTGAATACCCATTAATATATCCAAATAAGAATCCAGCATTATAAGCATCACCAGCACCAGTAGTATCAACAGTATCTACTTTGAATATCCCAATATTATGTTCTTCATCATCTTTTTTAATAAAAGAACCATTAATTGAACGTTTAACAACTAAAATATCAACTTTAGGAGCGATTTTTTCTACAGCCTTTTCAAAATCTTCTTCTTGTGTTGTGATTAATAATTCAGATTCATTGATAAGTAAAATATCAGTATAAGATATTAATTTATCCATGAATTCTTTTCCTCTATTAACATACAACATTCCAGGATCAAAAGAGATAGTAATATTTGATGACAATTCATCCAATAGTTCAAATTGAGTATTTATAGAAGGATCATCCGGATTTAATCCTACAAAAGATGTTAAATGCAACACTTTTGAATCCAACAAATAATCCCTATTTATATCCTCATTATAAATTTTATCATTTATTTTTGGAGTAACGTATAATTTACGATTACCTTCATTGTCAACAAAACCTATAACTTCACCAGTTTCTCCATCAGATTCTATTAAATGATCCGTATTGACATTATTTTCAATTAAGTACTCTTTCATCATTTGCCCATTAGAATCAGACCCTATTTTTCCAACATATCCTGATTTCAATCCAAGTTTAGCCGTTCCTATAATAGTATTGGATGCTGAACCCCCACAAGATTTTGTTTCATCATATATGAATGTTTCACCATCCATAGGCGCAAATTCATTGACTTTACATAACCTGTCTACGTTTAATGCACCCCATCCAATAATATCCAAAGACATATTTACTCCCCAAAAGTTTATTCCAATATTTCTTTAAGATAAAGTTTGTATTTTCCTAAATTTCCACCATAATTACCAGCAGAAACTTTTATAACACCATCTATTCCATCTAAAGCTTCAATTCCTTTTTTAAGTGATTCTTCAGCATTTTCCAATGTTAATGCATTTATAACTATTTCAGGAATATAGTTAACGCCTTCTTCAACTTTAGATTCTTCACCTAATTTATCTTTGAGTGATGGACAATATGGATGATTAGTTGTTGGACCAATTTCAGGATAATTTGTTTCGACTTTAGATCCGGCTGAACAAATATCAAAAGGAGTACAAATTCCTTCAACCTCAGCCAATGCTTCTAAAGATTTATATCCAGCATCCAAAACTGCATCTTTTGTGCTACAATAGTACCAGAAGTTTACTCCCATAATTCCTTCCATACAACCAAGTTTTTGTTCAATATAGAAGTCAGGTACACATATCGGTACTCTTATCATTGTTCTTCCATCAAATTCTTCTGTCCACTCATAACCATCACCACAATGTCCAACATGTTCTGTTGTATCAATATAATCAAACGGATCAATTGATGCATCAAATATTTTAACAAATGGTTTTACAAGAATATCCTGTCTAATTCTAAATGACAATTCCTTGTCAAATTTTTTCAAATCTTTGGTATTGTACCAAAATTGGATTAATACTCCCGGTCTATTATCAGGAGTTTCCTCAGGGGACAAGAATTTTTCTACGCCAGATTCTGTCCTTCCAATTACTGTACCAGGGGTTGCACATGCATCATAAGCTATTTTTTCAATAGTTCTGTCATCTTCTGCTGTTACGATAATTCTTACACATGTTCCTGTAAATGCTTCACAATAAGTATCTTCTATATCAAAATTCATAATTTCACTATCCTAAATTTCCTATTTTTTGTCCTCGTACTTTATTTCTTATTTCTTTACTCTTTTCATTTAATTCATTTACATTTTTTTCCGTTATTAAATCAATGGAAGGTTTACTTAATAGTAAGTCTTGTGTTATTTCATCATTTTTGAAATATGACAAAATTGAGTCTAACGGATTATCATTATAAGAACTTATAAAATCATAAACCCCTTCTGTTGATTTCTTTTTAAATATATCCGCAATTAATGCCAATATCAAATTATTTGTTGATGTAATAGATATTGATGCAGAACTAATGGAATGAATATTTCCATTAAATGAAATACTTATTCCTTCATTATCTTTAGCATATTCTAATGCTTCACAATCTGTGATACTATCCCCACTATACATTAGATTTGAAGGTTCATAATCATTTTTATTGATAATATCCAGTATTGCATTACGTTTTCCAACTCCCCCTACAGGAGTAACCGATTCTATTAAATTATTTATTTGCATCTTAGATATTATTTCTGAAAATTGTTTATGAATATTATCAAATCCATAATCGAATAAAATGTTTTCTCTAATAGAAAGTATTGATTCTTGCTCTTCATCACTTATTTTAAATTTATCCAACTCCAACTGTGTTGAATATGTATTTTCATAACAAAAACCTGTTTTATCACATAAAGCTTTAATATATTGATTATAACTGGTACTTACTATATAAACAGGCATAATATCCTGAACATAATTAATCATTTTGTAAGCGCCATCAACCATGTTAATATTATCCTCTGAAAATTCCACCAAATCTTTTTCAGTTAAACCATATGCTTTAAAAAATGGTAAAATAAGTTTTAAAGTACTTCCGGCAAGGTATCCTTCTATATTTTTTTCAACCAACATATCATCATAATTACTTAATATGCTAAATAACTCACCACCTTCCGGAATAAAATAATCTGATATTTCATATGCATTATCATTAATAGATAATGGTCCTTCACAATCAGTTACATAAAATTTTTCATTCATAACAGAAACTCCATTAAAGAAAGTTTATTATAATTATGTATATAAAAAGAAACATATTAAATTATAATAAAAAAAATTTGTTAATGGTGAATTATGACACAATTAAACAAAATTGTTAAAGGAGCATTATTAACCATATTGATAATTTCAATCATTTTGGTAATTTATCTTGTTGTAATTCATAATCCCGGTCAAGATTATACCGAATTTTACATCGTAGATCATAACAATAATACAACAGATTTCCCGATTAATATTACACAAAACTCTGTAGAAAAAATATATATAGGGATAACTAACCAAGAACATCAAGATATTAATTACACGATAAAAGTTAAAAAAGATAATAAAACCGTGTTTACTAATGTAAAAACTTTAAAAGATAAAGAAAATTTACAATTCCCATATTATTTGGATCAAACTAAAACTAAAGGAATTAATCAAACCATTACTTTTGAATTATACAAAAATGATACAGATAATCCTTATAGAACATTACTATTAAGATACAATGTTATATAACATCCAAATTATTTAGAAAGATTTAATTACATGAATTTGAGGTATAAAATGGAAAACAAAAAATGTATAGTAACTGGTGGAGCCGGATTTATTGGTTCACATATAACAGAATCTTTACTTAACCAAGGAGTATCTAAAGTTACAATTATAGACAACATGTCTACAGGAAAAATAGAAAATCTTAAAGAACTAGACCATGACAGAATAGAACTGGTTTGTGGCGATATTACTCAATTAGATTTAGAAAAAATCTTTGAAAACCATGATTATGTATTCCATGAAGCTGCATTAGTAAGCGTCCCTGAAAGTGTTCAAAAACCTAATAAGACAAATAAAATAAATATAGACGGATCATTTAATATTTTTAAAGCAGCTTGCCAAAACAATATTAAAAAGGTTGTATGTGCTTCATCTGCTGCAGTTTATGGTGAAACTGAAGTATTACCAAACAATGAAACATTACCATTACAGCCATTATCACCATATGCCGTAACTAAAGCTACCATGGAATTATATTCATATACATTTACCCAAACATATAATTTACCTACAGTATGTTTAAGATATTTCAATGTATTTGGACCAAGACAAAGTGTTGATTCAGCTTATAGTGGAGTAATTCCTAAATTTATTACTACATTACTCAAAGGAGAACAACCTATAATTTATGGTGATGGAACTCAAACAAGAGATTTCGTATTTGTAAAAAATATTGCTGAGGCTAATATACAAGTAGCAAAAAGTGATGTGAATGGAATTTATAACATTGCACATGGTAATACTATAAATATTAAAGAATTATTGGAAAAAATATGTGAACTTATGGGTTATGATTTTAATCCCAAATATGAACCTGTTCGAAATGGAGATATTAAAAATTCTGTTGCAGACATAAGTAAAGCTGAAAAAGCATTTGGTTATGTGAACGAACATAACTTTGATAAGGAACTTAAAGAAACTATCGATTTCTATGAAAAAGAATTTAATTCATAAGTTCTTTAACTTTTTTTATTGATTTGAAGTGAGTTATATGTTTTCCATTATTAAAAAACTATTAAATAAAGCAGAATATAAAAAAATTCTTGAAAACATTGCTTCACTAACTGGATTACAATTTGCTAGTTATATTTTACCCTTGATAACATTACCCTATTTAACATACGTTTTAGGCCCCGATAAATTTGGACTAACTCAATACGCAATATCATTAATTACTTACTTCCAAATGTTTACAGATTATGGATTTAACCTTTCTGCAACACGGGAATTAGCAATTGTAAGAGAAGATAAGAAAAAAGTCTCTGAAATATTCAATACAGTGATGTTTATAAAAATAATACTGACAGTTTTAAGCTTTTTAGTATTATTAGCAATAGTTTCCTTTGTTCCAAAATTCAATACCGATGCGGATGTTTATCTTTTAACATTTGGAATCGTAATAGGTTATGTTTTATTTCCTACATGGTTATTCCAAGGAATGGAATATATGAAATATACAAGTATATTGAATATTATTGGAAAAGTTATTTTCACCGTATTGATATTTGTATTCATTCATCAGACTTCAGATTATCTGTTAGTTCCTATTATTAATTCGTTTGGATATATTGTGGTAGGTATTCTGGGAATATACATTTCCTTAACTAGATTCGACATTGATTTATCAATTCCAAACAAAGAAAGTATAAAATATCACTTAAAAGAAGGATGGCATGTGTTTTTATCAACAATAGCTATAAATATGTATACAACTACCAATACATTTTTATTAGGATTACTGACAAACAACACACTGGTTGGATATTACAGTATTGCAGAAAAAATAATCAGTGCAGTAAACGGGTTATTCAATCCAATATCACAAGCATTATATCCATTCATAAGCAGAACTGTTAATAAAAAAGATACAAATTCCAACATCTTAATGATAAGAAAATTAACAAAATTAGCTGCCATATTGGGTCTAATATTTTCAATAGGTGTGTTCATATTTGCAGGACCAATAATTAACATTTTATTCGGACCGGAATATTCCAGTTCCATTACAGTCCTAAGGATATTGTCAATAATTCCGTTTATGGTGTCATTAAGTAATATATTTGGTATACAAACCATGTTAACTTTCAATTATAAGGAAGCTTTTACTAAAATAGTGCTATTAGGAGGAATTATTGATATAGTTCTCGGAATAATACTAATAACTTTATTTAAAGAGATAGGAATAGCTATATCATTTGCAATAACTGAAACATTTATTACATTAGCCATGTTAACATTTTTACAAAGAAAGGGAATAAAGATTTTAGGTAAATTACCTGTGGAAGAATAGTAGGGAGGATAAAAATTGCCGTTTGATTTTATAATAGTTGGAGCCGGACTTGCAGGAATAACAGCTGCTGAAGAACTAGCTAATGTAATGAATAAAAAGGTCTTAATACTTGAAAAAAGGGACCATATAGGCGGTAATTGTTATGATTTTATTAATGAAAACGGAACCAGAATTAATAAATATGGACCACACATTTTCCATACAGATAATAACCTAGTTTACAACTATTTATCTTTGTTTACTATGTGGGATAGACATAGCCATAAAATATTGTTTAAATGCGATGATACAATGGTGCCTGTCCCTTTTAATTTTATAAGCATCGATAAGATTTTACCTAAAGAAGCTGAAGAAATTAAATCTGCATTATTAGATAAATATGATGTCAAATCAAAAATTCCAATCAAAGAATTGGTTGAATCAGAAAATAAGCATATTAAAAAATTAGGAGATACAATTTACGAGATATTTTCTAAACACCTGAAAAAGGTATATAATATAAATGATAATGAAATAATAGAATTTATTGATAAATTATTGCCCTTTAGAACATCCTATGATTGTCGATACTACGAAAATGTTTACCAGGCCATTCCTAGAGAAGGTTACACCAATATGTTTAATAACATGTTATCTAACCACAATATAACAGTAATGTTAAACACAAATTATCATGATATAATTAAAATAGACCATAAAAACAAGAAAATCTACTTTGAAGATGAGGAATTTGAAGGTCACTTGATATTTACTGGAATGATAGATGAATTCTTTGAGTATAAATTTGGTAAATTGCCATATAGATCTTCCATATTAATCAATGAAATAATTGAAAATGACACATTTCAAGATAATGCAGTGATATATTATCCGGAAGAATACCATTTCAGCAGAATAACTGATTATAAATATTTATGTGGAGATTATTTGGAATCGACAACAATACAGTTAGAATACCCTGTGGAATATGATATAACATCCGAAGAAGAAAATGTTCCTTTTTATTGCGTACCTTTAGAAAAAAATAAGGAAATTTTTAAAAAATATAGGAAGTTATCTGAAGAATATGAAAATATCACATTTATCGGTAGATTAACTGAATATGAAACATTACAAATGGACGAAGTTGTTGAAAAAGTCCTGAAATTAATTTCTGAAAAATTTACCGGACTTTCAACAGAATATTAAAAGAGAGTAGTGAAATTATGAGTACTGTTAGAACTCTTGTTAAAAATACTAGTGTATTGTTTTTATCACAACTGATTAGTTATGTGCTTGCATTTTTTTATACACTTTATTCTGCAAGATATCTTGGAACAACAAACTTTGGAATAATCTCTTTTGCTACGGCAATATCCGGATTATTTGCCATAGGTACAGATTTAGGTTTATCAACACTAACAATACGGGAAGTTGCCAGAGATAAAAGTAAAACTTCCAAATATTTAGGTAATCACGGAAGTATTAAACTTATATTGTCCATAATAACCATGACCGCATTAGTAATATTCGTAAATGTTGGAACATTTGACAATACCACAAGATTTGTTGTTTACATTATCGGATCCTCTGTAATAATCAATGCTTTCGGAGGAATATTTTCATCCCTGTTTAGAGCATATGAACAAATGGAATATCAGTCCATTTCTGAGATAATTAATGCTGTGTTATTATTTGTAGGTATACTGATATGTGTATTTACAAAACAGTCCGTGATAGCTGTTTCATTGGTTTACGTTATAGCTTCAATTGTTGTATTGTTATATAATTTTGCTATGTGTACAAGAAATTATGGTTTAATACATTTCCAATTCGATTTTAGTTTTTGGAAATACTTAATAAGTAATGCATATCCTTTAGCCATTACCAGTATTTTTGCCTTAATATCTTTTAAAATGAACACGATACTTTTAAATATGTTAACGACAAGTGCTGTTGTTGGAGAGTATACTGCAGCTTTTAATCTAATGCAGGCACTCATATTTATCCCAACAGTATTTTCAACAGCAGTTTTACCAATATTTGCAAAATTTTATGTAGACAGTAAAGATATGCTTTCTTATTCATATAAAAAATCATTGAAATATCTTACAATTATTAGTATGCCTATTTCCATGGGTACATTAGTCTTATCTGAAAAAATAATCTTGTTTATTTATGGAGCAGAATACGTTAATACTATCCCTATACTTAAACTAATTATATGGGCTTTACCTGCAATATTCCTCAGTTATATCTTAGGTACAAGTATAGCTTCAATTAATAAGCAGCATGAAACTATTAAAGCAACATTCATATGCCTTTTATTCAGTACTATAGGAAATTATGTATTAATTAATCTTTTTAGTGGTATTGGAGCAGCTATGATTACTGTTTTAAATGAAATAAGTATGGTTTTATTTTACATGTATATCATGCACAGATACGGATATAAAGTACCATTGAAAGAGATATTATTCAAACCATTTATAGCAAGTGTTATCATGGGAATTGTAATATATTTATTAAACTTTGACTTATTTACAAGTGTGATACTTGGTATGGTTGTTTACTTCATTAGTATTTTCTTAATTAAAACATTTGATGATGATGATTTAAACATTCTAAAACAGTTGTTACCCAAAAAAATTACTGAAAAACTTAAATTGTGATAAAATGATGAGCATAATATGTGTTTATAACAATGAAAATATTCTTGAAGAATATTTAATTAAAAGTTTAAACAGACAAACAGAAAAATATGAATTAATATTAATAGACAATAGGGAAAATAAATTTAAAAGTGCTGCTTCAGCTTTAAATTTTGGGGCTAAAAAAGCTCACGGAGAATATCTTGTATTTGCTCATCAAGATATTTATTTTTCTGATGAAAACTGGATTAAAAATACTACAAAACAACTTAAAAATCTGAACAATACAGGGATTGTTGGTGTAGCAGGTAAAACCATTGATAGTCTTGTTAGAAGTAATATCAAACAAGGTTTAAATCCTGTTGATGTTTCTCCTTTCAAAATCGCAAAAGCAGAAAAAGCCAGTACTTTAGATGAATGTTTATTTATCATTCCAAAAACAGTTTTTGATAAATATAATTTAAATGAAGATATTTGTGATGATTGGCATTTATATGCAGTAGAATATGTTTATAACATTAAAAATCAAGGTTTAGAAGCATATATCATTCCAACAACATTAGAACATAGGTCTAAAGGAGCCTCAATGAGTGAAACATATTACACCACATTACCTAAGTTACAAAAAAAATATTTAAAAAGGGGATTAATACGTACATGTATGGGTGATTGGTTTACTTTTATACCTGTTTCCATACAAAAATTTGTTAAAAAGTTTAAGAATTATTGATGTCTATAGTTTCAATTATAAAAGTACAACAATCATCATATTTTGATGTACATTCTACTTCTTCAACTGATACTGTTTTTTCATAATATTCTTCAAAAATTCCTTTTAATATTCCTTTAGTGATATTACATATCGGCATATTATATTGTAATTTTTTACATTCATGACAATTATTATTTTTTAGAATTAATGGCTTATCACTACTTACTTTAATATTTCCTAATTTCAATTTCTCAAATTTATCTACAATTAAATTAAGAAGTTCATCATAAGTATCAAATTCAAAAGACTGATAAATTTCTTTTCCTATTTTTTTACCTGTTTCAACTTCTAATGGTTCTAATTGAAGCCCGTGAACTAATAGAATTGATTTATATTGCCTAAACAATTCAGTATATAATTGTTCGTGATTATTTAAGTCAGATTCTATGTCGGGAGATTTATATATAATTTTATCAGGATAAATTTCTCCAATATAATCTGCTAAAATATAAAAAAGTTTACTTCTCCTATCCATTGGATGAGATTTGAAACTAATTATGCCCTCATCAATAAGATTCTTTAAATGTACGGATATTGTAGATTTTGATTTTCTTGTTTGATTAACAATATCTGCTTCACTTACTTGACCATCTAACATGTTTAATATTTGAATTTTTATAGGACTATCTACTATTTTTATCCCCTTAGTAGTAGAATAAATCTTAATTTTTGTATTATTGAAATTGTTTATAGGCATCATAGTATTTTCTATGTTTTAATTGAAATATAAATGTTTTTCTATAAATAAGAAGATTTTATTAGAAAAACAATAAAAAAATGGAATATAAATAAACAATATTTTAAAAGAGCCCTTTGTAAAAAACTAGTTTAGTTAAATAGATATGATTACAATGAAATGATACAACCTACATTATTACTAATTAACCTTGTTTGTAATATTATTTTTTTCAAGTAGCATATAAATATGTTTAAAAAAATAGTATTAAATAGTTATTAATATTAAGATTTTCTAGGAGTAAAAAAATGGTCTTTATTTTATCAAAAGCATATCAAATGTTACCACAAAGCATTAAAAATCATCCTAAGGTCATAGAATTAGTTCAAAGATTTAATAACAACAATAAATTTAGAGAATTAGAATCACATTATCAAATGTTAGATCTTATTTTCAGTAGTTGTGACATTAAAGCTACTGGAGTAATGCGTCAAATTCAATTATTATCACTCGAACTACTTAGATTATTTGATAATATATGTAAAAAACATGAAATAACATACTGGCTTGATTATGGAAGCTTACTTGGTGCTGTACGTCATGGAGGATTTATTCCTTGGGATGATGATATGGATATTTCTATGTTACGGGAAGATTATGAAAAGTTCGTTGATGTATTTCCTAAGGAAATTGAAAAGATCGATAGTTTAAAGGATAATATAATTATTTCAAAATTAACAAAGCCACACAGTAATTTCCCTGAAAATTGTAATGAATTAGATATCTTAAACAACGGAACATTTATATTATTTTTCCAATGTGCATTAAAAAAACCTTATGTTCATTTCGATGTTTTTCCAAAGGATTTTATTAAAGATGATGGTTTAACTAAAGATAGAAATGAAAAACAGACAAAATTACAAGCCGAACTTAGAGAAAAAATTGAAAACAATACTTGGACATTTGAAGAAGGATTAAAAATACAAAATTCAAAAATGCAGTTTACTAAGGAAAAAACCTCACAAATTTCTGATGCTATTGATGGTTTACATAACAACATTCATAACAGAATATATAAAACTGAATACATATTCCCTTTGAAAACCATTTCCTTTGAAGGATATGAATTTAGTTGTCCAAATGATTTTGAAGAATATTTACCTTTAATTTATGGTCCAGAATATATGCATATCCCACATATAGCTTTAGATCACAATACGGTGAATTTTGTTAAAAATCAATACCAAAATAATAAAAAAGATATTGACAAAGGTTTTGAAGAAATAATTGAATTACTTAAAAATATCAATGATAATTTTCAATAATATGTTCTCTTAAAAATATTTTTTTTGAAAAAAATAGCCAATTAAATAAGTTCAATCTTATGTAAAAAATTAAGCAATTTTAAATTTTAAATAAAATGAATTAAATATATATCTATTAATAAGAGATGTTTTTATAAATTATTTAATGGAAATATAAGGAGTTTTTATAGTGGATATCGAAAGTGCTTACGAAGGGGAAACTATTCTTGTAACTGGTGGAGCAGGTTGTGTAGGTAGTAATTTAACTAAAAAATTATCAGAATTTAATCCTAAAAAAATAATTATTTTAGATGATTTGTCTTCTGCATATGAATGGAATATACCTAAATCAGATTGTATAGAATTTATTCAAGGAGATATTTGTGATGATCAAGTATTAAAATGGGTTTTTAAGGAAAAACCAGATTATGTGTTCCATTTAGCAGCTCATTTTGCAAACCAAAATTCTGTAGATAAACCAGAAAAAGACTTAAAAGTAAATGGGTTGGGTATACTAAAAGTTTTAGAATATGCGCAGTTAACTGGAGTAAAACGTTTTGTATATTCTAGTAGCGGTTGTGGAGTATATGGTTTAGACTCTAAAATGCCTTTTGAAGAGCACGATATCAGTATAAGTTTACATACTCCATATCAAGTAACAAAATTACTTGGTGAATTATACACAAATTATTATCACAATTTATATGATTTACCTATTGTCAATGCCAGATTCTTCAATGTATTTGGTCCGGGAGAAGTGCCTGGAAAATATAGGAATGTTATACCAAATTTTATGTATTGGGCAATGAATGGACAGGCATTACCTATTACTGGAAATGGTACAGAAACCAGAGATTGGACATATGTTAATGATATCATTCAAGGATTAACAAAAATGGGAGTTGTAGAAGAAGCCATAGGTGAATCAATAAATTTAGGATCAGGTAAAGACCACCAAGTTATAGATATGGCTAATAAAGTGAATGAACTTTGTGAAAACGAAGCAGGAATAGAATTTAAAGAAAGAAGAAATTGGGATGCTAAAAACAAATTATTATCTTCTATTGATAAAGCAAAAAGAATATTAAAATATAAACCAACCGTTGAATTTGAACAGGGACTTGAAAACACACATGATTGGTTCGTAGAAAACTGGGAAAATATTCAGAAAAGTGCAGAATTTAAATTTTAAAATGGATAATAATAAATTAAATGGTGATTGAAATGAGAATACTTGTTGTACAGGAGTCAGATTGGATAAAAAGAAATCCTCATCAACAACATCATTTAATGGAATTATTAGGTCTAAGAGGACATAAAATAAGAGTTATAGATTACGATGTTGAATGGAAAAACAATACGGAAGAGGAAGGCCTTTATAAATCTCCTAGAAAAGTATTTAAAGAATATAAAAAAGTTTACAATACCAACAATGTAACTGTAATAAGACCCCCATTAATCAGAATTCCAGTGATTAATTACTTTTCAATACTTTATTACCATAAACAAGAAATTAAAAGACAATTAAAAGAATTTAAACCAGATATCATCGTAGGATTTGGAATCTTAAATGCACATATAGCTTCCAAACTAGCTAAAAAAGCAAAAATTCCATTCGTTTACTACTTCATTGATGTTTTACATCAATTAATTCCAGAAAAATCTTTTAGAAGATTAGGAAAAAGTATTACTAAAAAAACCATTAAAAATTCTTCATACGTCCTTACAATTAACCGTCGGCTTAGTGAAACAGCTGTTGAATTAGGAGCAGATCCTCATAGATTATCCATTATTGATGCAGGAATTAATTTAAAACAATTTAATTACAAAAAACATAGCGGTTTTAAAATACGTAGATATTACAAAATAAATAATAATGATATTGTTTTATTCTTCATGGGTTTTTTATACGATTTTGCAGGACTTAAAGAGTTAGCCCTAGAATTAGGTAAAAATAAAGCAAGATATTCCAATATCAAATTATTAATAACTGGTGATGGTGATGCTTTCGAAACTTTAAAAGCTATCCAAAAAAAATACCATTTAGAAAACCAGTTAATTCTCACAGGAAGGCAAAAATATACCATAATGCCTGATTTAATTGGTGCAAGTGATGCTTGTATCCTTCCAGCTTACAAACATGAAATTATAATGCAAGATATTGTACCTATAAAAATATATGAATACATGGCTATGCAAAAACCTGTTATAGCAACACGTTTACCGGGTTTAGTAGCCGAATTTGGAGAAAAAAATGGTATAATCTACATTAATACTCCGGAAGAAGTATTAGATGTTGTTCACGAGAAATTTAAGAACAAAAAAGAAATTGAAAAAATTAGTTTAGCTGGTTACAACTTTGTTAAAGATAATGATTGGAGCACTCTGGCAATTAGATTTGAAAGTATTCTCGAAAATTTAGTTCTAGATATTTTATTAAAAAATATATAATACTCCAAACTTTTTTTATTTTAAGTGATTTTTATGAACATACTACAGGTAATTCCTTACTTTGCCTTCACCCGTGGCGGTGATGTAAACGTCTGTTATAACCTAACAAAACAATTTACTCAAATGGGACATAACGTAACTATTTTAACTACTACTTTTGACTACAATAAAGAAGATACAGAAAACATACCTAATTTAACAATGGTTCCTATTGAATATAAATTTAATTTGGCATTATTTATTTATTCACCTAAAATAAAAGAATGGTTAGAAAATAATATAGAAAATTATGACATAATTCATTTACATGAATTAAGATCTTACCAAAATAATATTGTTATAAAATATGCTAAAAAGTTTAATATTCCATATATATTACAACCACACGCATCAACTCCAAAACATGTTAATAAGTCAGTTATAAAATACATATACGACTTTTTTTATGGAAACAGAATAATGAAAAATGCTACCACAACCATAGCAGTTTCCGAAGAAGAAGCTTACTTTGACAGACTAATGGATGCTAAAGATGTTCGAGTAATATATAATGGAATGAATCTTGAAGACTTTGAAAACTTACCTGAAAAAGGAACGTTCAAAAATAAAAATAACATAACATCCCCTTATATTTTATATTTAGGTAGAATTGATGCATTAAAAGGAATTAATTATATCATAGAAGCATTTGGCAAATTACCAGACGATTATTCACAATACAAGCTTGTTATTGCAGGAAAAATAACAGATTATAAAAAAGAATTAGATAAAATAATAAAAAGGTATAATCTAGAAAACAAAGTAATTTTTACGGGATTTGTTGAAGAAGAAGACAAAATATCCATTTATCATGACGCAGAATTATTTGTTAATCCTGTTAAATATATGGGTGGTGTTTCAATTACCGTTTTTGAATCATTACTATCAAACACCCCAGTAATAGTTACTAAGGAATCGGGAGAATTAATTGAAAAAATTAATGCCGGTAGTATTGTTGAATATGGTGATGTTGAATCACTTAAAAATGAAATAATCACATCCCTGGAAGATAAAGAATTAACAAAAAAACAAGTACTGAATGCTCAAAGATATATTAAAAATAATTTAGATTGGAAAAATGTCTCTGACAGAATACTGGATATTTATTCTGAAGCTATAAGGGGAAGTGAATAACATGCTTAAAATACTGTTAATATGTCATGATATCCCTTCAAAAAGTGTTGGTGCAACACTTCCAATATATCATTTAATCAAAGAACTAGGAAAAAAATATGATATTTCTTTATTATCTTTTGATTCAGACAAATATTCTATTCATGAATTAGAAGAATATTTAACTGAATATCAGAACATAAAAATTCCAGAATATCTTGATTTAATAAATCAGTTGAAATATACTGTGAAAAATATGATTTCAATTGATAATTTAAGTACCAGAAGTTTTTTGAACTATTATTACCACAAAGATATGAGTAAATTAATTCATGAAAAAGCCGATGAAAATTTTGATTTAGTGATTACTGATATGCCAATGGCTTTTTATGCAAAAAATATTAAATTACCAAAAATAGTATATGCTTTCGATGCTGTAAGCAATTACAATTACAATATGTATAAAAAATCAGATGAAATTATCTCAAAGACATATTGGTATTTGAATTATTTAAAAATACACAGATACGAACAGGTTTACAATTCTTTTGATTACTGTGTAGTAGTAAATAATAAGGATAAACGATTACTTAAAAAGGATATCAATATACCTATAGAAGTTATAGCAAATGGCGTTGACACTAAATTTTTTACCAATAATTCAATAGAAGATGAAGTAAAATTAGTATTCTTAGGAGATATGAGTACACCTCCAAATAATGATGCCGTTAGATATTTTGTAGAAAATATTTATTCTGAAATTTTAAAAGAGATTTCTATTAAATTTTATATTGTAGGTCGTAACCCCTCAAATTATATCAAACAATTATCAGAGAATCCCAACATAATTATTACTGGCCCAGTAGATGATGTTAGAGAATATTTAACAAAGGGAAGTATTTTTATTACTCCTATGATTTCAGGAACCGGAATAAAAAATAAGATATTGGAAGCCATGAGTATGGAGTTACCCGTTGTGTCTACAAGCATAGGAATAAGTGGCATAAACTCAGATAATCATATTCATTATTTATTAGCAGACACTCCAGAAGAATTTAAAAACAGAATAATACAATTAATATCCAATAAAACTCTAAGAGAGGATATTGGAAAAAATGCAAGATTTTTTGTTGAAAAAAATTATTCATGGAAATTATCAATGAAAAAATTTGATGAAATCATCAACAAAATAATCACCTGAAATATTTATTTAAAAAGTAACAAAAATAAATATAAATAATAAAAAAATTACTCATAAATAATCAATTATTAGGTTTGTTAAACATGAAAATTTCGTTTGTAATCCCAGCATTAAATGAAGAAGGAATTGTAGGAAAAACAATCCAAAGCATTCCTACTGAAGAAATTAAAGAAGCTGGATACGAAGTAGAGATTATTGTTGTCAATAATAATTCTACAGATAATACTGAACAAGAAGCCCGTGAAGCTGGTGCAACAGTCTTTTTAGAAATGAATCGTGGATATGGAAATGCATATAAACGTGGATTTAAAGAAGCTACTGGAGATATTTTTGTAATGGGTGATGCCGATGGTACATATCCATTAGAACAATCATTGAACTTCATTAACTACATAGTTGAAGATGGAAGTGACTTTGTAATTGGTTCAAGATTTAAAGGAAGTATTGAAGAAGGAGCTATGCCTGCTCTTCATCAATATATAGGCAACCCAATGTTAACTAAAATGTTAAACATATTATTCCATGCAGATTACTCAGATACTCATTGTGGAATGAGAGCTTTTACCAGAGAAGCATATGAAAAAATGGATTTAAAAGCTCCGGGAATGGAATTTGCAATTGAAATGGTAATTGAAGCAGCAGAAAAGAATTTGAACATAAAAGAAGTACCGATCTCTTATAGAAAAAGAGGGGGAGGAGAAGCTAAACTCTCATCATTTGATGATGGTTGGAGACATATCAAATACATGTTAACTCGTAAATTTAATTAATTGTTTTTAGATTTAGATTGTTAAGAGGAGAACATTCTTATGAAAATTGCATTTATATATGACACTGCTTTCCCATGGGTTACTGGTGGAGCAGAAAGGAGAATATATGAAATCAGTACCAGATTATCCAATAGAGGACATGATGTACACATTTTTTCATTAGGTTATTGGATGAACACAAAAGAATTCTCTTCACAAAAAACAATAAAATATAATGGGATAACATACCATAGTGTTGGTAAACCTATGGATTTATACACCAAAAACAATACACGTTCAATAAAAGAAGCATTATATTTTGCCAGATGCATATTAACCAATGCTAAATTAAAAGAATTTGACATTGTAGACTGTCAAGGCTTCCCCTATTTTTCATGTTACACAAGTAAAATAAAACATAGAAAAAATCTTGTAATAACTCTCCATGAAGTATGGAACGATTATTGGTACGAATACCTCGGTAAATTAGGAATCTTTGGAAAAATAATTGAAAAAGGAATTTTTAATTTAACCAAGAATTTTATATGCGTTTCTCAATTAACATTTGAAAATATGTTAAAAAATAAATGTCCTGAAAACTCTACCATAATCGCAAATGGTGTGAATACCCAGGAAATAACTTTTATAAATCCATCAGAAGAGTACAAGGACATTATTTTCGCTGGACGTTTAATCCCCGAAAAACATGTGGATTTAATAATCAATGCAATTTCAAAGGTAAAAAAAGTCCATCCCCAAGTAAAATGTAAAATAATTGGAAATGGTCCTTCTGAAACATATCTAAAATCATTGACCAGTAGTTTAGATCTTGAAAATAATATAATTTTTGAAGATTTTTATGAAGATCATGAAAAACTTTATAGTGAAATTAAAAGTTCCAGCGTACTTGTTCTCCCTTCAAAACGCGAAGGTTTTGGTATAATCGTCATTGAAGCTAATGCCTGTGGAGTACCAGTAATTACTTTAAATGATGATATGAATGCTGCAAAAGATTTAATAACTAATGAAAATGGATGGCTAACTGATGATGATAGTGAAGAGTTAGCTAAACTACTTAATAATATTATAGAAAATGGAATTGATAGTTATCAAAGAAATCTTTGTAGAGAATACGCAAAAGAATATGACTGGAATCATATAGCTCTCCTAACAGAAAATTATTATTTAGACCTATTAAAATAGTCTAAAACTTTTTTTAAATATTTAAAATTTTTGGCATATCATCCAAATTTAATATTTTTTTTACTAATGAATTAATTATTAGAAAAACATAATATAATTAATAAGAAATTATGTTTAAGAGGTTTTAATGTTGAAAATTATTCAGACTCCTGTACGTTTTTACCCTTTTATTGGTGGGGTTGAAAAATATGTCTATTATATTTCTAAAGAATTAGCCAAATATGACGATTGTGAAGTTAAGGTTATTTGTGCAAATGAACCTGATACTATAGACCATGAAATTTATAATGGAATAAATATTAGACGTCTGAAATATTATGGGAAAGTTGCTAACACTAATGTTACTTTATCACTTCCAAAAGTGCTTTACAATGAAGATTTTGATATTATTCACACACATGTACCAACTCCTTGGAGTAGTGACTGGAGCAATATTATCTCAAGAATAAAAAATAAACCTCTTGTAGTTACATATCATAATGATATTATAGGAACTGGTGTTGCAAATTATATTGCAAAATTTTATAATTCAACAACACTCATATTATTGTTAAATAAGGCGGATAAAATTATTATCACACAAGATGATTACATAAATTCTCCCCACTTACAAAATTATAAGGAAAAAGTAACAACAATACCTAATGGTGTAGATACCAACATATTTAAACCAATTGACAGTCCTCGTAAAAATAATCAGATTTTTTTCCTAAGTGTACTTGATAAATTCCACAAATACAAAGGATTAGATTATCTTTTAGAGTCTTTAGTTGAAGTAAAAAAGATTATTCCGGATGTTAAATTAGTTGTTGGTGGAAAAGGAGAACTGTTAAATTTTTATAAATCTAAAACAGAAGAACTTGGATTGAAAGATAATGTGGAGTTTAAAGGTTTTTTAACTGATGAAGAAGTTATAAAATGTTATCAGGAATCCGAGTTATTTGTTTTACCTTCTATTTCATCTTTACAGGAAGGATTTGGAATTGTTGTTTTAGAAGCATTAGCTTGTGAAACTCCGGTAATTAGTACTACTATTGTGGGCGTATCCGACGACGTTATAGATACTGAAAGTGGTATTATCATTGATCCAAAGAATGTTGAAATGCTAGAAAAAGCCATTATAAAAATATTGTCAGATAAAGAATTAATCAAAAATATGGGAAAAAAAGGTAGAGAGTTAGTAAAAGAAAAATATGAATGGAAAAAGATATCAGAAGATATACATGAATTGTATGAGGAATTACTATGAAGATATGCTTTATCACTAACCTTTATCCACCAAATGTTCTTGGAGGAGCAGAAATAATTGTCGAAAAAATGGCATTGAATATGCTGGAACATGGACACGAATCCATTATTATTACAACCAGTCCTGATGAAGAATATCATGTTATTAATCGAGATAAAACCACTATTTATCAGTTAAATACAACCAAATTATATCCTACATATAAACAGACAGATGCACAAGGAATAAAAAAACCTTTTTGGCATATTTTGGATCTTTGGAATAATTCAACATTGAATGTTATTAAAAAAATACTTGTTGAAGAAAATGTTGATGTAATTCATATTAACAATTATAAAGGATTATCTTTATCTTGTTTTAAGGCGGGAAAAGATTTAAATATACCTGTAATCTATGAATCACATGATTTTTCATTAATATGTCCTAGAGCTAATCTAATTAATGGAAATAATAAATTATGTGAAAAAAGAAATTTCATATGTAATCAATATGTTAATCAACAAAGAAGACTGTTAAATGATAATGTTGATTTGTTAATTTCCCCATCACAATTTATGATAAATAAATTTAAAGAAAATGATTTCTTTAACAGCATAGATTGTGTTAAAATCCCATTAGGAGTAGAATATAAATCCATCAAAACTGTTAAAGAGTATGATACAATAGATATTACATATATTGGTACTTTAGGTAAACATAAGGGAGTTGATACTCTTATTAAAGCTTTTAAAGAAATTGAAGGAGATTATTTAAAATTACATATTATTGGTAAAGGTTACGATGAAGAAGAATTTAAAAGTTTAGCTAAAGATGATGCTAGAATCATATTCCAT
>NZ_JAEELZ010000024.1 GCF_016282985.1 Methanosphaera sp.
TATGAATGAATAATCAGGAAGTTCACTGGTTCCTTCAAGTTTAGGTGTTGAATAGAAACAGAAGAAAGCATCACCTGTAGTGGATAACATATTAACCGGCTTGGTTATGTTAAATGCATATCTTTCATTATCAAACTTACCCTGTACATCAATAGTAGCACCCTCCGGCACATTTTCATTCAACAATCCATTGGTTATATACGTGTCAAAGTTTTCAGGGGTTAATATTATTGGTTCTATTGTATGTATTTCTTTTGTTGTTGTGCATCCGAAGTTTTGGTAGCATTCGTAGGTTGCTGTTATTTGTGCTGTTTGGGTAGTCATAGTGTATGGGAATATGCAGTTTCCCTGTTTGTCTGTTATGAGTGTCTGAGCTTCTTCTTCACCTATTTGTACTGTTATATACTGATTAGGGATACAGTTTTCTTCATCATCTTTTAATGATATTGTAATCTGTGTTTCATAACCTAATATTATATTTTCAGGCGTATTTATTGTTAAGGTACTGGTTGTTGCTTCTCTGTTGTTAATGTAAATGTTTTCATCTTTTGATGTGTCTTTTATTACTTCTTCTGTTGTGCCTTCACCCATTATGGCGTTGTATTTGAACGTGTTGGTTCCGTTAGTTACCTCTATGACATATGCGTAGTCTTCGGATAGTAGGAAGT
Source organism: Methanosphaera sp. (assembly GCF_016282985.1). Lineage (GTDB taxonomy): Archaea > Methanobacteriota > Methanobacteria > Methanobacteriales > Methanobacteriaceae > Methanosphaera. Next base: position 669 of record NZ_JAEELZ010000024.1, read on the forward strand.
TGTTTTCTACCAGTATGTTTTTGGCATTGTCTAGTTGTATTGTTCTTCCATTAGTTACTGCGACCGTGTTGTTTGTAATAGTGTTTCCTTCCATTTTACCATAAACGTATATACCTGCTGTTCTTGGTTTAATCCAGTCAGCACTAAACTCCGTATCGTTTGAAATTCCATCAGCAATTATCGTATTGTTGTCTATGGTCGTGTTTATTCCTATTGCTCCTATTCCCATTGGATAGTTACCTGTACTAGTCATATTGTTTCCTATGATTTGGGTATTTACTCCACCCCAGAGTTCAAAGGCATAGGATTGACGGGCATCTGCTATTACAGTGTTGTTTATGTATCTGTTGTTTTCCATTGATGAAATGCTTGCAATATAGTCTCCTCCACCATAACTGAAGTCAAGTATCAGACATCCATATGCAACATCAGGATTACCGTTATCTGTCTGTTCGAAACCTGCAGAAACATTGATAAAGTTGTTGGTTATGTAATTGTTTTTCATACCGTTTCCTTCAATGTTCACTCCTGCAGAATAATATACAGAGTTAACTGTTATGTTATTGTCATAGATTCTGTTTTGGGATGCTCTGACAACAAAACCATAACTGTATTGTGTACCGTTTACTATAAGAGTATTGTTGTATATGTTTGTATTTATTCCCCTGACATATACTCCATAAAGGCTTCTATGTGTTCCATCACTTAAAATACAGGATTCTGTAAAGTTGAATCTGTTGTTTCGTAGGGTTGTATAAAATGCATTTATCCACACACCAATACCCTTAGGAAGACTATTATTATCCCAATCTACCTGGCTGCTTGGAATGTTGGCATTGATTGTACAGTTTTCAACAATACTGTTTTCTCCACCAACATATAATGGAGAACTAGTTCTGTTGCTGGTTATGTTAGCATTTATTATACAGTTTCTAGCAGTGGAGTTTTCTCCACTAATATTTAAAGCAATGGTTGGAGTGTTACCTGAAGCATTAAGATTTATGATACAGTTTTCAATAGTAGAATTTGCTCCAACAGTAAGTACATTAACACTAGAGTTACGTTGAGTCTCAACATTAATTGTAACGTGATTTATACCAATCATACTTGGAATATTCACGTAATCTCCAGTATAATCATTATCATAATTCAATACAATACATTCCAAGTTAAGTGATTTCAGATTACCTTTACTTAATTGTAGATTTATATTATTGATTGTTCCGGATATTGTTAGAGTGTCATTCTTGTATTTGTTGTTGTAGAAGTTATTTATTGCTAATTGTTTTGCTTCTGTTGGCAAGTATGCGAAGTTAACAGTGTAATTCTTTCCAGGTACAAAATATGCTTGTTTTAGTGAAACTTTTCCCGCACTGGATATTGTTAAGTAATTGTTATAATTGTATTCATTAATCGTGATTACAGGGTTTGTACTATTATTTTCTTTTACTATTACCTCTTGTGTTGCACTGCTTCCACAATCTTCGTAACAATCATATTCAGCGATTATTTGGGTTGTTTCAGTTATTGTAACTGGTAGCGTACATTTTCCTTCATTGTTGGTAATTAGTGTTTGAGCATCATTGTCTCCAATTTTCACTGTAATTTGCTGGTTTGGAATGCTTTTTTCTTCTTGATCTTTAAGTGAGATTATAATATTGTTTTGTTCATTAGGGTAAACATATTCTGGAGCGTTGATAGTTAACGTGCTGTTTGTTGGTTCTCTGTTGTTAATGTATGTGTTTTTGTTATCGGTTGTGTCATTTATTACTTCTTCTATTGTGCCTTCACCCATTATTGCATTGTATTTGAAGGTGTTGTTTATATCATTTACTTCTATTACATAGGAGTAGTCTTCTGTTACTAGGAAATTGTTTTCTACAGCTAAATTTTTAGCTTTTTCCATCAGTAATGCTCTACCGTTATTTACATATACTGTGTTATTGGTTATACGATTTCCTTCCTTCATACCATAAGAAAATATTCCTGCTGTTCTTGGTCTAATATAATCAACACTGAACTCAGTACTATTGGAAGTTCCTTCAGCAATTATTGTATTGTTGTCCATGGTCGTGTTTATTCCGATTGCTCCTATTCCCATAGGATAGTTACCAGTAACAGTCACATTGTTTCCATAGATTGTGTTGTTTACTCCACCCCATAGTTCAAAACCATAAACTTGACGAGCATCAACATTTACAGTGTTGTTTATGTAACTGTTATTGTACATTGAATTGGAACTTGCTACGTAGTTTTCTCCACCACAACTTTTATCCAATATCAGACATCCATATGCAACATCAGGATTTTCCATATCTGTTTCATTATATCCTGCTGAAACATCAATATTATTTCCGCATATTAAATTGTTTTTAATAGCATTTCCTTCTATATTAATTCCTGCTGCATAATATTCTGATTCGACATAAACGTTATTATCAGACATTATATTATTTAATGATCTAATAACTACACCATAACAGTATTGTGTTCCAGTCATTAATACGGTGTTATTACATAATGTTGTGTAATCTCCACCAATATAAATACCATAAAGGCTTTTATAATATCCACTGGCATCGATAATGGAAGATTCACTAACCTGGATAACATTGTTTCTGAGAGTAACATTTCCTTCTGTTATCAATATACCTGTTCCTTGAGGAATTTCCAGTATTTCCGGATCAACCTCCCATGGTATTTGAGTACTAGGAAGATTGGCATTAATTGTACAGTTTTCAATAAGGGTGTTTTCTCCATTAATGGTTAGTGGCACGGATAAAGATTCTCTCTGTGTATCAACATTAATTGTAACTCCATTTAATGTTGCAGAATTAACATCCACATAATCTCCATCATATTCTGGAGTATAATTCAATACAATGTCTTCCAAAATAATTGAATTCATACTGGCCTTATTAAGAATTATGTTGGTGTTTGTAATTGTTATTCCATTTCCAACTATTGTAATATTATCATTTTCATATTCGGGGTTATCCATATTCACTTCAAACCGATTTGTATCACTAGGGAAGTAGGTTAAATTAATTACGTAATTGTTACTTGGTACAAAGTAATTTTGATTTAAAGTGACTTTTTCGTTAGATATTGTTAGGTAATCATTGTAATTGTCTTGAGTAACAGTTGTAATATTGGTAGTTTCCTGAGTTTTTATATTTTCTTGACTTTTCTTTTGAATATTATTATCTGTATCAAGAGCCTGTTCTTTATGATTTATATTATTTTCATCAATGTGTGACTCTATTTCGTATCCTATGCTATGAGTGTCGGTTTGTGTGAGGTTTTCACTATCTGCCGCCGCACATATTGTTAAGGACATTAAAATAACTGTCATAAAAATGATGAAATATTTCATTTTAGACATATTTTACCTCCATTTTGTCATGTTTTAAAACATTAATGATTAAATAAGAATTATTTTAAACTATTAAAAACATCGAATTTGTTTGAATAATAACAAATTATTTTATATAATTTAAATTAAATCCATTTAATAATAATAGTTAATATATGTTAATAAATTAATATATTTATCCTAACAATAGGAAAAAAATGATTTTATTGGGGTATGGATTTAAATATCTATTGAAAAGACTTTAAATTATTATTAAATTAAAAAAGTAACAACAAAAGTTAAAACAAA
>NZ_JAEELZ010000025.1 GCF_016282985.1 Methanosphaera sp.
ATATAAAAATTTTTAACGGTTTGAGGTACATACCATATATTTATAATAGTAGTTCCGGTAAGTTTTTTGAAATTGAAATTCAAAAATGTTTCATCAGTACCAAAATATTCTGCAATATTCTCCTCAGTAATATCAATAACTTCTACTTCTCCTTCAGATTTGACTTGTCTAGTTGATTTCTTATTTAATAAGGAATTAAGATTGTTGGATGTTAATAAATCAGAATGAGGTACATATACAATATTTCCGTATTTATTTGTAGTATTGGTAATACTATTATCCTCACATACTGTTGTATTTGTAGCTGCTTTATTAACAATTAAACGATATATGGTATTGTTACATAAAATACAATTTGGACCTGTTACTGTTACTGTTGAGTTTTCTGCATTGTTGTTTTTGAATATGCATCTTTCTGGTAGTGATACGCTTGAGTGGAATGTGTTTCCCATTATGGTACTGTTTTTTGTTCCTGCGAATGAACCGTACACTTCATTGTTTATGTAGCTGTTTCCTTCGTATGTATCATTGAAGTCTCCTGTTAATGTTGCAGTTGGACTTATCCATTGACCACTGAATGATGATGCTACTGAAACGTTATTTCCTTCAAATTTGTTGCTGTGTCCACTTACTACTACTCCAACACATACTCCTCCACTTAAGTTGACTGTGGATATTCTGTTGTTGGTGATGTTGTTGTAGGTGTTCGTGTTTACGTCAGTGTATAATACATTAGGAATATTGTATGTTGTTAAGTACACTAGGTTTCCAACATTTCCTTCACCGATAATTGTGTTGTTATCGATTGTACAGTAGTCTGCCTGAGCTAATACTATGCTACTGCTTCCACTATTGTTGCATGTGTGGATATAGCTGTTTTTAACTGTTACATATGTTGAATTTTCTCTAATACTTAGTACTCCTACTCCTGAACCAATTCTTTGGTTGTAAACTGTAATGTTAACATTGTCAAATGTTACATGTGTAGAATTTTTGACAAATATTTGTGTGTTGTGGAAGTTTATGTTTGTAATATTAGTGTATCCTGTATTTATTATATTAAATGAATTACCTGTTTCATTACCAGTGTAACTTCCACTAGTAGTATTTAAATCTAATGTAAATCCATTTCCAGTAATAATTACTGCTTTATCAACTTTATAACTTGAATTAAAACGATTCACATTTCCTGTGAAATTTAAGGTATCTCCAGCGTTAACATTACTTTCAAAACCTGCTGCTTTGAAGTATGTATCAAATGTAGTATTGTTTACATTATGAGTTGTAGGAGTTATTGCTCTCGTTTGTTCACTAATTGATTCTTTTGTAACAGTCTCTGTTACATCTTTTTTAATTTCATTCTCTGTCAGTACTGTTGTTTGCACATCTGTGTTGTCTGTAGTATGTGTGACTGCTGGTGTTGTTACTGATTCATCTGTTGAATCGTTTACATCAGCTGCTACTGCTACGGACATCATGGCAACTAGCATCACTGCCAAGAAAATGAAATACGTTTTCTTTAAAAACATTTTCTTATCACTTCTATATTTTTATTAATAATTTCTTTTAACCCCTGACAAATTAAATAATCGAATATATCACTTTAATAAGAGTAATTCTTCGAATTATATTTTTTTTAGTCATTAAATAGGGGCTTGAAATTATTAATTACCATTTTTTTTAGAGGATAATTTTAATATTATTATCATTCCATAACAAAATAATCAAAATCATTAATTATGTATTTGATTATTCTATTTTATTGGAATTTATTAAGATTATCCATATTTATTTATATATTTACAAACATATTTATAGATTATATTAAGAGTTTTTAATGAAAAAAAACGATAATATGTGAATATTATTATGATTATATAGTCATAATATGTTTTTTCTTAATTAGAGGTTTTAGTTTATGTATTTTAAGAGAAAATACTTCATATTTTTCATTGTTTTATTGGTTGCCCTGATGGGCATGGCATCTGCTACAGATGCTGATGATTCCACACAGACAGACACTAGTTATACAAGTACTGGTAGCATGGCAACTGATACTCATGAAAATATCGAAGCAAATATAAATAATGAGGATACTTATACTCTGAAAGATTACATTGTACCCTCAAGTAATGAAAATAATATCAAAAGTAGAAATAATAGCTTAAATAATGAGCAAAATGATAACTTTGAAACGGATATCCCTCCTCTTCAGAAGAAAAGTATAGGCAAAGTTAAAACACAGTCAAACGAAAATATAACTACAATTACAGATGAAAATTACAACAATTACATGTCAATATCCAGTAGTGGTAAAGTCACCCTCAACCGTGACTACTTTGTTGCAGGAAAAAATTACACGATTAACTTAACCTACTTCCCAAATGAGGCAAACAAGTTTGAAGTGAACTTTTACAGCAACAGCTACAAGAATGATAACCTTAAGATAATTGGAAATGGAATTACAATTAATGATACTAACTTTATCATTAATAAAAACAGTTTCAATTCAATTGTCCTGGAAGATATGGTCTTGAATTATAATCCTGATTACATGGGAGATTATGTTAATGTCAGTTCCGTGACATTGAACAATGTTACTATTAATGTTGATACTCAACGGGAAACCTTTTCAATACTCTTAACAGTCAGTGGAGAAAAGACTATTGTTGAAAACTGTACCATTAATGCCAATCTTCCTAGTACTCAGATAGATTGGTATACTCCAGGTATTCCTCGTATGCCCAAAGGTGTGGGTGTTTGGATAACCAGTAATAATGTTACTCTAGCAAACAATGTGATTAATGTAAGTGAATCCAATGTTGAAACAGTAAATGAGTCATATTACCGAAGTCTTTATGGTATTTATTCCAGTGGCAGTTACACAACACTTCGTAACAATACATTCCTATTGAATGGAACTCAGTACAGTTATGGTATTGTTGTCCGGTCATTAAATAACCTGATTTGTGACAATAATATAACAGTAATCTCAGAGTATTATGCGGCCGGTATTAATGTTGAAGGAGAGAGTATTAATAATAATTTAATGTGCAATAATATCATTAATGTTTCAGCAGGTTTTGGTGTAACTGATCATGGTAATCCTGATGTTGCTTATGCATGTCTGATATTGGACTTTAGCTGTGGTGGAGAAAACTACGTGGCAAGTTCCAGATCAATGTGTAATAACAGTTACATTAACAATACGGTAATATGTGATGGACGTCAGGTTTATGGTTTTGAATTGTGGGGTGGAGTAAACACCACAATCAGCGGAAATAATCTGACAGTTACAGGTACCCTCCCATTAGGTATAGGGGCAATCGGTATAAACACGACCATGGAAAACAACATAATCTTTGCAGATGGAACTTCCAACAGCACCGAGGGCAGTGCAGATTACATTAAGCCAAGAACAGCAGGCATATATGCTTTTGGTATGAAGGAAGGAAACAGCATAAAAAATAATACAATCGCCGTAACCAATGGTAGAGCATTACGGTTTGAAAGTGCCAAAAATATGTTCATAGAAAACAACTTCCTACTAACTGAAGACTATGCATACGTCATAGAAGTTGACAACATAAACAACACATTCAAATACAATGCAATCTTAGGTGAAGGCACTACAGAAGAGGTTATAAAAGACACAACGGATGATGAAAATACTTATATCAATAACCGGGAACCTGTAAGTAGTCAGTTAGTTATTTCACCAGATTACATACCATTGAATGAAGAAGAAAATATCACAGTATTACTTAAAGATGTAGAAGGAAACAGTATATCTGGTCAATATGTTCAAGTACAAATTGATGGGAATTTACAAACGTATATTACTGGTGTTGATGGAACAATATCAATACCTGTGGGTTCTACAATAGCAAAAACTATGGAAGTTAGTGTTGAATATGAATGTTACAATGACTTTGGATGTGTAGCTTCAAAACAGATAAGAATTGCAGAACCTATCATACTTACACCTGATAACTTTGACATGTACATAACCAATGGATTGTTGAATGAGAATGTGCCGGAGGGTGCTACTATTGATGTACATGGTAAGTTTGATAATGAAAGATATGCATTTAACATAACCAAGCCGGTTAATATGTTATCCACTACAGGTGATGCTTTCTTCTGTTTCTATTCAACACCTAAACTTGAAGGAACCAGTGAACTTCCTGATTATTCATTCATA
>NZ_JAEELZ010000026.1 GCF_016282985.1 Methanosphaera sp.
TCCATATCAGTGTCAATATTGATAATTTTAGTTATTGCAGTAATTGGTGGATTAGTACTTGGAAGTATTAGTGGAAGTATTGGTTCAACGTTAAGAGACTTGAAAACAGTTTTGTCATCTGAAAAATAATAACACTTTTTTTTATTTTTTTTATTTTTTTCATGTTCTTTTTTTTTATATACTTATTTTAATACTAAAATAATAATTTTAAATATTACAATTAATAAAATATAATTGTATATAATATTAAAGGGATGTAAATGAATACTTACAAATTAAATAAGCTAAAACCAAATGAGCTCAAGACAATTGGACACTATACAGGATATGTTTGTATAATCATGTCCGTACTTATGATTGTGCCGGTAGTGTGTGGACTAATTTATCATGATCCAGAACGATTTGTATATTCATTTATTTTTTCAGCAATTATTTCCTTTATTTCAGGAGCAATATTAATCGCATTGTTTGGAAGGAAACAGTCAACAACCCTTTCATTTAAAGGAGCTCTGATTTTTGTACTAAGTATATGGGGAATAATAGCAATATATTGTGGTTTACCTTATATCTTGTCTGGAGAATTAGGTATTTTTGATTCATTTTTTGAAGCAATGTCTGGAATTACCACAACGGGCTTTTCTTTAATTCCTGAAGAAACTTATCCTTACTCTGTTACTATGTGGAAGGCATTAACCCAATGGTTTGGTGGTTTAGGTATAATTGTATTGTTGCTTGCAATAGTTCCTTCTTCAGTTAGTTTAAAAAGGTTATTCTTTGCGGAAGGTAGAACTGAACAGATGACTCCAAATGTAAGGCATACAACTATGATTTTTTTAAAATTATATGCATCCATCACTTCTTTAGGAATAATATTATATTTATTGCTTGGATTAGATTTATATGAAGCAATATGTTTTACTTTCACTGCAGTTGCTACGGGAGGTTTCTCAATATATTCTTCAGATACCCATATATTTAATTCGTTAGCGATACAAATTGTAACGATGTTTTTAATGATATTGGGAAGTACAAATTTTGTAATACATTATAGAATTATTAAGGGAGATACCAGACATTTGTTAAAGGATATTGAATTAAGGGCAATGTTTATAATTATTGCTATAGCAACTTTACTGATAATGATTTCATTATATTCTCAAGGATATTATAATCATGATATATTAGTTATATTCAGACATTCAATATTCCAGGTGATATCTGTAATGTCCTCTACGGGATTCGTATCGCAGGATATTTATATGTGGCCTCAGTTTTCATTCTTCCTATTACTGTTGTTAACATTTATAGGAGGTTCAATCTGTTCTACAAGTGGTGGAATAAAATTATATAATATTGTAATATTATTCAAATCAATATGGTGGGAAGTTGAAGAGATGATGCTTCCTAAAAATACAATAAAACCGAAAAAAATTAACCATGATAAACGAGTAAGAGATATATCTAATAAAAACATTAAAACAATATTAATATTTGTAGTTTCATACATACTGTTGTTCTTGTTAAGTACATTTATAATATTATTTTATTGTAATGATTTTATTACTGCATTTACTGTTGCTGCATTATCCATAGGAAATACAGGAATTAGTGTAGGTTATATCTCAGCCAGTATGCCTTTTATGGTCAAGTTAATATTAATTATAGACTTTTGGGTTGGAAGGATAAGTGTTTGGCCATTATTCTTGGGAGTATTATATATGATAAATAGGGCTGAAAGTAAGATAAAAAGTTTAAATAATGAATAATCTCCAAATTTATATTTTTTTTATTAACTAATTTATTAGAAAAAATAGTAATTCAATTAAATAATTTTTAAAAAAGAATATGTTGTAGAAGTCTATACTTCTACATCAATGATATCATCAATATTTACTTCTGGATAGTTTTTATTTGTTGCACTGTTAAGACCAATGAGTAATGTACTACCGTTATGTAAGATAGATGTGAGTGATGGTGTAATTACACCAGTTAATCCTAATCCCATGAATAACGTGTTTAATACAAGGATATATCTATAGTTTCTGTTGATTAAATCAATCATTTGCTGGCTGATAATTCTCATTGTTACAAGATCATCTAATAATGGTCTTAGTAAGGTTATGTCTGCTACTTCTCTTGCAAGATCTGATGAATCTTTCATTGCTACACTTACGTCTGCTGCACTAAGTGCCGGTGAATCGTTTATACCGTCACCAACCATTATGACTTTTTTACCTTGAGCTTTAATTTCTTCTACAATAGCAGCTTTATCTTCAGGTAATACTTGTGATTTATAATGATCTAATCCTAATAATTCTGCAGTAGTTTTTGCAGCATTTTCGCTGTCTCCGGTAAGCATAATGATATCTTTTATACCTAAATATCTTAACTGACTGAGAACTTTTTTAGCTTCTTCTCTTGGAGGGTCATCAATACATATGATTCCTTCAAGTTTTCCATCAATTGCGAAGTAAATTATTGAATATTTATCGGCATTTTCCTTAACAATTTGTTCTTTTTCTTCAGTAATTTCTACGTTTTCGTCTTCTAAGACAAAGTGTCTACTTCCAAGAACTGTACGTTTACCGAATAATGTTGTAGCGATTCCATGTGCAACAACATATTCAACTTCTGAGTGGTATTCTTCTCCATGTTCTAAACCAAGCTCTTTAGCTTTTTGTACTATAGCTGTTGCTACACTGTGTGGGAAGTGTTCTTCTAGACATGCTGCGTGACGTAGGAATTCATCATCAGTTAATCTTCCTAGTGAAATATATTTTGCAACATGCGGTTGTGATTTAGTTAATGTTCCTGTTTTATCGAATATAATTGTATCTGCTGTTGCATAGGCTTCAAGGTATCTTCCACCTTTTACAACTATTTCTCTTTCAGATGCTTCACGCATTGCTGAAATAATTGAAATTGGTGTTGCAAGTTTGATTGAACAGGAATAATCAACTGTTAAAGCTGCAATTGCTTTGATTGGATCTCTTGTAATAATATATGTTAATAATGTTACTGCGAAGTTCCATGGTACAATTGAATCAGCTAAATTTTCAGCTTTACTTTGTATACCTGCTTTTGCTTTATCAGAACTTTCAATTAAATCAATTATTTGGTTGATTCTTGTTTTTTCATTAAGTTCATCAACGTTCATTACGATAGAACCATCTTCTACGATTGTTCCAGCATATACTTTTTTACCGTAATCTTTGTGAACTGCTAATGATTCTCCAGTCATTGTAGCTTCATTTATTGCTGCTTCACCTTCAACAATTGTACCATCTGCAGGTATAATAATACCTGATCTTACAATTACTTTATCTCCTTCTCTTAATTCTGAGAATGGGATTTGAACTTCTGTACCTTCTTCAGTTTTTATCCAAACTTTGTTAATGTTTAACATTAAACTGTTTTCTAATGAGTGTTTGGTTTTTTCAATAGTGTAATCTTCAAGGATTTCAGATAATCCTAACAGGAATACAATTGAACCGGCTGGTCCGAACATACCCTGGCTAAGTGTAACTGCTACACTAGTTGCATCAAGTAAGTCAACATCTAATCTAAGATGTATAAGACTGTCTAATCCTTTTATCATGAAAGGTAATCCTTCATAAACTATTTTTGCCACATGTAATGGTAGTGGTAAAAATGCTTTACATAGGTATCTTGTTGCAACTTTTTTAACAATTTTAGAAATGTATCTACTATCGGTTTCATTAGAAAGTTCGTCTGGTGTTGGTTCTGCTTCAAATAAATCAGATTTTTTAATATTGGCTAAGTATTTGAGTACTTGTAATTTTTCACAAGTGTATTTTAGAAAAATACCACCATTGACTGATGAAACTTTAACAGCTTCGATTCCTTCTTTTTCAGATAGCAATCTTGATAATCCGTATCCTTGTTCGGGGGTAAATGCATTTTTACCTAGACGAACACGAAGGATATCGTTTCTATCATAAACTATTTTAAATTTCATACTTTCATTTTCCCGTTTTTTGTATAAAAAAGTGAGGGAGGTTATGATTTATTCGTCATCTTTAATTTCTAATTCTTCTGCGATTTCTTCATCAATATCTTCTAAATCTTCAGGACCGAAAATTTCGATTTGTTGTTTTTCTTGAGCTTCTGCATGGATGTCTTCTGCATCTTCTCTGATATTTTCAATACTTTCTTCTACAGTGTCTCTTAATTCTAATGCACCTGCAGTTAAGTTAACTGCTAAGTTATGTGCAGTTTCTGTTTCTGAGAATTTTTTAATTGCATATGCTGCAACTAATCCTGCTGCAAAATATTTTACTCTGTCGTCTCCAATGAAGTTTGTGATGCTTCCTGTAATTCCGTTTCCATCTGAGTCTCTATTAAATACCATATTTTTCACCTGTTTATTTTTTTAATAATTATATCCTTAGAAAATTACCAAATTAATTGATAAATTTACTTATATAATAATTATTTTTAAAGTTCTTAATATATTTTTATAATTATTACTTTTTAGTTTTGACTAAATATCTTGGATAATTTTTAGTTTTATCTAAATATATTCATTATTTCATTTAAATTATATTTATTTCAATTTTATATCTATTTTTAAGATTTTAAA
>NZ_JAEELZ010000027.1 GCF_016282985.1 Methanosphaera sp.
CAATTTGAAGGCGCACTGTGGTTCCTTGTATTTTCTCGGCGGCATCTCATTCTACCTTGCGATATTTGACGATGAACTGCATCACAGCGCGGTTGTCCGCTATGGCATTGCATGCGGCGGCCATCTCGTTGTACCTGTCAGCGGTGATCTTTCCGGCATCGAATGCTGCATCCCATGCATCGATGATCTTCCTGATGGGCTTCTCCTGAACACCTGCGACCTTGTATCCTGTGTTGAGACCGGGCTGTGCATAGACTGTGGGCTTGTCCTGCGCTGCAGGGGTCGGTTCCGCGGGCTTTGCGGGCTCTTCCTTCTTGACCTTAGGGGCTGCAGGCTTCTTGGGGGCAGGCGGTGCTGTATAGGCTTCTTTGAGAGCCTTTGCGACTTCTTCTGCCTCCTCTTTGGTCGCCTCAATCTCTGTCTTCACAGGTTCCTCTGCTTTCACAGGCTCCTCTGCCTTCTTGGGCTTGGGGGCCGGTGCTTTGGGTTTGACGGCGGCATCAGCGATCTTGGATTTGATCTCTGGCTCATTCGCCTTGGGGTTGAATGATGCCGATTCGTCGCTTCCGTTGAGCTCGGGATCGATACCTTCCTCGATACAGAACAGATCTGTCAGCCATGATTTGATCGCAGCGGTCATTGCCTTCCTCAGACCTTTGTCGAGGGGATCAGTACCTTCGCCCCAGTATGACATGGGCCATGTCCTCGCACCTGTCTCGACATCGACGAATGATACACGCAGCTCAATGAGCCAGTGCTGCATTCTAGAGGTGCGTGTCTCGACCATTTCGAGCTGTCTCGGTTCTCCATATGACATGTCGATCTCCAATCCGGCTTTCGCGAAGAGGGGTGCGAAGTTCTGTTTGACCTTTCCGACCGAGAGGTAAGGGTACGTGGCGATTCCGACCATCCTCTTATCCTTGGTCCAATCGCATTTCGTGATGGTTGCACGAAGATTGCTGATCTTTGAGTAGAGGGCTGCCATAGCCTCATCCTTCACATACTGTATAGTAGTATCTGTCATGTTGTGTCCTCACATCATGTATGTATTGATTGTATATATAATCTATGATTTGATCATATATCGTTGTTAAGTGTCCATCTTTTGAGCATGTCTTCGGTCACCGAGATACCATTCAGGACGCTGTCATAGACCTGTGCTTCGATGGTGTCGGGTGTGGTGAGCAGAAGGTATCTGCAGACCTTTCTCTGACCTATCCTTCTGATCCTCGACGTGGCCTGATCCCAATCCAACGTACTGAAACAAGGCTCATACATCACCATCGTCGATGATATCTGCAGATTCAGTCCCGGTCCGCCGGCCGCATACTGTGCGACAATCACATCTGCCTTGCCATCGCGGAAGATCGGCCATGTCGGCCCCATAGAACGGCCGTCATAGACCACTGTCCTGAGTTTTTTCTTCTCACAGATGCCCTTCACACGGTCGATCGAGGCGGTGAAACGGCAGAATATGACCACTTTATCGTCGGTTCCGTCTAAGATCTCCTCCAAAGCATCATCTTTAGAGCAATTCATCACCCTTGTGCCGTGGTTGGTGATGAGATGACCGCTGCAAAGCTGCAATAATTTGTTATATTGCCCCCCTGCAGCCTTGATCTCGATGTCATAATCGATCCTTTTGCCTGCTTTTATGTCAAAATATGCCTTCTTCTCGCTTATTTTGCACGGGATCTTAGTCAAAGTGGTCTCTGGAATGTCATAACAGTCCTCCAGACGCATGGAAATGGCCATTTCTTTCATCAAAGAGTGTAATTCTTCCACTTTGTAGGCCAAAGGCTGGTAGAATTTGCTCCAGGATGTGACGAAACGTGATGTGAAGTCCGTCCAATTGCGCCAGACGCCGTTATTTAGGAATTTTAGCTGTCCATAGAGCTTTTGGAGGTCCTCCCCGCCCGTTTTGGTGCTTCCGGAGACGGGTGTACCGGTCATTACGAACCTATTATCCGCCATTTTGGCCAATTTCAGGCATGTAAGCGTCTGAATGGACTTGTGATTGCCCAATTTATGGCTCTCATCGACGAAAATGGCCCCCCAATGCCTGTCTACCTCGTCCCTGAGGGCATATTCCTTGCTTGAAGAGGTGTATCCATCCCTGTGTTTCACCTCTTTTTTGCTCATTTTATATGTTTTTTGATAGGAAACGACTGTTATTTTGGCCTTCAGAAGGGCCACATCGGCCTCTGAAACATGGTCAAAATCAGTGAATTCAGCTATATCCAGGGCCCAATTATCGACCAAACTGGCCGGGCAGATCACCAGAACATTGTCTATTTTGCCTGATTTCAAGGCATCCAGACTCCAGGAGAGGGCTATCGCGGTCTTCCCGGTGCCTGGAGAGTAGAATATGCCCAGATTATCGGTGCATTTCATGCATTCCAGTGCATATACCTGATGTGCCAGCAGATGTTTCATCATATCATTGTTCATCCAACAGATTGTTGTACGTCACCCTGGGTGATTTCTGCACACGTCTGATCCCGCGAACGGTCGTTTTGATCATCTCACCGGTCGCTCTGCTCGCTTTCTTCTGAGCTGTGGTGTGTGCCGCCCACTCCCCGGGATTGTGATTGAGGATGTGTGTAGACGTAACTGCACGATTCTTCATCTCCGGGAACAATGCGAAGAGTTCCTGTTCGTACTTCTTCAGCTCCACATTGGAGACGAAATCACCGATCTCAGGGTGCTCTTCATCAAGTATGGCATAGAGTTCATCGAAAAAGTCATTGGCCTTGGTGAATAGCTTCTGAGGTGTCCTCGCAAGCTCCTCTGCCCTCGGTGAGATACAGGCAAGAGCTCCATTATTGGCCAGATACAGGGCTTCCGCCCATACTTGCTCTACCTCATACCTGTTCTCAGGGGTGTTCATCTCATGATAATAGATCTTGTGTGTGATCTTGTCGGGATTGCAGACGAATGGGATGAAACGTCTGCTGCCGGTCGTGTCCGAGAAAAGGGTATTCTCATTGGTGGTGATGATCGGTACCCACCTACGCTGGTTGGTAGTGGGTGCGGGAGCATACGGTGCACGGTATTTATCTGCCTCTTGTGAGATGAATGCTTTCATCGCTTCGGCATCGTCTCTCTTGAACTGCTTTGCTTCACCCCATTCGATGATCTTGGCACCGGCGATGGATTCAAAGAACTTCTGCTGATCGTCGATATCGCGGGTGGTGGACGCGTACCATGATTCGTCCACACCATATAATGCAGTGTATTGGACGAAAGTGGTCTTACCGATACCTTGTCTGGGGCTCATGAGGATCGGTACAGTCTCGAACTTCTGCATCCTTCTGCTTCTGAGCACCGCGCCTACGAACCATGCCTGCGTGACCTCTTCCACAAGATAATCCGAGTCCTCATCCTTGAGGGAAGGGATACTGGCGCCTAACCCGTTGATGAACCATGTCCTTACGCGGTGCCTCCCGTCCCATTTGATGGAAGAGATGTAATCATACCACGGATCTACTTCATTGCAGCGGGTCAAGTTATTGTAGATGTCGCGGATGTCATCCTTGGCGATCGGTTTGAGATTGTTCTCTGCCAATGTCGCCTTGAGCGTCAGGGCGAACTTGGAGAAGTCCGTGTCCGACACACTCTCAAACTTGTTCGGATCACTCCAGTTGCTTTCGATCTGTCTCTTTAAAAGATTATACCTATATGACTCGGCCATACCCGGGGGCATGATATCATCGATGTTCTCGGATATTCCCTTGAGGGGGTTCGCAGCTATCTGAGCCTTCACATCCGTGTTGAGTCTGACGCGGATGTCGTCGAAGAGATGTCTCGAAAGTTCGGCAGAGTTTGGCTTGTGTATAACGTCGATTGGGGCCATGTTGAGGTGATTGCGGTGATCGATATTTATAGGTTGCGAGAAGATAAGAAGCTCGGATGTGTGCGTCCAATATGGCCCCAGAAGCACCTCACATCCGAGCGTTACATCTCCATTGTTTAAAATATATATAAATCTAGGTTTTGTTTTCTGTAAACCGATTGTAAACCGAGCCCCATATATTATAATATTTTAGGGATAGTTTACATATTTACATAGTTTACAAGGAATTTGTATAAAAGATAGTAGAAAAAAAAGTAATATATAGGAAAATTCCTGTAAATTTTGTGAATTCGTAAACCGAAAATATGTCTGGCTACTGATTACGATTTACAATCTCAATTCTGTAAATTCAATAAACGATCGTTAAGATTGACCATCAAATGATTAAAGAACCCACCCCTCGATGATCATATTGCAGCCTCGGCCTGTCACATGGTTGTCTTCAAGTGTTGGTTCCTCCGGGGCTGCCGGACGGGTGAGCCCTCTCCGTCCGTATCCTGATCTTAATATACCATCACGTCGATATTCATTCAGGCGGAGGCCATCTTGGTAGTCACCATCCCGGTACGGGGCTCCGCCTGGGGTTTTGCTTGGTTTCCCCCGTGACATTCTCCGTACCGGGACAAGATTAATATCTCTCGACACAATACTCCGCATGGGCGGCGCAGTATCAGCAGTCAGCCGCAAGAGGCCCGCCCAGGGTTCCGAATTCCCCGACAGTTCATATCTTGCGGCACAATTTTATCATACGATCTCGATACAACCATGGGCGAGGATCACTCTCTGAGCCTTACGGGGTTTCGCCCGCCGTGTCCCATATCCGGTTCTCTTTGACCCCGTAAGGTAATATACCTCTACATCGATCATCTGTCGCAGACAGATCCTCGTATCGCGTGCGGCCTGTTCTGTCTGCCGCTTCGTCATCGTTAACACGCA
>NZ_JAEELZ010000028.1 GCF_016282985.1 Methanosphaera sp.
AGCATTAACAGTAATAGTACTGTCTCTTATTATGGAGTTGGTTGTATTAGTAAAATCAATACCAAATGTAATACCATCCGTATTGGTGGTAGTTAAACATACATTTGCGATTGTTAAGTTGTTAACTCCAGTTGCATCAATTACACTGGATGCAAAATCATTATTATCCACACAGAAATTAGATAAAACTACATTATTACCAGTAACCTTGAAGCTGGTATTGGTAAATGTAGACCCATTTCCATCAATTACTTCATTATCCCCTACCGTTACAACACTATTATCATTTATAGTGGTTCTGGTATCGGGACTATTATCCGAACTTGTGGATGTTTCGTAACTTATTGCTTCTTCTGTTGAGTATGCTGTGGGAACATCATCTGCAACAACAGTACTATCATCTGATACATCTGTTGCACTAACTGCTCCGATAGTTATAAACAAAAGAACTAAAAAGACCAAACATCCTTTCATCTTAATATCCATAAAATCAAACCATTTCATAATTAAAATGTTTTATAAAAACATGATAAAGATACAATTAAAATAAAATAATAAATAGATAAATTAAATAATAAAAAATTATTTATTAAATTTCAGTATATCTTTATCAATAATTATAGTTTATAATCAAACACTTATATACATAACCTAACAGAAAAAAAGCATATAATCAAACTAATAATAAAAAAAAAAACATTTTTAAAACTTTTAACAACAATACAAAATTAAATAAAAACATTTTTAATTTATCAATACATTTTCCATTAAAAAAAACCAAATTAATAGATAAAATAAAGTAAAAATCCAGTCATCCAACAAAAAAATCATATTTCATAATCCAAATTTTCCAATAAAAAAAATATCAATATAAAAAATACAATATAATAATACATATTGTTTGAAAAAAATAATTATCATGAAAAAATTATGTATATTATAACATTTATAAACAAAAATACTAAACAAAAATATAAAATTAAAAATATTAGTTATGCAAATACATTTAAAAAAAGACTACTAGGATTAATGGGAAAAACAATTTTTGACGGATTAATGTTCAAACAGAAATACGAAAACAGATTCTATTCCAGTATCCACACCTGTTTTATGAAAGTTCCAATCGATATTATCTATGTCAATGAAAAAAATGAAATTCAGGAATTGAAAAAATTAGAGCCATGGAAAATATATATACCCAAAAACGGATATATAAAATACATTATTGAATTACCTGAAAATAGCATGAAAAAATATGAATTAGAAAAAGGTGTTAAAGTGGTGGTTGAATATGAAAAATAGAAAACGAGACAAACCTAAAAGTATTGTACAAAAAGCTATGAACACCACCCGCAATAGATTAAATAAAGGGAAATTCGACAAAGATAGTTTTGAAGTAGTTCCATTAATCATTGAAACTGATAAAATTGATGAAGAATTTGATGGATATAAATTAGTCCACATTACTGATATCCACATGGGTCAATGGATTAACAAGGAACGATTAGAAGGAGTAATTGAAATTATTAATAACCTTAAAGCAGATACCATAGTAATTACTGGAGATTATGTTTCTTATCAAATAGATTCCCATTTGGGAGATTTGGAATACTGTCTAAAAAAATTAAAAGCTAATGATGCAATACTCTCTGTTTTAGGTAATCATGATTACTGGACAAATCCTGATGCTATTAAATCACTTTTAAAAAAATCCAACATAATTAATTTAGAAAATGAAATATATACTATTAATAGAAATAATAAAAAACTTCAGATTGCAGGAATTGATTGTGTAACCGAAGGAAAGGATGACATTAACCAGATTGAAGAAAAACTAGATCCTGATTTTCCAGCCATCATGCTAGTTCATGAACCGGATTTTGCTGACACAACCTGTCAATTAAAACCATTTATACTACAATTATCCGGACATAGTCATGGGGGACAAATAAGTGTACCCCACATAAGAACTCCCATTCGCGGAAAGAATTTCAGAAAATATCCTTCTGGAGCATATAAAGTAGAAGAAATGGTTCAATATACAAATAGAGGAATAGGAACTAACCTGTTTTGGTTCAGAATCAATTGTCCTCCAGAAATTACTGAAATAACTATAAAAAAGGTGGACTAAATGAAAATAATGTGGGGAATAACAGGTGCAGGCCATTTATTAAACGAAAGCATCACGGTACTGAATAAATTATCTAAAAAACATGAATTAACTGTTATATTTTCTAATGCAGGATTAGAAGTAGTTAAATTGTATGGTTATTATAAAAAAATAGAACAAATTATTTCCAAAAATCCCAATAATAAAATGGTGTTCGAAGATGATGAAAAATACGCATGTCCCTTATCTGGAAAATTAACCTATGAAAAATACGATTTAATAGTTATATCTCCCACCACTGCAAATACTGTGGCAAAAATAGTTAACGGTATCGCAGATAATTTAATAACAAATGTCGTAGCCCAGTCCGGTAAAGGTCAGATTCCTTTAATAATTGTACCGGTAGATCAGGAATCAGGATTAATTACAACCACTTTACCTCCACATATCAACAAGGACATATGTAAAAGATGTAAAATGTGCATGGCCAAGACCATATGTCCAACAAAAGCCATCAACCCTCCCGAAATTGATACAAGCAAATGTATAAGATGTATGAAATGTGAAGATTGCTGTCTTCATAATGCCATAATAACAAATGAAACATTTGAACTTTATATCAGAAAAATTGATGCTGAAAATACAAAAAGATTAGGGGAAATAGAGAACATCACCACCATATTTAATCCAATGGACATACTAAAAGACAACGATTAAAATGATTTTACTCATTTTTATTTATTTGCCTTTTGAAAAATTTATGAACGTTTTCTGCCCCTACAATTTTTTCCGTTAAAGTCCAGCTAGAAGGATACATTATAAACGGTTCCTGTTGAGTACCTCCAAGACCTCCATGACTACCCACTAATTCTTCAAATGCATAAACCTCATCTTTTTCTGAATTGTAAGAACTGTTTACTAATATATCAGGAACATGTTTGAAACCATTTGTTCTCTTAAGATGTTCAATTGCATGCTCACCATATTTATCCAGGAATCTTTCACCATCATATTCATCATCATCCATGTAATAAACAGAATCTCCGGACAATACAATAGTTCCCAAAACACTAGATTTAACCATTACAAATCCAATACCTTCATGTGCTGCCAAACCATCTATTAAACCAGGAAATGCATCCTCAATTTGTTCATATGTCAATCTTTTAGGCCAGTCAGTGAAATATATTAATCCCAAATTACCAGAAGCCAATACAATTGTCTGAGCAGTATCTAAACTAACAACTTCATTATCAGGCAAATCTATTTCCACATTCTGTTTATCTGAATATTTTTGTAATCTTTCCAATAATGAATCTTTTTCTTTTAGATATTCCCTTCTTTCATTTATTTGCCTAATTATTTTTTTATCATTGGCCTTATCCTTAACATTTCTAACTTTACTACGGGCAACTTCTATCTTATCTTCAATCTTATCCCTAGTATTTTCCACCCTATCATTTAACTTCTTCTTATTTTCTTCGGCCAATGGTTTGATTCTGAATTTTTCAGCAAAGTGATCATCATTTGAATAGAGTATACTGTGTACCGTTATGTTTTCAGGAAGATAAGTTTTTACTAATTGTTCCAGGTTCAATCCATATTTCTGTTTGAATGTTGGTCCACCTGATTGACCATGATCAGACAGAATAATAAATTTATAATCTCTATTAACTTCCTCTGAAGCATTATACAAACGGCCAATATCATTATCTATTTTTTTTAACGCTCCAACAGTATCCCTGTCACGAATTCCCGAATGATGGGCAATTTCATCATAACCCATATAAGTGGCATACATCGCCTTATACTTACTTGAATAAATATCTCCCATCAGAATGAAAGTGGTGGCTTCCCTCATGACAATATTCGCACCACTACGTGCAACATAATAGAACAAACCTCTTTTAATACAAGGTTTTATACCTTTGACATAATGATATATTCTTGAATATAACTCCCGAATCATGTCAAATATAAACAATACAAGTATTCTTGCAATAACATATGGTGAAGAATACAGATAATACCAGGTTGCACTATAAAATTCAGATAATCGTGTGAATTTACTATAAGTTAATACGTAATCCCTAGCATCTCCAGAAAATAGATTACTTCTACTGGCTCCTTCATTTGAAAGCAAACCTTTACCATCTGAAACCATTCTCTCTATTAATGGTGCTCCAGATAAAGAGTTGGATGATACTATTTTATTTCCGTTTTCTTTTTCAACCCATCGAAATGCCGGAATATCCGAATTGTTTCCATGCAGTATCCCCGCTTGTGATGAACTGGTCTGACTAGAAAGATCTGTTTCCCATTTAGTCAATCTGTGACTCCCATCATCCAATAATTTTTTTAAAAAAGGCATGGTGTCATTTTCTATTGCTTCATTCAATATACTATAAGCAAGACCATCGATTTCCAAAAATATATAACCCGGTTTATCTTCATTCTGTTTTTTTGATTTTAATCTTTTCTTTAGAACATTTCTATAATACATTGATTCGTCATCAATACCCAGAAGCAATGAAAGCAATGAGTTTATTAATGCCAATAATAAAGGTACTGTAAACAAAGAAATACCATCAATATATACTCCTGGAATAAACAAACTTATTGCATATAACATTAAACCATTTATTAAAAATGATCCAAAACCCAAAGTAAAGACAATAAATCTTAGCGAAAGATAAGAGACTGTTGGCCAAATAATTGCATTAATAACTGACAATAAGGCAATTACCAATAAAGCCGTTTCAAAATCAGGTATTACTATTCCACCCAAATGTTGAGTGATAAAATAAAAAATCAATACTTCCAAAAATAGAAAAACCATTAATTTAAAAATTCTGGTAAAATTCTTTCCAAATTTTTCAATCATTAAAAAGACCTCCAGAATAACTTAAAAAAATAAAAAGAGAAATCTCATTTGAGATTATTTAAAATTCAATGTAATCGTAACCTTCAGCACCTTCATCAAATGCATAGTGTACTGTTGTAAAGTTACTCATAAATTCTGTTACGTCTTCAGTAACATCCTTTTCATCCATTACAACTTGTTTAATGAATTCTGCTACTTGTTTCATGTCATCTTCTTTAAGTCCTCTATGGGTTAATTCCTGTGTACCCATTCTTATACCTGATGGGTTGTCACTGTTATTTACATCATCCCATGGGAGAAGGTTTTTGTTTAAGATAATATTGT
The DNA here is from genome assembly GCF_016282985.1 of Methanosphaera sp. Taxonomy (GTDB): domain Archaea; phylum Methanobacteriota; class Methanobacteria; order Methanobacteriales; family Methanobacteriaceae; genus Methanosphaera. Next base: position 5,319 of record NZ_JAEELZ010000028.1, read on the forward strand.
TGTATTGTAATGTTTTTGCCATTTTAGATACGTCACCTAAATTAGCAACATCCATTGCAACTTGGTGAGATTCGGTAAATCCTTGATCTTCACATAATACATTGAAACCTAATTCATATAAACTTTGAGCTAATGCTTTTGCATTGCTGATTGTTTGTTTTGCATAGTCCTGACCGAATTCCAACATTTCAGCTGTTGCTATTCCTAATCCTGCCATATGGTGTAAATGATGGTTACTTACTACACCAGGGAATACACAGTTATCAATTTTTTTATGTAATTCTTCTTTACAAAGGATTATTCCACCTTGTGGTCCAGGGAAAGTTTTGTGAGTACTTCCAGTTACCATGTCGGCCCCATCAGCCACAGGGTCTTGGAATTGTTTACCTGCAATTAAACCTAAAACGTGAGCACCATCATAGATAACTTTTGTTCCAACTTCCTGAGCTACTTCTACTGCTTCCTTAACAGGTTGAGGGAATAAGAATAAACTTCCACCAAGAACCATAGCTGCTGGTTCTCTTTCTCTTAATTTTGCTGCTAATTTATCCATGTCAACATTCATTAATTCTGTATCCATAGGTACTGATGCAGTTTTTAAACCTCTTATACCTGCTGCACTAACACCTGCGTGACTGATGTGTCCTCCTTCAGGTACGTTAATACTCATTAATGTATCTCCCGGTTTTGCCACAGCAAAGAAACATGCAAGGTTTGCAACTACTCCTGAAGTAGGTTGAACATTTGCATGGTCACAACCGAATAATTGTTTGGACAAATCAATTGTGATTTGTTCGATTTCATCAATGTAGTCACAGCCTTCATATAATCTTTCCCCAGGTAACCCTTCTGCATATCTGTGTGAAAGATCAGATGCAATTGCTTCCCTGACAGCTCTACTAGTAATGTTTTCACTAGCAATTAAGTTCAAACTATTTTTCATCCATTCATGATGGGTTTTTGTTAATTCTTTTATTTTTTGTGCTTGTTCTAAATTAGACATTATACTCCTCCGAAAGCTTCGATGTATTAATTGAATTAATTAATATTAACGTGATAATTGTATGGAATTATATTATCCATCTATATAATTATATTATATTTTTAATCTTATAATTAGTTTTTGAAAAAAATTAAAAAAATATTTTTAAAGTTTATATTAACAAACCAAATAATAGCCCCATTGCTGACAATATTATTATAAAAACTGCCGTTAATATTAAATCTTTTAATGGAACTTTAATTTTTGAAAATAATTCATTAAATTTCCTATTAATAATTACTGAAAGTAATCGAATCTCTATTTTTGTTACTAAAAAAGCTCCAACTAAGGCAAATATTTCTGATATTAAACAAAAAATTCCTTGAGGCAAAAATTGTGAAAAAGACTGTGTAGCAAAGAGATATCCAATACTTACCCCATTTATAGCTGTCATGAATATGGATAAAATAGAAAAGGTGAATCCCATGATTATCACTAAAACATCATGTATCAGAGTGTTTTCAAACATTAACACTGGTGTATTGTTGATTGATTGTGATATTCCCATATCACTTAGTATACTCGTATAAGAAGAATAATTAGTAAATCCTGACCATAATGACAATATAAGAACTACTATCGAAGCCAAGATAAAAAATTTGTTTCGATTGAAATAATCTTTGAAATTTCCTTTATTAAAAATATCTTTAATGAATTTGTTAATAAAATCTCCTCCCTAACTTGAAATATTATTAATAATAATTATGCTCATTAAGATATATTTAATTTAATTACTCTAAAAAATCTAAAAATAGTATCATTTTGGAGATTAGTTAAAAGGTAAAATAATAAAGGGAAAAATCCCTTTATTGTAAGACATATTACTATGCTTATTTACCGAGAGCTGCTTCAATTTGAGCAAGGATTTGTTCGTTTTTGAAGTGTGCTTGATCGAGAGCACCAGTAGGACATGCAGCTACACAGGTTCCACATCCTTTACATAATGCTACGTTTACTGTAGATTTACCGTCAACGATTTCTAATGCACCGAATGGACATAATTCTACACAAATTTCACAACCACCACAGTTGTCTTCATTTACTTCAGCAATGATAGGTTCAATTTCTACTTCTCCTTTGATCATAGGAATTGCTGCTCTTGCTGCTGCACCTGAAGCTTGTGATACTGTGTCAGGAATATCTTTAGGACCTTGTGCTACTCCAGCGAGGAATATACCGTCGGTCATTGTGTCTACAGGTCTGAGTTTTGGGTGAGCTTCCATGAAGAAACCGTCTGCAGATTTGGATAATCCTAAGGTTTGTCTGAGTTCTTCTTGTCCTGCAGGAGGTACAAGACCTACAGATAATACTACTAAATCGTAAGTGAATGCGGTTGCTTTACCGAGTAAGGTATCTTCTGCACGTACTGTAATAGTTTTATCTTCATTTTCGATAAGTTGTGCTGCTTTACCTCTGATAAATTTAATACCGTATTTTTCTTGTGATAATCTGTAGAATTCTTCGTAACCTTTACCGAATGCACGAATATCAATGTAGTAAATTGTTACTTCGGTGTCTGGTTCGTGGTCTACACATAATTGTGCGTTTTTCATTGCGTACATACAACATACTCTGGAACAGTATGGGTTTCCAACTTTTTCATCACGAGAACCTACACATTGGATGAATGCTACACGTTTAGGTGTTTCACCAGAGGAAGGTTGGATTACGTGACCTTGGGTTGGTCCGGATGCGTTGATGTATCTTTCAATTTGTAAACCAGTGATTACGTTTTCAGCTTGATCGAAGATGTATTCTTCTTTTTCGGTTGGGTCAAATGTGTCGTAACCTGTTGCTACTACAATTGTACCAACTTCAATTTCTACAAGTTCTGGTTCTTGTTCGTGGTTAATACATCCTTTTTCACATGCTTGATCACATAAGTGACATTCAATACAGTAATTTTTATCAATTGTTGCTACTAAAGGTACTGCTTGTGGGAATGGGATGTAAGCTGCTTTTACCATACCGGTTCCTTCATCGAAGTAGTTTGGTATTTCGATAGGACAAGCTTCTTGACATAATCCACAACCTGTACAAGTAGCTTCATCTACGTATCTTGCTTTTTTCTCTACTGTAACTGTAAAGTTACCAATGTAACCATCCACATCTTTTACTTCAGAGTATGAGAGTAATTCGATGTTTGCGTGTTTACCAGCATCTACCATTTTAGGTGCTAAGATACACATTGAACAGTCGAGTGTAGGGAATGTTTTATCTAATTGTCCCATTCTACCACTGATAGTTGGGTTTCTTTCAATAAGGTATGTTTTGAATCCCATATCAGCTAAGTCAAGTGCTGTTTGAATACCAGCAATTCCACCACCAATAACCATAGTGGTATCTTTTACTGCTACTTTTTCAGGTGTTAAAGCGTTTAATAATCTTACTTTAGCAATACCCATTCTTACTAAATCTTTTGCTTTTTCAGTAGCTCCTTCTGGATCGTCTCCGTGTACCCAAGAGTCTTGTTCTCTTAAGTTTACGAATTCGAATAAATATTTGTTTAATCCTGCTTCTTCTACACATCTACGGAAGGTAGGTTCGTGTAAACGAGGACTACATGCTGCTACTACAACTCTGTTAAGGTTTAATTCTTTAATATCATCTTGAATAATTTTTTGTCCTGGGTCGGAACACATATATTTGTATTCACGGGATACCACTACATCAGGGAGTGTTTCAACATATTCAGCTACTGCTTTACAGTCTACTACTCCACCAATGTTTACTCCACAGTGGCAAGTGTATACTCCTATACGTAATTCTTCATTGTTTTCTGCCAAGTTAAATCACCTATTTAATTAAGACTATGATGTTCATAATTTGATTTTTTTAAAGGGAAAAACGTCATAAAAACCTGTTTTTGTTAACTATTAAAAATTTAACAATTATATCCTATACTTTAAGATTATTAGATTATAATATATATACTTTTTTTTTGTTCGTACAAAAACAAAATATTTATTAAAAAAATAAAAAAAAAATAAAATATTATAAAAAAAGATAAAATTAAACCAGTAATGTAATAATACCCGTCAATGTAATCAAGGATAGAACTGTATTGGTAAATATTATTGAACTCATAAGTTTCGTATCCAAATCATAAGTAATAGCCAAAACCAATGCATTCATAGCTGTTGCCATACCTGCTTCCAAAATTGCAACCTTAAAACTTAATCCTCCAAAGTTAATTGCGTTTAAAATTAAAAAGATAATAATGGGAGCCAGTATTAACTTTACAAATGCGACAAATAATGAATCCGTGAAAGAATGTTTTATTTCCTTAAAATCTAAGGTTAATCCCAACGAAATCATTATTAAAGGTATTGTAGATTGTCCCAAATAATTCAAAGTAGTTTCAATTACATAACCGTATTGTAAATGAAAAATATTAAACAATAATGCTATAATTACAGCCCATAATGGAACAAAACCCACTGCTTGTTTTAAAACTTCTTTCCTATTTCCACCAAATATGCTAACTAAAACCATACCGAATATTACGAAGATAAGTGTTGTCTCAAGATCAAAAAATATTGCATTTAAGAAACCTTCATTACCGAATACCCCTAATGAAATTGGAAATCCTAGAAAACCTGTATTCATCATTGCACAAGCAATCATAATAGTCCATGTTTTAACTTTAGAGTATCCCCTAGATTTACAAAATAAAAAAGAGATAACCATACATATAGCACTTATTGAAAAAGCTGCAAATGGCAATAATAACATATCAGTACTAATATTGGCAGTCGATAAATTTACAAAAACTAAAGATGGTAAACTAACAGTCAATACAATTCTAGACAACACATTACTATCACGTGATTTCAAAATATTTTGTCTTTTAAGAACATATCCTAAAACTATCATTAATGTTGGTACCAATATAATTTCCACTGGTGTTGGCAAATGTTTACCTCCTGAATAATTAAACTACTATATTTATTATTAACGGTAAAGTTAATATACTTAACACGGTCGTTACAAAAATTACTGAACTAACCAGTTCTACATCCAAATCATAAGTGATGGCAAGAACCAAGGCATTCATTGCAGTTGGCATAGCAGATTCCAGTACAGATATCTTCAATACCATACCATCAAATCCAAAACAGGTTAACGTTACATACAATAAAATAGGTAAAAATAACAGCCTCACTACTGATACAAAAATAGTATCAGATAAATAAGATTTGAAATCCTTAAAATTTATTGTTAACCCCAATGATAACATTATTAAAGGAATTGTGGAATTACCCAAATAATTCAATGAATTTTCCAAAACGTAGCCTAATGGAATATTAAATATATTAAATAATAACCCAAACAGTACTGCCCATAAAGGAACAAATGATACAGCGTTTTTTAATACTTCCTGTTTATTACCTTCAAATAAGGTGGATAATATAATTCCAAAAATTACAAACATTATTGCTATTGCCATGTCAAAGAATATTGCATTTAAAAATCCTTCATTACCAAAGACACCTAAAACAATAGGATAACCAATAAATGCTGAATTCATTAATGAAAGTAATATAATTATTGTCCATGTTTTTACTTTAGAGTAAGATCGTATCTTTGAATAAATAAATGCAAGCAACATAGATATAAAACAAACTCCGAAAGCAATAAGAGGCAAATAAATCATTTCCCCCAAAATGTTAGAAGTTGATATATTAATAAAAATAAGAGCCGGTAAACTAATATTTATAACTATTTTTGATAGCAATGAACTATGATTATCCGATAAAACATTAGTTTTTCTTAAGACAATACCTACCATAATCATTAAAGCAGGTACTAAAATTACTTCAATAGAACTTACCATCAATATCACTATATAATATATTGATGTTCATTGATAAAGAAATTTAGTGAAAAAAATATAGAAAAAAAGGGGATTAAAAAATAAAGTTAGTCTACTAAACCGTCAGTAGTAACTTTAAATACAGCTTCACCTTCAGGTAAATGAGGACTGTCTACAAGACGTGCAATTCTTTTACCGGATAATCCTTTCTTGAGTAAAATCCTATATGTTGAAGCGTGACCTAATACGTGACCACCAACAGCTTTAGTAGGTGTTCCAAAGAATGCATCAGGTTTTGACTGAACCTGGTTTGTAATCAATACGGCAACATTATATGTATTGGCTATTTGTTGTAATGTATGTAAATGCTGGTTAAGTTTTTGCTGACGAGTAGCTAATGATTCCCTTCCAACATATTCTGCCCTGAAATGTGCCATTAAAGAATCAACAATGATAAGTTTAATATTAACTCCACTTTGAATTAATTCATTAATTTTTTCAGCCATTAACATTTGATGACTACTGTTAAATGCTCTTGCTACGTGAATTTTTTTAAGAACTTCCTGAATATCTAAACCAAATGCTGCTGCAATTTGTTCAACTCTTTCTGGTCTGAATGTGTTTTCTGTATCAATGAAGACTACTTCACCTTCAAGACCACCTTCCTCAATTGGAAGCTGAGTAGTTACAGACAATTCATGTGAAATTTGACTTTTACCTGAACCAAATTCACCATAAACTTCGGTGATTGATTGTGTTTCAACCCCACCACCTATTAACTCATCCAAACCTTTACTACCAGTAGTAATTCTACCGACATCTTCACGTCTTTCCATTACTTCAAAAGCAGTTTCAAAATCTATTTTTTCTGCTTTTCTTGCAGCTTCAATAACCTTAGCCGCAACACCTTCTCCAATTTCTACTTTTACACTGAGTTCTTTAGGAGTTGCTGTTGCTAAACGCATCATATCAGCAAACCCTGCATCTCTTAATTTTTGTGCTGTTTTTTCTCCTACACTAGGCAAGTCTTCTAATTCTACCATGATTTTCTCTCCTTAATTATACAATTATTACTATTTTTCTTACATTCAATCTTACATCTTCATTATAATCATTATATTGAGCATCAGCTATAAGTGTAATTTCATGACCAATAAGATCTTCTATTTTACCAGCCATTGATGATTCATCACCGGTTTGCTTGAATATGTCAATTACTTCATCAGTTGTCGTGTCAATCAACTTTTCTGCCTGATCTCTGAAGAAAGTTGCGCTTATTGTACCTGTTTCATCCTGTAAAGTTGCCTGGATAATCATCAGATAATTAGGTTCTTCAATTTTTTCACCACAACTATCACAGATGTATCCTTCTTCACTCTGCACTATACGGGTGTTACAATTTGGACACATTGCATATAATATTTTTTCTCCATTGATTTCTTCAATAACACCTCTAACTTTTATATGTGAATCATCATCTTCAATATCTTCAATGAGTTTTTCAACATATAACTGTGATTCAATTTCTCTTAAAGTTGGCATAAGTTCTGCTTCTTCAGGTCTAGCTTTTCTTAAATTACTTCCACCAGATATGGATAATCTTATACGATTATTTTGTGATTGAACTGTTGGATTTTCAATAATTAAAGCTGCACCGTCTGAGAAATCTACATTAGTATCATCATCCCACAAAGAGACTTGAACTTCACCTGTTTCATCTGCAACATAGATTGCTCTAACTTTTCCTTCTCGTCCATCACTTCTAGAGAAAGTGTTAACTTGTCCAAGATTTATAACTCGTACCCTAAGTTTGACGTTTTGTTCATTTTCTTCCAGCTGACTTACTGTCCTATCATTGTATCTTTCTTGTTCCAATGTCTGATAGGAAGGCAAGTCTTCAATTTCGTCTTCTTCAGGAATTGTAATTCTGGATGATTTTCCAACACTTAACTCCATAGTTCCCTGACCAAGTCTTGTACGGGCATTCTCAATTTTAATTGCATCCCCCAATCCTTGATTGATATCTGCTTTATCATCCCATAATGATGTTCTTACTACACCAGTTTCGTCAGCCA
>NZ_JAEELZ010000002.1 GCF_016282985.1 Methanosphaera sp.
AATAATCTATTTTTAACAAATTTTATAAAAAAAAATCTCTTAAAAAATCTAATTTTTAAATTAAAATAAATAAATATTATAAAAAAAGTTTTTTATAAGGAAAATAGCATAAGGGTCATGTTTTCTAAGTAAGTACAAATTATTCCTCAACTATTTCCAGTAAAAGTATAATAATAGAAAAATAAAGGAAGAATGCAGATCGTACCTCATCTACGATTGTAATACGGGCCGTACCTTGCTAATTCCAATATCAACTATTATTGAATATATTTCAATACTTAAAGTTTACTTGGAAAACTTCACTACTATATATATTCCTTGTTATATATAAATATACCCCTATTTTTCCTTAAAATTTAACCCAATTATAAAGCTGGGTTGATTAAGTCACGTTCACCGCTAGGCATGAATTCTCTGATTGCACCTTTTGCGATACATTTTCTTGGGTGAGCCCAATCGAAGAGTAAGTTGTTATCTGCAAATGCTACTTTGATTAATGGGTTAAGTGCAAATGCGTCTCCTCTTGCTGCGTGAGGTGCTTGAGCAATACCTGCATATTCAGGTTGGTGACCTACGTTCATTGCATAGTTAGGGTAGTTAGGACCTCTTAATTCGTGTATAAGACCTTCGTCACTTCTTATGGATAAGGAGTTAGAAGAACCACATTGATCTTGTAAGTCGTAACCGTAGAATCCTAATCTGCTGTGACCTTCTTTGTGTAATAATTGACTTAAGTACCATCCGTTTACACCTGCGTTGGAGTTAGCAGTTGCGAATGCTACTGAACAACCTGCACCTGCTGCAGCTACACATGCTCTTTGTGATCCACCGAAGTGGTCTTCGAGTGCTGCTGGTACTTCGTATTGTTCTAATGCGTATAAAGTTACTTCACTTGCAATGTCTCTTACTACATCGGTTGTTGCTTCAGCTTGACATAATCCACCGTAGTTTTTCTCTACGTAGTCTTTACCGTAGTAAATGAAGTCGTCTAAGATTTCGTCAGTGTATGCTGCTGTAGCATATTGAGTGAATCCTACACCACCAGACATGTATGAACCTAACCATACTTGGTCGTATAATGGGGATGCTCCACCGATTACTTCTAAAGTAATTTCTGCTGGGTCGTCAGATACTCTGCTGGTTTGTACCATATCAGAGAATGCACCGAAGGTTACTCCTCCAGGTTCGTTAGGACCTCTTGCTCTTCTTGCTGGCATTGCGCTAGCCATGGAAATTACGTCTGCGTGTTTTGCTGCGTATGAGAAATCAGCAATAGCTGCTTCCCCTGCACATAATTTGTATGCAGAGATGAAACTCATACCGATTTGCATAGCAGACCATCTTGAAGTGGTACCACCGTCACAAGCACGTACTACTAAAGTAGGTACTCTTGATACTTGGTAAGTTTTTTTACCTATGTATTTTTTGAGTTGTTCTGCTTGTTCTTCAGGGAATTCTTTGTTGATGTCGATAACAAATCTTTGATCTAATTGATCTACTAAGTCGTCGTCACCAGAGAAGATTTTTGCGTATGAATCTACTACTAATCCAGGGTCTACTTCTACCATGTGTTCTTGTACTACTGCTCCTCCAGGGAGTGCGTGGTTGATTGTTTCTAAGTACTCGTTGATTGTTTCAGGAGTTACTTCTACACCTAACCTTTGTTCAAGTACACCGTGTGCTGTATCCATACCTACGATAATTGTTCTTTTAATATCGTCTACTAATTGTTGGATAGCAGAGTTGTTACAGAAGTGAAGGTCGTCCCCTTCAACATAAGTGTCTGTACCAGATACTTGGTAAGCCATTAATTTTCTTTGTCCGAGAGGTACCCCGATATCTGGGTTGTAGAATGGTAATCCTCCACGAGCTTCCATAGCTTTTTCAGCTTGTTCATTAAATTCTCTTTTTCTTGCGGATTGTTCCCATCCACCATAGCAGTAATATTTAGTGTTTTGTTCTTCAGGGTCTTCATCGAATTTTTCTTGTAAAGCCTTTAAGAATAATTTTTTCTCATCTACCATTAGTTACCACCTAATTTACTTTGTAAATCGTCGTTGAATACTTCTAAACCATATCCACCAGCAGTTCTTGCAAAGTGTACTTCTTCTACTACTTTAATTACTTCAGGGTCATCTCTTAAACTTACATTGTCGTATCTGTAAATTGTAGTGATTTCTTTAAGTTTGTCTTCTGGTAATGGTTCTCCTACTGAAATAGGTTCGTCAAGTTCTACACCTACTTGATTTTTTACGTATTTTACTACGCCTTCGTCTTCATCAAATACGTATCTTTGTAATGCGTCGAACATTAAACCGTTTTCGTCGAGTCTTAATGAGTGACCGTGTACGGTTGCTCCTCTTAAACCTGTTTTAGCTGGGTCGAAGAATTCGGATTCAATTAATAATTTGGAAGTTTCTTCTAAGTCAGATTCTCTCATTTCAACTACTTGTCTTCCTGAAAGTGTACCTGTATCTACTCCTCTGAATCTTCTCATGTATGATCTAGCTCTGTCGTATGGTTGAGCTGGTGCGTTATACATGGAATCTGCGAATTGTACGTATCTAATACGAATTCCTTTTTTAGCTCCGTCGATTGGTTCTACGAAGTCTTTCATATCATCTGCTTCAAAGTCCATTTCGTCGAGAGGTGGGTGTACTGTTTTGTAACCTTCCCCTGGATTTCTGTGACTTAAAAGTTTTACTATATCGTCATCTGCAATACTTCTTAGTATTTCGAGTTCATAATCTGGGTTTGAGTGTTTTCTACGGTTTTCCGCAATTTTACTTTCCCCAGGATAATATTGTACGTCATATGCCATTTACAATCACCTGATATATCTTACAGTTTCTGATGATTTTGCATTTGGATCAACTAATCCAATAAGTCTAGAATCAATTTTTTCTTCGAATCCTTCTCCATATTTCATGAAATCTGAAACAGAAGTTTGATTCTTAGTGAATACTCCAACTTTGATATCATAACCAAAGCTTAATGTATCATTCAATATTTGATCCACTTGTTCTACAAAATCTTCGAGATTGTCTAATTGGACTGTTAAAATTATTTCTCCAACAGATACACGTAGTGGAACATCATTTCCCTTTACATTAATAGTTTTTCTATCCGTGTGGTTAACAGGTAACCCTTTTGCAGGACCAAAATTAACCATCGTTGGTAATGATTCACCATTTATTAATACTCTTAATACTCCATCCAAAACCAATACTTGATTCAATATTGTTTCAGTTGTACTAGGTTTTAAAATTCTGTATGGGAAAATTTTTACATCGGTTGCTTTTATAATATTTTCATTTTGTCCTTCTACTTCTGTTGACATGATTTAACATCCTATAATTAGAGTGTATCTTTTACTTGACAAGCTCCTTCAGCTACATATTTAACTGGTTCTCTTAAATTGTCTACTCTACCATATACTTCTCCAACTAATGCTGATGTAGCTTCTACAGAGAACATCTGAGTACCTGCATCTAAGGACATAGCTGCTGTGTTACATGGAATTGCGTATCCTTTACTGTGTCTTGTTACTACGTGGTTACCGTTGAAAACACCAGGTCCTCCTCCACCGTAAATACCGTGTGAGAAGAAACTCATACCTACACCAGTACCCATTACTCTACCAAAGTCTACACCTGGTAAACCTGCTTCGTATTCTAAAATATCGTTGAAGTAAAGAATGGATGATGCGATACCTTGTGCTGCTCTTGCTGCACCTACGTTTACAATTACAGATGCAACGAGACCTGCTGCTGCATATGCGTTCCATAATGCCCAGTCAACTGGTTCGTATAATTTGTATCCGGAAGGTAATGTTTCTTTTACTTTGATTACTCCATCGTCTAATGCTCTAGATAATAAACATACTACAACATCTCCAAGAGTACCTTTTCCGTTTTCTTTTACTAAATCGTAAACTAAGTTGTTTGCGTTTAATCCTTGGAATGCTAAACCTAATAAGTGGCTTCTTTCGAATGCACCGATTGCGTCACCCATTTCAAAGGTAGCTGTTTGTTCTAAGATAGAAGATAAAGCTACTGCGTTGAGAGTGTTTTTCTTAGTAATAGCTACTACGTGGTTTGCACCAATGTTTCTTAAACTGTAACCTAAACCTTCAAGGTGAGTGGTTTGACCTAATAAAGTGGTTAAAGCTCCACCTAATTGAACGTTGTGTGGGTATCCACCCATAGCAGCAGTTTTAATTTCTGATGCTTGGTATTTGTTAATATCGAAAGTGTCGATAATAGCTTGGATTAAAGCTGAACCTGTTGCTAATGGTGCAACTGAGTAGTCACCTGCAACTTTTAATCTTTCTGATGGTAATTGTACTAATACTTGTTTTCCACCATTTAATAATTCTAAGTTAAAATCATCGTCACAGCTTACTCTTAACATTTTTGTCATTTTGTCAGCAATTGCATCTGCATTGTCGACAATAGCTAAATCTAATTCTCTACCTGGAATAAAGTTAGCTTTTCCACCGTAAGCTCCGCTTGCTAATGATTTTTCTATTCCTGCAAGGTTTACAGCAACAGAACGCTTAATTTCTTGTATAATATTTTTAATTGTAGGGTTTACTATTGGACTGATTGCTTCTAGAGGTACTTGTTCTTCTAAAAGTTTTCCATCTACCCCATATAAATCTATTTTGTCTTCATATGTTGGCATTTATATGTACACCTCTTAAAATAGTATATTCATTAAGAAATGAAATTATCATATTCATTCCGGGTTATAAATTTCTTATTCTTTATTTTCACATCACTAAATAAAAATCTATTCATCAAATATTTAGTTGGTAAAAATAATGATGAAATATTAAATAGTAATACGTGTTTTTATATTGCTAAAGTGAAAAAAAATTCAGTATAAAACTTAAATAAGATAAAATATACCCTCCAACTGTCTAAAATACATTTCCATAATTGTGTTCAAATATTTATACAAAAAACACACCCAAAAGTTTAGGATATATTTAACCGTTTTAAAGTACGTTTATTAGAGTAATACAAAGATAAACATTTAGAATATTTTGTATTATTTTGTATTTGTAATAAATATTCTTACAATTGAAATATATAATAAAATAAACATATAAATGTTTTCAATTTTTAAAGAAAAAAAGTAAAGTAATTATAGAATTATTATAGATTTATCAAGAATTAAATAAACACATTCTTAATAATTTTAATCAAACTATTAAGTTAATAGATAATTAATAAAAATAAATTAAAATATTTGTATATTCAAATAATGATGGGGTTCTATATGATTAAAAAAAATATTAATTATAATTTACCAAATGATGTTGATTTAAATGACATAGAGTGTTTTTTTAAATTAGCGGAGAAAAATAAGCTGGAAAAAATATTCGATTTATCTGAAGATATTAATAGGAAAAATTTTGAAAAATTAAGTTATGAATGTAACATTTATTATCCGACTGTTTATCAAATTGAAGATAATTGTCCTACCTGCGGATATAGAACAAAGGAATCCAGACGAAAATATACTGAAGATTTTATCATCAAAAGCATTGAACATAAACTGGAAAATATTGAGAATTATCCCATATCAGGAATAAATTGTTATAACAAAGACATATCAGGAATCCGTGAATTAATGTTTATACTAAATGCATTAGATAAAAAGAATAATTTAAAAATCAACGTAAGAGTCTCAAATTTTGAACATGTCAAACACTTAAAAAATTATAATATTAATTCAATAATTATCCAAAGCACAAAGAATAAACCCCATGCATTTAATAAGAATACTGATGAAAATATTGTAAAACTTGAAGAAGAAACCATAAAATACATTAAAGAAAACATGAATTTAAAAGTGACGTATGAATTTTTAATTAATTATGGAGAAAGTTATGAGGATATACTAAATAAAATTTTGGAAATTAAAAAATATAATGCGGATTACATTGAAATTATAGGTTATGATCCTTTCATTGATAGTCCCGAAGAATATAATCCCCAATATACTAAAGAGTATATATTAAAAATTATAGCTTTACTAAGAATTACATTTCCAAATAAAGAATTAAAAATACAATATGCGACAAACGGTAACAATTTCCTAGATGAATACAAAAAAATTGGTATCAATACAATTACTGGAATATATACTAAAAACCTAAACAGTAATCTGGAAAATACGCATATTTTAGAAATTAATAAAAATTAAAAAAAATGAGAATTAAATCAAATAAAAAAAGCATAGATTCATTAGTTAAGAATTAATTCTTATACTATGATTCTATGTTCCGAAAAGTATTATTTTAGTCATATTAAGTTATAAGACTGGATAAACAAATAATACTGTTTAACAATCTATTAAAAAAATGAATTGAAGAAAAAACTTCAACTCATTGTTCTTCATAAGAAGAATGTACTTATTTTAGTTTACTTAGATTTTTTTTACTAAGTTACCCATGTGATCATATACTTCTACAGTAGATAATCTCATTTGGGTATCTAATTGGTGAGTTGCACATGAAAGACATGGGTCGTATGCACGGATAACCATTTCCATTAAGTTGAAGATTTTGTCGTCAACTTCTACACCAGGTTTGATGTATGTGTTTGCAACTTGTTGAATACCCATTTCCATAGCTGGGTTGTTTTGTACTGTAGCTACAATAATGTTTGCTTCAGTTACTAAACCGTTTTCATCAGTTTTGTAGTGGTGAGTTAAAGTTCCTCTTGATGCTTCAACAATACCTACACCTTCACCGGTGATTTGGCTTCTGTCGATAGCTCCAGGACGTTTTTCTCCACTTAAGTCTCCTTCAAGACCGTCAACTGCTAATTCTGCTGCTGCAACTAATTCGATAAGTCTTGCTGGGTGGAATAATAATGTTTCTTGTGGACATTGACCGAATGTTGCTCTGAAATCATTTAATAATTCTTGAGCTTTTGGTGCTGCATCAGGCATTTTTTTACATGCGTTTAATCTGGATAATGGTGCTACTCTGTATACACCTTCAGGATATCCGATGTCTTTGATGTAAGGGAATTTTAACCAGGAGTATGGTTTTACACCTTCAGCCATGTAGTCTGTGTAATCTTGTGGTGCAAATTCAGCATATTCTTTACCTTCTTTGTCAACCATTCTTACATTACCGTTGTACATATCCCAACTACCATCTTGTTTATCTACTAAACCACAGTGGTAGGTGCTTACGTAACCTAATGTTTTGATTAAGTCTAAGTTTTCTTCAAAGATAGGTTGTGCTGCTTCCCAGGTGTCCATGGAAAGTTCTAAACATCTTTTTGCTTTTTCTAAGTCTTCAGCTTGTACTTCATCACTTAATTCAGTGGTGATTCCACCAGGAGTGTTTGATACTTGGTGAATTGGTCTTCCACCGATTGTTGTGATGATATCTTGTGCGTGTCTTCTTAATTCTAATGCTTTTCCTGCTAATTCAGGGTAATCTTTAATGATTTGGAAGACGTTTCTGGTTTTTCTATCTTTTCCACCGATAAAGTCAGGTGCACTTAAGAAGTAGAAACTTAATGTGTGAGAGTGGATAACTGAAGCCCAGTTCATGATTTCTCTCATTTTGTATGCGGTTGGAAGTATTTCATCATCGTTGTAACCGAATACTTGGTCACATGCTTTAGCTGCAGCTAAGTGGTGTTGTACATCACAAATACCACAGATTCTAGGTACGATTCTTGGTACTTCTTCAATTGGTCTTCCTTGTAAGAATTTTTCAAATCCTCTGAATTCCATTACGTGTAATTTAGTATCTTTTACGTTTCCTTCTTCGTCGAGGTCTACAGTAATTTTTGCGTGACCTTCAATTCTTGTTACAGGTTCTAATGTTAATTCTACCATTTATTTTAGCCTCCTACAATTAATCTCTTAGTTTTAATGGGATTAAAGCTGCTGGTAATGTGTAAGTATAGAAAGTTCCTACAATATCTTCTATTTGGTTTGCAACTTCTTCAGGATCAATTTCTTTATCGTTTTCTACACCGAAGTCAGAACCGATAGCACTGATCATTTTTGCTCCTGCATCTAATACTTTGTCAGTAGGACCGTAACATCCTCTACATGGAGTGTCTACAGAAGGACATTGTGCTCCACATAATGGTCTTGTTGCAGGACCTAAACAAATTATACCTTGTGGTACTAAACATAAGTCTTTGTCAGTTGGTCCAACTTCCCAAGGTCTTTTGATAGTATCCATTGCCATACCCGTAGGTGGTTTTTCTCTTTCACAAACATCACATAAGTTGTTGTCAGGAATTTCTGGAGCTTCCCCTTTAACTAATGCAATGAGTACTTGTGCAATTACATCTGATTTTGGTGGACAACCAGGTAATGCTGCATCCACTTTAATTACGTCAGATAATGGTCTTACTCTGCTTTCTAAGTGAGGTACAGATTCATTAGGGATAATTCCTTCAGGGTTAACAGTTGAGCATGAGTTAATGTATGCTTCAGTTGTTAATTCGTCGTTGGTGTGTAAGTTTCCAAGACCAGGAATTCCACCGAATTCTGCACATGAACCGTAAGCTACAACGAAATCAGCTTTTTCTCTTAATACTTCAGCTAATTCTTTGTTTTCATCGTTACGAATTCCACCTTCAATTAATATAATGTCCATTTCTGGAATTTCATCATATTTAGTATCCATAAGTACAGGACTGAATTCGAATTCTGCTACTTCTAATACATCTAATAATAATTCGTGTAAATCTGTAAATGCAATGTGACATCCAGAACATCCACCGAGCCACATAGTTCCTATTCTTTTTTTATCTGCCATGTACTTATTCCCCCTCTGCTAATTGTGCTTTAAGTGGTGAAGGACCTAATTCTTGAATTTCTGCAGTTACTCTTCTAATAGTACTTGCGAATTTTTCTCCTTCTGAAGCTGAAATCCAATCGTGTTGAACTCTTTGTTTTTCAATTCCAAGTTCATCTAATAATCTGTAGATTAATCTCATTCTTCTATCGAATTTGTAGTTTCCTGCATCGTAGTGGCAGTCTCCCATGTGACATCCACCGATGAATACTCCGTCTGCTCCTTCTCTTAAAGCTTTGAGTATAAATTGAGGTTCAATTCTTCCAGAGCACATTACTCTGATCATTCTTATGTTAGGTGGGTATTGCATTCTTGATGTTCCTGCAGTATCTGCTCCACCGTAACAGCACCAGTTACAACTGAAAACGATTATCTTAATATCGTCGTTAGCCATTATTTTTCCTCCTATTATAAAAACATGATTATTTAACTAATAATAACCATTTAAAATTTTAAATGATTTACATTTAAATTTAATAATTTAAACACGTGTTGTACTTTATGTACAATTGTACAATTAACTAAAATAATGTACAATATTATATCACTTTAACTATTATTATAAAGGTTATTTTATAGAAAAAACCGTTAAGTTTAAATATAATGAATGAAAATTTTAACTTTTTAAGAGAAAATTATATGGAATAAAAAATTTAAAAAAAGCTTTCAAAGTAAATATTCATTAAATAATTAGATTTTAGAGATATTTCAAAATAAGATATTATTACAAAAAGAACGGAAAACTTTAGGTTAACCTAAATAAAATATCATGATTTAACATTATATTATAGAAAAATACACCAAATTTAATATTTTTAATAAAAGGAAAATATTAAAAAATAACAATGTTATATAACGATGTTACATAACATTTAAAAATATTATAGAATATATAATTAATAAAGAAAAAGATAGAACGATTTTTTATATAAAATAAAATTAATTATAAATTAAATTTTGGTGATTAAATGCTACTTGAGATATCGGATTTAGAAGTAGAAGTAGAAGGAAAAAAAATACTTAATGGTGTTAACCTAATTATTAACGAAGGTGAAACACACGTTTTATTAGGACCTAACGGTGCCGGAAAAAGTACATTGTTCATGACAATATTAGGATTCCCAAATTACAAAGTAACGAACGGAAAAATAGTTTACAAAGGTCAAGACATTACAGAATTAGAAACTCATGAAAGAATTGCTTTAGGTTTAGGAGTTACATTCCAAAATCCACCTGCAATTAGAGGAGTAAAATTAAAAGATTTACTAAAAATCGTTGATGAAAGACACGAATACAAAAGTGACGATGAATTAGACGAAGAAGTAGTAAAATTAGGTGAAAGATTAAAATTAAACGAACAATTCTTAGAACGTGACGTTAATTTAGGTTTTTCTGGAGGGGAAGTTAAACGTTCAGAATTATTACAATTATTAGCACAACAACCTGATTTTATTATGTTTGATGAACCGGATTCTGGAGTAGACATTGAAAACGTTGAATTAATTTCTAAAGAAATTAGTACATTACTAGGCCAGGACGATGAAAACAGCAAAAAAGGTGGATTATTAATCACACACCTTGGTTACATCTTAAGATTTGTAGATGCAACACATGCACATGTTTTAATTGATGGTAAAATAGCTAGAACTGGAAATCCAGAAGAAATTATGACCGATATTAGAAAATCAGGATTTGGAGAGGCATAACATGGTTTCAATAAAAGATAAAGCAGAAAGTGCGGTAAATAAAAAAGCAAAAATAGGTGCAGATATAGATTTAAATGAATATCAAGCTCCTGATATAGATGCACATGAACATATTGATTCATTAGACGATTTAACTAAAAACGATAAAGAAACTTTAACAAGCGTAGGAATTATGACTGACGAAGAAGAAAGATCAGCTTCATTCTTACAAATGGATCAATCAGAAGTATTTGTTAATAATATGTACCCAGGTATAGAAATAATGAGTACTGCACAAGCATTAGAAAAATATGATTGGTTAGCAGATTACATGTGGAATGCTGTTCAAGTAGATGCAGATAAATATACTGCAACAACTGAATTAGGTTCACGAAGTGGATATTTCATAAGAAGTTTACCTGGTGCTAAAGTGGAACTACCTGTCCAAGCATGTATGTATATTGGTGAAGACACAGTAAGACAAACAGCACACAACATAATCATTGCTGAAGAAGGTTCAGAAATGAATATTATAACTGGTTGTTCAACTGCAAAACACGTAAGTAACGCAGCTCACATAGGAGTTTCCGAATTCTATCTTAAAAAAGATTCAAAAGTTTCATTTACTATGGTTCATAGCTGGGCTAAAGAAGTGGATGTAAGACCTAGAACTGGAGTAATAATGGATGACAATAGTACATACATCTCAAATTACATATTAACAAAACCTGTTAGAAACATCCAAGCTTACCCAACAGCATATGCTAACGGACAAAATACAAAAGTATTCTTCCAATCAATACTTGCAGGAAAAGATGATTCAGTAATAGACCAAGGATCAAGAACAGAATTAAATGGTATAAACTCTCAATCAGAAATGATTACCAGAGCAATTTCCGAAGATGAATCAACAATCATTACAAGAGGAGACTTACACGGAAAGGCTCATGAAGCAAAAGGTCACTTAGAATGTATGGGATTAATCTTATCCGATGACTCAAAAATATATTCCATTCCTGAATTAAGAGGAGACTGTACAGATATGGAACTATCACACGAAGCAGCTGTAGGAAAAATTGCTGAAGCAGAAATACAATACTTAATGGCAAGAGGATTAACCGAAGATGAAGCTGCTTCTATGATTGTTAGAGGTTTCTTAGACATTGATATTAAAGGATTACCTGAAGAACTTGCAAAAGAAACTAAAAACATCATGGATTTAAGTATGGAAGGAATGTAATATTTCTTCATATCTTTTTTTTAAAAAAAATATATTAAACTCCAAATAAAAAAAGACTATTTTTAAAATATGTATAAAAATTTTGTAAAATAAGATTTATAAAAAAAGTTATTGATAAAATAACCAATTGATTATTTTATATTCCGAATTATCCTGAGATAATAATAAATTCACCGACTTTTTCAACTTTACCGAATGGTATAATTAATAAGTCACCATTACGTTTTGCACCTTTAACATTAATATTTCTTTCAGTTTCTGTTCTAATAACAATATCGGTGATTTTTCCTGTTTTTTCATCAATAGTTAATTCTTCAAGATTTCCTAAGATACGAGCATTACTTGTAGCAACTTGATATCCTTTGATATCCGCCCATAACTTTTCTTCTCCTTTAATTAATTCCCTTTCATTAGTCATTACTGTCCACCTAAAGTTTTTATAGTTACTTATTTTGGTATAATTATGATATAATCTATGTAATCTAAACTATATATAATTTATTTTTTTTACAAAAAATCATTTTTTAATATAAATCTCTGATAAATTTAAATCATTCAATGTGTTTATGTTAAAAGCCAACTCAATGTTTTGTGATTGATATATTGTCTGATCTTGTTCATCATTATTGGCTAATAATAAATTTACCCCCGTCGGAACCAATCCCTCAAAAACCAGAGTAGGCTTGATACCATGTTCGATAAA
The DNA here is from genome assembly GCF_016282985.1 of Methanosphaera sp. Lineage (GTDB taxonomy): Archaea > Methanobacteriota > Methanobacteria > Methanobacteriales > Methanobacteriaceae > Methanosphaera. Next base: position 12,477 of record NZ_JAEELZ010000002.1, read on the forward strand.
TAAAGATTCAGGAACTGAAACACACATAGCGGGTTTATTTCGTTCAAAATAATGTTTAAATACATCATCCAATTGTTCAGCAGTCACTAATGGCAAATCTGCAACAATGGTCATAATTACTTCATCTTTTTCAACATATTCCCTATTTGAAAGAACTTCAGATAAATCCTCAATATAACCTTTACCGGAAGTAGGCACTATTGTAACCGGAAATTTTTTCATGAATTTAGCCGTTAAAGGAGTGTTATCACTAACAGCCACCAATATTTTATCAACATATCTGGATTCCAACAACGCATCAACAACATAATTAATCATAGGTTTATTATTGACTTCAACCATAGGTTTTTCACAATCCAAATCCATCCTAGTTCCTTTTCCACCTGCCATAATTAATGCAGTAGTCATAATCACACCCAATACAAAGATTTTAATTTAAGATAATATTATTTATAATTAGAAGATATACTAAATATTTATTAATAGAAAAAAAAGATATTAAAATAATCAAATAATACGAAGGTAAAAGAAATGTTAGAAAATTTAAAAACCGTTATTTTATTAGGTTTTATGTCTGCAATTCTGGTAATAATTTTTGGATTCATAGGTAGCCTATTAAATTTAGGAAGACTGGGAATACTTATCGGAGTTTTATTTGCAATAGTTATGAATTTTGTGTCTTATTTTTATAGTGATAAAATAGCATTAGGTTCATATAATGCTCAAATTGTTTCAGAACAGGAATCACCAAATCTCCATAGAATAGTGGAAGATTTGGCTAATCATGCAGGAATCAAAAAACCTAGAATTGCAATAATCAGGTCAAATGATCCAAACGCATTTGCAACAGGCCGAAACCAAAGTCATGCAGCAATAGCAGTTACAACAGGAATATTGGAATTATTAAATGAAGAAGAATTAAGAGGAGTACTTTCCCACGAAATGGGACACATCAAAAATAGAGATATTTTAATAAGTTCCGTAGCAGCAACAATTGCAGGAATGATAGTGGCTGTTGCCAGTTGGGGTAGATATGCATTCATATTCTCAAATAATGATAATGGACTAATGGATGTTGTTGGTTCAATATTACTTGCAATATTAGGTCCATTAGCCGCTACAATTATCCAATTATCAATCAGTAGAGCAAGAGAATTTAAAGCTGATGCAACAGGTGCAGAAATTTGTGGAAATCCATTAGCACTTGCCAGTGCATTAAGAAAATTAGAATTTGGAACAACACAACATCCAATGCAAAATGCTAAAGAAACGGATGCTCATATGTTTATAATGAATCCTTTTGGAAATGCCGGTAATAAACTAAAAAATTTATTCTCAACCCATCCTGAAACAAGCGAAAGAATTAGAAGATTAGAAAGTATGGCAGGAAGACCATTAAACTAATTTTTCTATTTTTTATTTTTTAAAATCCTTTGTTGCATTATACAAAAACCTTTTTTTGAACCGCCTATCGGATTAGTAGGTGTACCCAATGAGTTCATGCAACGAGCCATCATCAATGCCCCCATAGCCAAACCATCCTCGGCAAATATTATTTCTTTGAACATTCCGTTTAAATATTTATGAATTAACTTAGGTTTTTGACCAGTAGTGCCTGCACGTCCTGTTATACCAAGAGTCATATTTTCAGACAAGAGATTTAACCTTTTTGTTTCATCAAGTAATCTTTTAATGTAATATGCGTAAAAATCATCAATCTGAAGCATGACTGCGTTAATATCTGAAACATCAACACAATCATTAAATGTGTTTAATAATTTTTCTTCATTGTTTATACGAGAACCGATAATTTTTACATCAAGATTATTTTTATTCTGTGAATATACATTCACCAATCCAAAATTATCAACATCCAAAGGTACTTCCATAATATCAATAAATGTATGCATTTTTTCTGTTATTTCATACAAAGTTTCTTCATTTAATTCAGCTGTTTTATGATTATTCTTTATGTCAATGGTTGAATAATTATCGTTTAATATTCCACAACCCCTTAACAATATATCAGAAATACCGCCTGCCAGACCAACATAATTACATAACAAATTAGCGTATGGTTTTGTATCATCAATTACCTGACCAGCAAGTGTTGTTCCCATGTCGATGGATATTATAGGATTACGATAATCTATCGATGAACTTTTTGCAGCCAATTTAATACCTGCAGTAACAAGTTCCCCCTCCATTTCATTGGAAAGAACCCCTGTTGTTTTAGGGGGTGTAACACTTACTATAGAGCCATCAAATTGAATGTTGTTAAAGAATGAAAATTTTCTTATATGTTCAGGAATATTGTTAACTGAAAAAGGTGCCGTCATTTGTGAAGGTTTAATACCTATATTCAAACAAGCATCGGAGAGCGCCTTGATAATAAGACCCATTTCATTAGACAAATTAGAAATTGCTATTACTCCCGTTGAACGAACAACAAAATCAATGTCCTGAACAGTCATTTGAACTTGTTTTAAAGAATCAAGAATAGTTTGGGAAATACTTTCTTCTATAGCCTCTTTTGACAGTTCTTTATTCCATATAGTATAACCGAATACTTCCTCAGATTCTTTAGGAGGCCTGATATCTCTGGTTAGATTAACCACTTTATTAATCTGATAACTTTGATTTGTTTTAATGTTGGTTGTTACAATAATTGATTTAATAGTAGTATTTCCTAACTCAACAGACAATACTGTAAAAAATTGATCTTTGATTAAAGAAGGGGAGATTTGGGGAAGTGATATTTTTTCGTACATAGTATCATAGTAAAATATTATAAGGATGTGAATCAACAGGTTGTATCTTTATTTCTTCGTTTGCTTCAGCAATAAACATATCCGTCATTGCACAGGCAGTGAAAGCTTTTTTGGTATTTTCAATCGGTCCAAATAGAACAAAGTCTCCTCCAACCATTTGTTGAACAATATTTGCACCCACATCACATACAGGCCATACTTCAGGGTTTTCTTTTTTATATTGTTTAATCCATTCCCATGCTGAAGGTACATTGTGAACACCACTGCCTGCAGGATATCCCCATTTACTCTTTTCTTTTAAAGTGGTTCTGATTGCAATTCCTCCACCCTGTCCTAATGGAGTAACAGCAACATCCATCAATGGCTTAATAATACCACAATCATCGGCAATTTCCAATAGACCTTTTTCTAAAATTCCTGAACCATTTTCCCATAAATCTATTTTTCCATCAGAACCTGGATTTGTAGGGTTAAAACCTAAAATTATTGAGGATGTAATGTCAGAATTTGTTAAAGCTTCAATTTCTTCATCGTCTATAGACATGTTTATTGAATTATAGATAGTTCTTTCGGATAATCCTATTTCAGTCACATAAGCTGAACCTGCTATTCTAGCTTCAGCAGCTGTTGAATCTATTAAAAAAGGAGAATCTGAAATTTCACTTACAAAGTCAACATATTTTAGTAAAGCTTCAGGTGTTGAACCGAATATTTGTACAATTGCCGGATTTCCGGTTAAATCAGCCATTTCATCCATTTCATTTAATAATGTTTCAGCTTTTTCTTTATCAAATATACCCTTGTTTTCATCAGACAGTATGTTATGTCCTGCATAAAAAATTGTTCCAGCCAATGCTGTTGGATATTCACCAGGCTGCCCTCCAATTTTTACACCATATATATCAAATACTTCTTGTTTTTTCTCAAATTTGAACATGATTATCCCCTAACTCTAAATAATATGAAATTTTAGCATAATGATTATAAACAATAATGCTATAATTATACCATACAATATTCCAATGTCTCTGCCTAAAGTTTTTCCTGTTTGCTGTGAAAATTCACCGTGTGATTCCTCTAATTTTTCTTCCAATTTATCCAATCTTTCATTAATGGCCATTAAATCATTTTTTAAATTATCAGACATTACAATCCCCCACTATAAAAAATTATGGGAATTCCAACAACTATGAGTGTTAATATAAATCCGATGATAATACCCATCCGAGTATTGCCAACTGCAGAAACCAACCTCTGATTTCTACCGATAATCTGAGTTTTATACTCTATGGATTCTGTTAATTTTTTTATATTGTTTAATGTATTTTTCATAATTTTAAACTCCAGAATAATATTAATATTAGAACCAAAGTTAGAACAAATCCTATAACAATGCCTTGAACTTTACCGGCATAATAACCTGAAGAAAATTTTTCCAAACTTCCAATTTCATTAACTTCTGATTTTAAATGACGGATTCTGTTTTCAATTTCCAATAATTTTAATGCTGATGAATCAACCGATGATGTTGAAGTTTCCATTAATTCATATGATGAATCGTCCTCTTCCTCTTCTTCTTTTTCATTCAATTGAATTATCATCGGTTCTTCTTCAAAACAACCCGGATCATTTTCAATACACTCATTTATCTTAGCTGAAATATCATCAAGATTTTCATTATTTATCATGTCAATTATTGTTAATTGTTCCTGAAATCTTTCAACTGCTTCGATAGGTAAATTTTCTACAAATGGAATTGCCCCTGGAGAACCTAAAATTGATTTAGTATCTGGATCAATACCGTTATCATACAATGCTTTAACTGTTTCTCCAGTTATATGTCCCTGTACTTCCGAACCGCAGACAATTAAAAATCTTAAATTAGGATTTGAAACTATATTTGTAACTACTTTTTCAATTCCCAAATTTTCTGTATGTAATGGTCCGGCGATAGCTGCCCCCAAATTAACCACTTCATCATTCATCTTTGAACCTAAAGTAACTACTGCTACAGGACATTGTGGATCACCAACACTATAATCTCCTGTCTCTAAAGGCCATCCATCAATAACTTCTTTTTTATCAACCATAGACTCACCTTTTCTACACCAACAATAATATAAATATTAATGCCAATATTACTCCAATTACAATATTTGTTAACATACCTGCTTTGTGATATATTCCTTCACGACCTGGTTGAGATAACCTTGAAGTTGAATTAGGATCAAAAGAGGATTCCAAATCAATTATTGCTTCTTCTATTTTATCCAATTGTGATAAGAGTTCTTCAGTAGGAAATGCTGTAGACTTTACACCACCAACTATACCCTGACCTATAACCCCAGTATTTACATCCATTTCTAAATTATCATCTATTATAATTTTTGATGTTTCAATAACCATTTAATCATCCCCGTCATCAATCGGCCATAATCCAAATCTTCTAATCGATGCTGCCTGCTGTTTAGTATATATGACATATTTTCTGAAAAATACAATCCATCCAATTAATGATATCAAAAGATAAAGCATCCAGAACTGTGAATTTAAGATACTGATAATAGAAATTACCATTAACATTAAAAATGCATTTGAACATGCCAAAGACAAAGTCCTATATTGATCTTCATTAGGTCCCATACATGAATTATACGGATTCTGAATTGCCATTACTGCCATAATCATTATTAGTAATATTAGACCGGTCTGAATAACCTCTTCATAAATTACACTCTGATTATATGTATGTGCAATCAGACAAGACATTGATATCAGCACTATCAATGAAGCTAATGTAATTGATATGAATGCTTTGGATAATATTTCTACCTGAATCTTAAAAATATGTTTACAAATCATTGACACAATATATGAAAGAATTATAGCTATTAATATACCCATTATAGGAAATGCTATTGACAGTTTTAGATAGGATGATATTAAGATTGCCGAAACATAACTGACTAATGCAACAGCCATCAGCATATATATTATAGAAGGAACACCCGTACCCAAACTATATTTTCCTATATGACGCAACGTATTGGTAGCGTATGCTGTTGCCAGGACTGAAGCTATGATTACAAGGATACCTCCCACCAGATATATCTGACTGCCATATATGCACAAGATACTTATAATTAATGTTACCAACATGATAATTTGATTTGGTATTAAATCCTCAGCCATATATTAACCCCCATATTATGAAAACATACACTAGTGAAAGAACAACCGAGATTATGAAACAGGATATTGTTCCGGAAATAATCTTTTGTTTAAATTTCTCATCATAGAAACCTTGAATCGTTCCCCCAATATTATAGGATGCCATAACTGCAACAATAAAAAACAACATTAATGAAAAAATCGTTGCCAATGTTCCATTTATTACTGTTGAATAATTCAAATAAGTTGAAAATGTGGAATAAATAGATGCAAATGCTAAACTACCTCCAACACCTCCAAGCAATGAACCTATTAAACCACTAACATATGAAATTGTTGGAATTCCATGACCTGTTGTACCGGGACTTACAAAAGCGTCCTGTTCAAAACCTGTGAGGGGATCCTTCTCAAAATTTGAGGATGCAAGAGGAACACCAACCCCATAAATATGTATTACGTTTGAAAAAAACATGGTGATTGACATCATTATCATAGAACCTACTGCACCGCTTAGTGCTATAATGTAATTAGGTTGTCCAATTGCCAATGCTGCTGACAATATACCCGTAATACCCATACCTATAGTTATCATTGGAGCCCCAGTAGGTACTCCTGCAGAAGTTGATAATGCTGCCGGTGCTCCACCCACAGGAATAAAATGAACCCCTATCCCAATAAGAGTTGAACCTATAATTAAACTAATTAATAATTCCCACATCAATTAAATACACCCTTATTATTTTTCATATTTTCCAAAGTTTATACGAGCATTCTTTTCAATAATTATGTTTAAAATAAAAAACAACAACACAATTATTAAACCTGCTATCAATCCATAGTTTATTCCGAATACCAGATTAATCCAAAATGTTAGGAAAATTATTAGTCCAAAACACAATCCTGAAATAGGTCCACCAAATTTAGAACAGAATCTAACAACATCAATAGAATTTCTTGAACCTAAAGGTGATTTTGTAGCTATATTTCCATTATTTGAAACTGCAATTCCAGAACCGAACTCATGATTCTGATATAATTTTTCTGCCCCATAATGAATATCTCCAATAGCAGAACCTATAGTTCCTAAAGAAATCCCCATCAGTAAAGCTGTTACAGGTAAACTTAATGGAACAGCAGGATCCAATAAATAAACCATAATATAAGATAATGTTGTAATTGAAAATAGAGTTATGAATGCATGTGCTGCACTGATAGGAATATGTTTAATTAATACATCCAAAAACAATGGCTGATTATATAATGCCTGACTAGTTATACGTCCCATGTATGAAGTAATAGATAATATTACCTGAACAAGAGTTGCAATAAGAGCAGAAATTAATAATACCAATACAACAGGATAATTTAATGTAAATAAAACATATGCTATGGAACCAGCAATTGTAGCTGTTGTACCCATTAGTACTGGTTCACCAGAAACTGCCCTATTGAAAAGTTTGTGCAAATTACCTACCTGAGGTGCTAATTGTACTTGAGAATTTGGATTACTGGTAGATGCTACATCAGATTCCAAATCCTCAAATATACCTGCAATTATAGCAATTAGCCCCATTAAAGCAACAAGCACTAAATTAAAAAGCATATCCATACACTTTTCCCCAATTTAATTTCCATAAGTCTGTATAGTATTTTCTACTTTATCAATAATTTCATCCAATTTATCCTGAGAACATGTTTCACCACGAATTACATCAGTAATTAACTCAACAATTGTTCCTTTAGTCTCTGGTTTTTCTGGCATAACTGCGGCAGTTTTTACACCGATACGTGCAAAATCCTCATAATCCACAGGGTATTGTGCAATAATTATAACAGGTTTGTTAATATTTTTCAATACATGTTTAGCTTTATAAATTATGTGATTTTTTACTCCACCAAAGTGAATTAAAACAACTTTATGCCTATTCATCTGAGATATTTCTTTAGGTGTAACACCAAATAATCCTTGACCTCCACCAGAAGGCGTATCTTTTGGCACACCAGAACCTGCATTAAGCACCAAAGTACTGGTTTGAATATTTGCCTCCCTTAAAGCAAAGGTAATTTCACAAACAGGTTTTGTAATGTGTCTACGGCCGGGAGACATAGCTACAGCCAGTAAATCATCACCACATTGAGCATAAGTTCCCCTTTGTGCAATTCCACCACCTTCACCTATTCCTCTTGTTTCCCTACAATCTACTATATGAGTACTTTTTCCAATCATAATTACACTACCTGAAATATTATTATCTTATATTTATATTAATTAATTATCTGATTTTCTTTCATTATATCTTTTTTTAAATATGATAACTGTGTAGAAAATATACGATACAAATAAAAATTATAATTTAGATATTAATATTTATGCAAATTATGGCTGATGTAGGTGGAATACCTGGAAAAAATTGTAGAGGTTTTTGTGAATATTGTTACTTCAAAACCGTCCGTGAAGCCAAGATACTTGGCTGTAAAAACTGTCCGCCGGGACAGATAGGATGTCCTCACTGTAGTACTGATACAAACATGACAAGAGATTATTTTCCTGCTTATCAAGTGTTATCAACATTACAAACAGATATTTTCCAGAGAAACATTCCACAAGATACTATGGTAAATATTACAGGAGATGGAGATATAAGCTGTTATCCGGATCTTCTAAATTTAACTCGTGGAATAAAAGATATGGGCTTACCCATGCATTTAGGTTATACAAGTGGAAAGGGTATTGATGATGCCAATATTGTTGATACTCTGATAAACCATGGAGTTGTAGAAACAACATATACAACTTTTTCAACAGACCCTGCTCTCAGAAAAAGATGGATGCATGATCCTACTCCTGAAGCATCCGTTGAAGCTTTAAAACGTTTTTGTGAATCATGTGACGTACATGCGGCATCAATTATTATTCCGGGAGTTAATGATGGTGAAGAATTGGCACGTACCTGTGAAAATTTAGAATCCTGGGGTGCTAAAGCCCTCATTTTAATGAGGTTTGCAAACACCAGAAATCAGGGTTTAATATTAAGTGAAAAACCGATTATTCCGGGAATTGAACAACAAAGCATAGAAGAATTCAAACAGCTAGTTATTGATACATCAAAAGAATATAATTTAAGAGTTACTGGAACACCAGTCTGTGATCCCGAAACAGACAGCCCTTATGCATTAGCTAAAGATAAAAATAAAGAATACCTTGAAATATTAACACCTATAAAAGCAGAAGCAACAATAATCACGGGAAAAATTTCAGCAGAATACATTTCAAAAATAATTGAAAATTTAGGTGCTTCAGAACATGTCAATGTAATCGGAACCGAACAGGAAATTGCTTGTTTAATTACAGAACAGGATTTAAGAGAAATTAACTTAGAAGAAGTAAAAGACACGGTAATCATTCCGGGAAGATGTTTTGTACATGACATGGTTGCTGAAGAGATATTCAGAAGCGATGGAAAATTCAGATTGATACATAGAGGACCTGATTTATTAACTGTTGACGGAGAAATGAGTGGAACTTTAACTAAAAATGATGTTTTAAAACATGAATTATATGCTTTTGAAGATTTAATTGAGTTAATAAATTATATGGGTGTAAAAATATAAGAGGTTCATATAATGAAAGGTAAACTAATAGGGGACATACTGGTAGTAAAAAAAGAACCGGATAATTTAGAGGAAATCATCAAATTACCTTATGTTAACAAGGTTGTTAAATTAGGTAAAATTCATGGCCAAAAAAGAGAACCTGAAGTTGAGATGATATATGGTGAAGGAACTGAAACAATACACAAAGAAAACTACTGTAAATTTAAGTTTGATGTAGCCAAAATTATGTGGTCCAAAGGAAATACTGGCGAAAGACTAAGAATGAGCAAGATGCCGGATAAAAATGAGACAATTATCGACATGTTTGCAGGAATAGGCTATTTTACTATTCCAATGGCCGTACATTCAAAACCTAAAAAAATTTACGCAATAGAAATAAATCCCGTATCATACAATTATCTTTGCGAAAACGTGAAACTAAACAAAGTCGAGGATATTGTAACCCCTATTTTAGGTGATTGTAGCTTACAGAACTTTGATCATGAAGCAGACAGAATTATGATGGGTTACATTGGAGGAACACATCATTACCTGGATAGTGCTATGAAATATCTTAAAGAAGGAGGCATTATCCATTATCATGAATCAACACCCGAACCTATACTATTCGAAAGACCTGTGAATAGAGTTGAAGAAGCTGCAAAAAAAGTAGGTAGAGAAATAGAAGTATTAAACAAACGTACAATAAAAAAATACTCCCCAGGCGTTTTTCATACAGTTGTTGACATAAAAGTTAATTAATCTCATGTTGAAGTTTAATGACTGTATCATAAACTTTTTCTTTTAAATATTTATCATTAATATATTTTTCATATACAGGCAATCTTTCTTTTAACGAAAAATTAATTTTACTTAACGTTGATGATAAATCATTAACGGAAGGCCAATCATTCTCAGGATTAACATAATCCTTTGTTAATGGAGAAATTCCTCCCATATCATCAGCTCCACATAAAATAAAGAAACTCATCCAATCATGATTTAAATTAGGTGGAATTTGTATACTGACATCCGGAAACATGACTGTAGCCAGAACAGTTAATTTTAACAAATCAATTAAAGATGGTTCAGGATGATCCTTCATAGGAATATTACTTTTAGGTTTAAAATTTTGAATAATTATTTCCTGAATATGACCATACTTGTCTTGTAAATCTCTTAATGCAAATAAAGAATCTATATGATCATCAGTTGTTTCACCAATACCGATCAATAAACCTGTAGTGAATGGAATATTCTCTTTACCTGCATTTTTTATGAAATTTATTCTTTTATCAGGATTTTTACCAGGACTGTCCTTGTGTACTATTGTTTTAAGTAATTTTTTATTTGTTGTTTCCAACATCAAACCCATTGATGCATTTACTTCTGACAAATATCTTAAATCAGACCTTGAAATTATTCCCATATTGGTATGAGGTAACATTTCATTATCCACCAGTATTCTTTCTGATAAATAATATACATAGTCCACCATTGATTCAAAACCATACTTTTCTAATTCATTTTTTACATAATCATTTTTATCTGATGATTCGCCAAAAGCAAATAATGCTTCGGTACATTTGACTTTCTTAGCTTTTTGAACCATGTTAAGTACAGTTTCCTTGTTCATCACAAGATATTCCGCTTCATCAACATCCTGTTTAAAAGTACAGTATCCGCAATTATTTTGGCAGATATGTGTTAAAGGTAAAAAAATATTTTTAGAAAAAGTAATCTCATTTGAACGATTATGATTTATTTCCTTAATAAAATCCAAAAAAGTGTTTAAATCAGCATTTAAAATATTTCTAGCTTCTATCTTAGATAATTCATTAATCATTTTAATCACGTGAAAAAAAGAAATTAGGATGTGAATTCGGTCATACGAAGAACCATTGTTTCAACAAACATTGGTCCAAAACCAGATTTGTCCATGTAAAGAACTACATAAACTGCCAAATCATCTATCTGACCAATTGCATACTCTGCATAAAATCCGGTCATTTCAAAGGTATTCTTTAATTTTTCTATCCCATCCAAACCGTTTGACTGGTCGTAAACCTCTTCTGTTTTTCTTAATATGGTATCTACCTTATCAGTAAATTCCCTTGCCTTATTGGACTCCTTTTCTATTTTTTTAATATTTAATTCTTCAAACAATTCCATCAGTCGTGGATACATATCCTCAGGTTTAACTTTATTATGGGTTTTTCCCCTAATTATCATTGACTCCGTACTGTGAACTACTGGTTTACATCCTTCAAAGGCATCCATTTTCTCCATGATAGGTCTTGATATTTCCATTACTTCCATATTTTCACTCCATATTATTTTCTTGTTTTAATTCGCCCATTGATGCAACTTTTTCAGCATAAGCATTATGTTGATGAATACTTTCTTCATTAACTTGTTTTATTGTTACCATTGAATTGTCAGGCAAATCCGAATATTTCTCCAATAAACCTAATACCATGTTACGTACACAATCCTCTACAAAAACAGGATTTTTATGTGCATTTGTTACAATTTTGTTTTCATCAGGTCTTTTCAAAATTTCACATACAGGAGAACTCATAGAATTTTGTATAATTGTTATTAAATCATCAACATTGACATTTTGGTTTTCAGAAACTTCCAAAAGAATTGTTCCAATACCTCTTTGATTGTGTGATGCAAAAGTAACTGCTTCTAAAACTTTTTGAGTGGTTTCCTCATCCAAAAATTCCAATAATTTTTCTTTGGATTCCTGTTCCACTGATTCCTGAGCACATGGACATACTGTCATACCCACAACCTGTGCACCAACCATTTTCCTTACAGAAATATTGCCTAAATCATCTTTCATAGCTATTGCTCTGGCAATGATATGTGTTGTTTCTTGAGTTTTTTTATGAGTGACTGGAGAAAATTTGTTAATTATGTATTCGCTTGTAGCTTCTGTTTCGGCTCTTACTGCATATTCATGTTTTTCTAATAATCGTTTAACCAAATTAGCGCAAATATCTTCTATATGAATTTCCATATCACTAACAGATTCATCTATTACTTCAGAGATCGCTTCCGGATTTCTGGACATGTGTACACCTTTTTGTGTACTTGGTAAATCTACAAAAGCATCAAAGGTCGGTAATAAAATTATTGGTCGTTTATTATCTCTTTGAATCTTCACTAATTTTTTAACTCCAGTAACACCCACACGTGTCAATGATATAGGTGCATTAGGTTGTTTATCTTGCGTATCTGGAAATTCTTGAACCGGCATTATTATTTTCTCTCCTGTTTATTAAAAATTAACTTATCTATGTAATGTTATATATTTTTTATATTTGAAATATCTTACCATAGAATTTAGAATAGAAAAAAAGAGATAGTTTTAAAAAGAATAATTAAAAAAAAGAATTGACTAAAAATTAATCATTGAAGAATTTAACTCTTCTTTAACAATATTTAGTACTGTTTGCGTGTATGTTTTTGTTACATTATCTTCTTGAAGTAACAATTTGATAAATTTATTTAATTCGAATGTGTTTTTAAATTTTGCTATTATTATTCCATCAAATTGACCTGTTACATCATAAACTGCTAGTAAATTGTTTTTAAATGGTTCTTTTTCTGTTAAAAAGGATATTGTTCCACCTTTAATTTCAATACCGATTACTGCAGTCAAAGTATAACCTAATTTTTCATGATCAATAACTGGAACGAATTTACTTATAATACCAGATTTTGTTAATTTATCTACCCTATTATGTATTGTTCCAACAGAAACACCTAATTCTCTTGAAATTTTCCTATAGGATTTTCTTCCATCTTCACTTAATAATTCCAATATCTGTTTATCAAGTGAATCCATGTTCATTGCAATATTTTGAGGTTCAATACTGTAGTCATTTAAATCTTGATTCATATACATCCCTACAATTATTATATATTATTTTTTGATACATCTACCAAATTTATAATACTTATTATGATATACACATTATATAAACCTTTTGAGTTTTCTTTAAAAAAAAGAAAAAAATAATGATAATTTACAAAAATAGTAATGAAAAAAAATAAAAATTTCAAAAATCGATTAAAATAAATATTAAATTAATAAAAAAAAATTTTGAAAAAATGAAAATAGCCCATATGGAAAAATAAAAATTTAACAATAAAATATTTTCAATATATTAATAAACCATGATAAAAAAAATAATCATTTTTTCGAATAAAATGTATTTTTTTCAATTAATCAAAATTCGATTATTTTTCTCAATTTGATGAATATAAAAAATATTAAGAAAATCAAAATACAAATTATAAATTAATTAATAAAAAAAAGAATTTTAAAATACAATGGTGAAACATAATGAAATGGTACATATCTTTTATAATAATAATTTTAATACTGATTGGCTTTCTTTATGTATCAACATCTTCATCATCAGATGATATTGAACCTTTGGGAAGGTTAGCATTTGTTAAAATAGCAAATCCGGACATGTATCCAGAACATGTGCATGCAAATTTATTAGCACAATATGCTGAAGAAAGAAATTCAAAATGTGCCATAGTTTTACATTTTGCGGGAAGTTCTAACTATAGAAATTTTTATAATGGAAAAGTATACATTATTGAAATGGCATTCATGGATACAGCAGGAGCACAAGTAAACATTGACTGGAATCAGGTATTAGACTATGGAATTCATGGAGTACCCGATGACAAATGGAATTATAAAGTAGATGGAGAAATTTACGATAAATATGAAGATGCTTGGGCAAGAGTATTGGAAATGGCCAAATCACAAGGACAAGAAGGACCTATACCTGTAGTATGGCATGGAACAGTTAGAGAAGGTAATATTTTCATTAACCCTGGATGTGGATTCCCATTATATTACCAAGTATGTTCAAAAGAATTCGGACACTTTGGTGGAATAATGCGTGCAGCAACAGGTTCAATATTCCCATATTTCAATAATCCGTACAGATTTTACGAAATACAACACGCACCGGAATTACAATATTACTACACACACAATATGTTAAACTATGAATAGTATTAAAATCTTAAACATCAACTCCCAATTTTTCTTCTTTTATTTTTATTATAAGTTCTTTCAACTCTTTTAAAGGCATATCAGTACGCATACCTGTTAATTTAAAATGAGTTCTTGAAATAAAATATCCTCTTGCTTTAATTTCATCAATTACATCGTTAATCTTTGGAGAACTAATTTTTAAATTTTTACATATTTTATGAATATCATAAAAAGTTACAGGACCTTCCGCTTCTTCGTAACATTGATTAAATAATTTTAATAAATCCTCTTTTTTGTTTAACTCCAACTCTTCAGCAGTATCAATCATATCACCAATAAATTCCTTATCAGAAATATTTCCCAACCATAATGGACCTGCTACAAGATATTTTTCTCCACACTCAGGACATGTAGTTGGCACCTTTGGAACAAAGCCATAAAATGTGTCCCTATGCAAACAATTTGGACAATGAGTTATGAAACCAATGTTATTCAAAGATTCGTTTGTTTTCTTTCCGCCTCTTTTTATAACTGCATATATTCTCATATAATGTTCAGTACTATGTGAAAATAATACATGCATGTATTTCTGATTGACTGCAAGGTTTCTTGCAATGAAAGCCAGCAGTATTCTAATACCATTTTCATGGCAATACTCTGTTTTTAATGGTTGTGCACCATATTTTCTTAGACAAGGATCATGATATGTTCCACATAAAGCCGAAGTATCCGTAGCACTTATACAGATTAAACCACCAGGCCTGATATTTATTGCAGTTGACTGAGTAAACATTGAAGGAGTACCGAACGGATCAATATCAATTATATCAAATAAACCCTTATTTGACTGCAATAATACATTTGCGTCATTTTTTTCAACCTCTACATTGGAAATGTCATTCAAAACCATGTTCTTTTTAGCTATTTCAACTGCCAAAGGATTTACATCCCCAACCAAAACCTTTTCTACTCCCTGAATTTCTTTGGAATACCTTGCTCCCCTTATACCGGTACCTCCAAATGCATCGAATATTACCACGTCATGATCCAATGATTTCCTATATTGATTTAGAACCACTACCGAAATATCCCTATTTAACTCCATTACAGGATTATAAAAAACCGGTGCCTTTGCAGAAACTTTTTCAAAATCAGGAACTTCTATCTTTACAAGCCCCTCTTCAATATAATGTGTGTCCATCTATGTAACTCCTTAATTTAGATTTTATAATATTTGTATATATTTAAAAAATTCCTAATATACTTTAAAGATAGTAGCGTGAAAAAAATTATTAAGTAAAAACAAGATAATAAATATTATAGATAATTGATGAAAAAGACAATTAACATCAACTACCAAATAATTGATTACTATAAGTGGCGAAATTATGATAAATATAGCAAAACCTATAATTAGTGATGAAGAAATCGAAGCAGTAACCGAAGTTCTAAAATCAGGAATGTTAGCTCAAGGTCCTAAAGTTGACGAATTTGAAAAGAAATTTGCAGAATATTCCGAAGCAAAATATGGAATTGCAACAAGTTCAGGTACAACTGCATTACACACAGCACTTGTAGCTGCAGGAGTTGAAAGAGGTGACGAAGTAATCACAACACCATTTACATTTGCAGCAACCTCAAATTCTATTTTATATTCTGATGCTACACCGGTATATGCGGATATTGATCCAAAAACATTCAACTTAAATCCTGAAAAGATTGAAGAAAAAATTACCGACAAAACCAAAGCAATAGTACCTGTACACCTTTATGGACAGCCTGCAGACATGGATCCAATTTTAGAAATTGCAGAAAAACATGACTTGAAAGTTATTGAAGATGCTGCTCAAGCACATGGTTCAACATACAAAGGAAAAAAAATCGGAAGTATCGGTGACTTAGGATGTTTCAGTTTCTATCCTACAAAAAACATGACTACCGGTGAAGGTGGTATGGTTACAACCAATGATGATGATTTAGCTGAAAAATCAGCAATGATTCGTGCTCATGGTGAAAGTAAAAGATACGAACAATCTCTTTTAGGTTACAACTACAGAATGACAGATATTGCAGCAAGTATAGGAATAGTTCAATTAAAATCAATAGATAAATTCAACGAAAAAAGAAATGAAAATGCAAAATATTTATCTGAAGGTTTATCTGACGTGGAAGGAATAACCACCCCATGTGTTGACAGTAACGTTACCCACGTATTCCACCAGTACACAATAAGAGTTTCCAAAGACAGAGACGAATTCAAACAGTTCCTCACCGACAATGAAATTGGTACCGGAGTTCATTATCCTATAGTATTATACAAACAACCATATTACCAAAACCTTGGCATAACCGGAAACTGTCCTGAAGCTGAATTGGCTGCAAATCAAGTAATTTCATTACCAGTACATCCTTCACTTACTACCGAAGAACTGGATACAATTATAGAAACTGTTAAAAAAGGTTCTGAAAAACTATTATAATTAATCTCCCCCTTTTTATTCTCTTTTTTTATAAAAAAACTTAGGAACATCAGCATGAAAATAGAACAGACATCATTTAACAGATATGTTAAAGAAAATGTTTTTGAAACCATAAAAACTTACCATCTCATTAATCCAAATGATAGGATAATGATTGGAGTATCCGGCGGAAAAGACAGTATTTTAACATTACATATGTTAAATAAATATAAAACAGAAAATAAGGTTAATTTCGACATAGAAGCCGTGTGCATTGATGAGGGAATTAAGGGATACAGAGAAGAAGGCATTAAAACTGCAAAAGATAATTGTAAAAGATTGGACATTCCATTAACAGTTTATTCCTTCAAAGATGAATGGCACTATGATTTAGATGACATCAGTGACATTTATAAAAGCACGTGCATGCCCTGCGGTGTTTATAGAAGATACCTGTTAAATAAGATTTCTTCCGAACATGACTGTGATAAAATTGCAACAGGACACAATATGGACGATGAGATACAATCATTTTTAATGACCTTTGCCAGAAATGATCAGAACAAATTTCCAAAATTTTCTCCAATACTGGATAAAATACACGAAAACATGGTGCCACGAATTAAACCATTATGGAGATTACCTGAAAAAGATGTTGGAATATGGTGTGTTGTAAATAATATTCCAATCCATAATGAAGAATGTCCATACTCCGTAACATCACTCAGAAGTGAAGTAAAATTATTATTGAATAAAATAGAAGAAAAAGAGAAGGGTACTAAAAGGAATATATTTAATTCCTTCGAAAAAACATTTAAAATCAAACAGGAAAATATAAAATTAAATAATTGTGAAAATTGTGGACAACCAACAGCCAGAAGTCCATGTAAAGCCTGTGAAATTACAGAAGAGATAAAAAGTAAATTATAACTGGTCAGCGGTTTTGAAAATAGTACCGCCATATATCTCTTCCTGCATATCCTGAACTGCCCTTGCTGCCAAATCAGCCGTTTCTGCTATTTTTAATATTCGTCTTTTTCTAACGTTTAATGTTTTTCCACAGGTACATTTTTTAGTTTTTGAACCTTCTTTTGAGTATAACACCCTACCACAATCACACCTGTAAATTAAATATGTCATCGCACCACCTTTAATAATTAAATACCAAATATTGCATGAAGATACGGTAAAAATACGTTATTAATCGTTATCAGAACACCTATTGTACATCCCAGATTGGTTCCGATAACCACCAGTATAACCCTAAATAATTTATTGTGCCATAAATCACCGAACGTTTCGAAATCTGCCAGTTCATGCATGTCATCAAAACCTACCTTACGTAATTTTCCTTCCACCAATCCGGAAAACCATCCTGCTGCAAGCAATGGATGAATTACAGTTATTGGAGCAACGAGAAATGCCACTATTGCAGACTGTATTTTTGAACCTGACAACAATGAACCAAGAAAAGCTCCTCCCCCTGCAAATATCAGATAGTTTATCAATCCACCCTCTATATTAATACCCTGAAAAAATGCTACAATGAATATTAAAACGAATAACAGAGGAATAAGATACAGGATTATTTTGGTTATGGAAAATCTTGATTCCTTGATGTAATTTAAACTATCCAATGACGGAATCGTTTCAGGATTGCTTAGGAAAGTCAATATTCCCTGTTTATGACCTGCACCCACTACCGCCACAACGTTTTTATCTTCCAGACTTTTCAGATTGTATGCCATGTATGCGTCCCTTTCATGAACCAATGCATTATATCCTCCGGGAGATGCTTCTTTAAAGTAATTCATCACTTCGGTAATTGTGTCTTCCTGTTTTAATTTTTCAATCTCTTCCTCGATTGATTCCTCTTCATCATTTCCGAAAAGATATGAAGCAACAAGTTCATATATAAAGGTAAGTTTTTCCTTTAAAGTCATACCGTTAATTGTTCGTTTAAGGGTAATCTGTATATTACGGTCTATTAAGGCAACATCAGCATTTACTTCCTTGGCTATTCTTGCTGCTTCCAACATTTCAGAACCCGGTTTGACACCAACATCTTCACCCATCCTTTTTTGGGTATTGGACAAGAATGCCGTGACTAATGTTACAATCAGATTGGATGATTTTAAAAGGGTTTTCAAATCCATTTTTTCTTCACGTACAACTCCGTAACTTTCATCCAATAATCTCTGATATCTTCCCAGATCCAGTTCTATTGCAACTATTTCCGGTTTTTTTTCATAAATTGTTTCCCTTACGGAATCAACACTTTTTTCGGATATGTGTGCAGTTCCCACAATTTCCAATGAAGGTTCGTGTATTGGTTCAATAATATCTTCTTCAACTTCGGCGGAATCGGTTACATCAATATGTTCTTCTGAATCTGTGTTGTCATTAGGATAAATTCTAAGTATTGGTGGTCTGTGAAAATAAAGGTCCTTATCTTCATTTTGATTAATGTCACTCATTTTATCACAATTATAATTATTTATATTGAATACAATTTTTTTATTTAGTAATATCTATAAATTATATATAACTTATTTTTTTTAAACTATTTCAATTTTAGTTAATTTTCAATTACAAAAAAACAATTATTAGTTATGAATATATATTATATAAGGACAGGATATGATGAAAATTATTACTACACCAATGTGCGAAGATGTTCTTAGGATATCCGGACTGACTGAGTATCAGGTTGTTAATCCAGATGAGATTAAAGATGCCGATATTGCGATATTATTATCTGAAACCAGATCCGAAATTCCGAAATTATCAATTAAGTTAAATACATTTTCCCAGGTATATGAAAGTGTTCTTAAAATTCAAAGCCGTTTCAATACAGAAATAAATCAGGAAGAAATGGAAATTATAAAGAATTTAATTGATGAGAATAATGAAAAAAAAGATAATAGAAAAGATACTAAAGTAAAAGTATACAGTAATTTTTTAAAGGATATCATACTTGATATGGGTTTTACAATAGATGATGATTATGATTATATGGTAGTTCCCGATTATTTGGATATCGAAGAAAATAATGAGGACTGTATTGTCATCCCATCACATAAAAATGTTTCAAAAAGCATTGTAGAAAGAGTTAAAAATAGATATGATTTATTGGAGAGGAAATTATGTATGAAACAATGACATATACCGGTGGTATTCATAAACATTATGAGATTGAAGAGTTAATTGAAGATTTAGGTGGATTTATTTTACAAAAGAATGAATCCCAATTAGATATTACTTTGACAATAGCCATACCTGCAGAAGATGTGGATAAGATTGAAGTTAAAGCTAAAGAACTGTTGGGTGATGTTGAATTATCACCATTGGCAAGTACGGAAATAGCTGTAGTTTCACCTACTCTTGCAAGACAACACTTGCCTCACGCAGCATGTGATATTGCAGAATACCTTAGAAGATATGGAACAAAAACCAACATGATCGGATTGGCCAGAGGTGCAGGTAAGGGTATTTCCCAGATCAGCAAACCTGAAAAGGATTTAATTGAAGAACATGACCTTGCCATCTTTTCATTAGGTAGTTTTGAAGACTGTATTCGTAAAAAAACACACCTGTTTGAAGATATTGACATACCCGTCATTGTTGTGGGCAGTCCTGAACTGGAAGCTGAAGAAATAAATGCCAATGCCTACGTTTCAGGTTTTGGAAGAATTCCAAGAAGACTTAAACGTGGTGAAAACATCAGGGCTTTAAGAAAATTAGCAGAAACTGCTGAAGACATTATCGCAAAACAAAAAGAGGAACAGACTGATGATCCTCTGATTATATCACCTGTTATTGCAAAAATAGCTATTGAAAGAAGTGTGGAAGAAGTTGAACACATTAACTCTCCTATGGCACTGGTAAGTCAATTGGATGGTGTTCGTGTAAAATTGCCTTACGATGAATTCCATGAAAAAATAGCTGAAGTAAATGTTGAAGGATACCGTTTGGGTGATATTGCAGAAATTAAAAAATCAAAAATGTATGATCATATCCTAGTAAAAATACTTCCGGAAACATCCTTATATTAATCTCCATATCTTTTCCTCTTTTTTTAAACATTTTAAAAATATGGCTCTGTAGAAAACCTTGCTTTGAGGGAAATATGAGTAATAACCCAAATATAGTTTTATTACAGAGGGAAATATTTTATTTCAATATTTTCCTTTCTTCATCATAATACAATTCTCACTCATATTGAGTAATTGTATTTTTCATTTGATTCCTGCCTAATTGCCGCTAATGCTAAGCATAGTAAGTGGTACAGGCGATCTCCGGGAAACCCTCGGTTCACATATAAAATACTTTGTTTATATAATTATATTTTTTTTAATCCTTCTCGTTGTATGT
>NZ_JAEELZ010000029.1 GCF_016282985.1 Methanosphaera sp.
CATGTCTTTTTTAACATTATGGATTTTTTCGGGAGTAGGCGCAGAAGTTGCTGGAATACAACAAACAGTCAATGAATTTTATGATGAAACAGATATGGCGGATATGTGGGTCTATTCGGAAAATTTAAGTAATGATTCAATAAATCAAATTAAAGAAATATCCACGACTGAAGACTTTGAAAGACAACTGATATTACGTTCAACTGCTAATATAAGTGGAAATCCAACATTAACATTGCATTTTATAGAAAAAAACAAGTTATCCAAATATTATCCTGTAGATGGGGATAAGTTCAATATGGATGATGAAGAAGGAATCTGGTTGGATAAACGTTTTGCTGATGCTCATAATTTAAAAGTAGGTGACAAAGTAAAAGTTGAATTCAATGGATTGAGTATTGAAAAAACAATTAAAGGTTTAGGTTATTCTCCGGAGTATGTTTATGCACAGGGAGATAGTTTAATACCTGACTTCAAGCTTCAGGGATTTGCATACCTGTCGCATAAGGCATTTCCAATAGAAAATGTACCATACAATGTAATTTTAATAAAAAGTAATGATACTGATTATCAATCAAAATTGGATGATAAAATTAATTATGATACACTAATTCCTTTTAACGATCATGTAAGTGTTAAACAGTTCCAATCGGAAATTGATCAGCATAATATGATGGGAAATTTATTTCCAATAATTTTTGTAGTTGTAGCTATATTAACCTTGTTAACTACAATGACTAGGATAGTAAACCATCAAAGAACACAGATTGGAACATTAAAAGCACTGGGATTTTCAAATAAGAACATAACTATACATTATATTTCATATGGATTTTATTTAACGTTGGTCGGTGCAGTTTTGGGATTAATAGTTGGACCAAATACGCTTCCATATTTATTTTTCCCATCTATGAGTTCGTTTTATACATTACCTAACTGGCATTCCGGTTTTGATATTAAATTTGTATATGTGGCAACATTGATGATATTGATATCAGTAATAGTAACATATTTGGCAGCAAAAAATATTTCAAAGGAATCTCCTGCTGCAACATTAGTTCCTAAAGTTCCAAAAATTTCGGGAAAAGGTTTATTGGAGAAAACAAATATTTGGAATAAAATCGGATTTAATGGAAGATGGAATTATAGGGACATCAAACGAAATAAGATTAGATCATTAGTAACAATAGTGAGTATTGTAGGCTGCACTTTACTATTGATATCGGCTTTTGGTATGAATGATGGGATGAATGATTTGAAAACATGGCAATACGGTGATATATGTCATTATGAAAGTCAATTAATTATAGAAGACAATGCAACAATGGAACAAGTTAATAATATAACTGAAGACTTAAACGGTCTTCAGGTTATGAATCAGCAAATTGAAATTAAAGCAAACAATATTACAAAAACATCAAGCATTATGGTATATAATAAATCGGACTTGATTACGCCGACAGATAAAAACATGAAATCTATGGAATTACCTGAAGATGGTATTAGTTTAACAGAAAAATCTGCAGAGTTGTTGGGGGTAGAAAAAGGTGATGTAATTGAGTGGCACATTTATGGGGATGATAAATGGATAAATTCTACAATTGATGCAATCTATGCAGATCCTACCACTCAGGGAATAACCATTTCTCAAGATAAACTTGAAGAAATGGGATATAATTTTACGCCAACTATGATTGTAACAAAAGAAAGTATCAACGATAAAATTGATGGTATAAGTAGTATAAATAATTTTTCGGACTTACAGAATACTTGGGATGAATTAATGGAATCGGCTAATCTTTTGATAGCAATATTAATAATTTTTGCAATAGGATTATCTGTCGTGATGTTATATAGTTTGGGTATTTTAGCTTTCACAGAAGTTGAACGTGATCTGGCAACATTAAAAGTTATTGGATTCAAAACTAAGGATATCAGAAGATTGTTTCTAACACAGAACTTAATACTTTCGGTTATAGGTTTTCTTTTTGGAGTTCCGATAGGATATTATGTTTTAAGAATAATGATGGACAGTTCTGGCGATACATTTTATTATCCAATAAATTATAATCCTATAACTATTGTTATAACATTTCTATTTGTTATTGGATTGTCCTTTTTAGTTAATTTGTTGTTTTCTAGTAAAATAAAGAACATTGACATGGTTAAATCTCTTAAAAAAGGAAGGGATTAAAAAAGTATTCTAATACCTTTTCTTTTTTAGATTTTTTTAGAAAAATTTTAAATAAATATATTATATATTATGAATAAAATATTATTTGTTTAATGTTAAATTAAACATTAAGATATTATGTTAAATTTATAGAGATACATAATATGACACCTAAATAAATTGAACTAACTTAAGTTAGAATAGAACTTCCTTGTAAAAGGATAGTTAAAAACTAATTATATCCTATTTGAAGATAAATATGGTTTTCGTGAGAATAATTATATTTATCTTTAAATCTATTTTAGAAACTGCTTGTTTTTTCCCATTTTTAAAAAAGTTTATTAATACTTTTGAATAATATAGTATTACAATATTATGAATTACAATATAACTGATTTTTCCAAAGAACTTAAAGAATTTATAGAAAAAGAAAAAAAATCAAATAAGATTATTAAAGCAGATATTGTTGGGATTAATAAGGATATCCTCAAAGTTTCTACAGGATACAATACTGATTTGACAAAAAATATGAATATAGAAATTGACAGAGTACCTGCAAAAATAATTTTCATAAAGGGTAAAAATATTCAAATAAAAATATTAAAAAAAAGTAATTTCTCTTTAAATCAAAACGTTTCTATAAAAAACATCCAAAAGGATATTATCATACATAAGTTACAGGAAACACTCAATAGTATCACAGATAATAAACTTAACAAAGAAAATAAGAAAACTTTGGATGTAATTGTTAATGATTTTGGGATTTCTTTTTCTGATGATAATTTTAAAATATCTTCAAAATTAAATCAAAATCAAAAGATAGCCGTTAAAAAAGTTTTACAGGCAAATAAATTTCACATTATTCAGGGACCACCAGGTTCTGGAAAAACACATACAATAACGGAGATAATTAAACACTTGTATTTTTCTGGTAAACGAATATTGGTTACTACTCATACACACGTTGCATTAGATAACATCATTGAACGATTGGATTCTATTGATCAAAAGGATATTTTAAGAATAGGGCGCAACGAGAAAATTTCAGACAAAGTTTTAAAATATGCCCTCGATGAGCAGATAAAATTACATCCGGATTATGGAAAAATATATGAAAAAAAGAGTTTAATTGAACAGTTACAGAATAGTGACTTAATTTTTGAAAATGGAATTATCAACAATTATAAAAATAAGAATATTTTTAATAAAATTTTTAATCTATTGTTTAACATTAAGGAAAATAAAAATTCACAGGATAATTCACATGGTAGTCCAAATAACTTCAATAATATTGATGAAATAAATGAAATTAAAAAGGAAATAGATGATATTAAAAATAATATGCAACATGATATAGTTGGTGGGGCAAAAATTATCGCATCCACAGTACTTTCTTCAAGTAGTTTTTTGACAAAAGATATTGAATTTGATTATGTTATCATGGATGAAGCCAGTCAAGTTCCAGTATATCTTGCATTAATTCCTCTTTTGAAAACCAATAAATTCGTTTTAATAGGAGATAACAAACAGTTACAGCCTATAAAAAATAATAATGCATCTTATTTGTTGAATAAATCCATTTTTAACTTATTGATTGAAAAATATCCCCATAATTATACTTTTTTAAACACCCAATATAGGATGAATAAAAAAATTAGTGATATAGCTAGTTACTTATATTATGATAATAAGCTTCTTACGGGGGATGCAGTTAAGAATCAGAAGATTTCTCTTAAGAATAATAAATATTTTTTATTGAATGAGGATGTTATAACTTTTATTGATACTAGTGATGTTAATTTTAATGAGGTGGATTTAGCAGGTGGGTGTTGTAATAAATATGAATCCTGTTTAGTTTTGCATCTTGTTGATGCATTACTTTCTAATGATATTTCTTGTGAGGAAATAGGTATAATTACTCCATACAGAAAACAAAAAAATCATATTATCAAATTACTTAACAACAAGGGTATCAACATAGAGTGTGATACTATTTATAGGTTTCAGGGCAGAGAAAAGGATGTCATTATTATTTCATTTTGTAAAAGTTTAAATAAATCATTAAATGATTTTCAAAAAAAGTTTTTGGCCGATGAAAATCAATTAAATGTATCTTTGACAAGATCTCGGAAGAAATTAATTATTATCGGTAATTATTCTATGTTGGGCAGTGCTCAAAACATTAAGGATTTGGTGAATGAAATTAGTCGTGAAAATATATTATATCTTGATGATATTTTATGATTCTATCAAAAATAATTGAAACATTTATATATATAAAAAAATATAACTATTGTTATATCCTTAGAGATATAAATTTAAAAATTATAATTGTTGTAATATTATTTTTTTAGAACTGAATCAGTCACTTTTTCCTAAGTCTTACTGCATATTCATATTTAAACATTTAATATTATAACAATTGTTATATTATCAAAATTATATTTATTATACTAATCATTCATAAGATAAAAGTTTGGAGAGTTTTCTTAGTTTTAAAAAACTAATATTAAATAATAATTAAAGATAAAATAAACAAAATAAGAACAATTAAATTATAAAAAATCAACAAAAAAAATTTTATTAATAAAATAAAGATATAAAAACAGAATCAAAAAATAGAAACATAGGACGTGTTATTGTGGTATACGAAGTAAAAAATAAGAAAAACATAGCAACTTTAGGATTACATGTAGGACAAGAGGAAACAGATGAAACAGGTTCAAGAGCAGTTCCAATTTATCAAACAACATCATATGTATTTAATAATACTGATCAGGCAGCAAATAGATTTGCTCTTCAAGAAGGAGGAAACATTTACACAAGATTAACCAATCCTACAACAGAAGTATTTGAAAAACGTATTGCAGCTATTGAAGGAGGAACATCTGCCTATGCAACAGCATCTGGACTTTCTGCAATATTCTATGCAATTATCAATTTAACTGAAGTAGGAGACAATATTGTTTCCGCTGACAATTTATATGGTGGAACATTTGAATTATTTGAAAATACATTAAAAAATCTTGGAAGAACAGTAAAATTTGTAGATTCACAATCACCAGATGAATTTGAAGCAGCAATAGATGAAAAAACCAGAGCAATATATGTGGAATCAATTGGAAATCCCAAATTAGATATTCCTGACTTTGATGTAATTTCAGAAATCGCACATAAAAATGGAATTCCATTAATAGCAGATAATACCATAGGTATAGGTTCAGTTAGACCATTTGATCATGGTGCAGACATTATTGCAAGCAGTGCAACAAAATACATTGGTGGACATGGAACAACACTGGGTGGAGTAATCATCGAAAACGGAGACTTCAATTGGGACAATGGTAAATTCCCTGGTTTAACAGAACCTGATGAAACATATAATGGATTGAAGTTCTATGAAACTTTTGGTCCGGCAGCATTCACAACCAGGATAAGAGCAGTATTGGGACGGGATACAGGGGCTGTACCAAGTCCATTCGGTTCATTCCTATTACTACAAGGATTGGAAACATTAAGCTTAAGAATAGAAAAACATGCTGAAAATGCATTAGCAGTAGCAAAACACTTGGAAGCACATCCAAAAGTAGCATGGGTAACATATTCTGGTCTTGAAAGTAGTCCAAACCATGAAATAGCAAAAAAATATGCTGAAAAAGGTTATGGTGGAATAGTATCTTTTGGTCTAAAAGCAGGTTATCAGGGTGCAATTGATTTTATTAACAACACAGAATTATTATCTTTACTGGCAAATATAGGTGATGCAAAATCATTAGTAATCCATCCAGCATCAACTACCCACTCCCAACTAACAGAAGAACAACAAAGAGCAACTGGTGTAACTCCTGACTTAATCAGGTTCTCAGTAGGTATTGAAGATTTAGAAGATATTCTGGCAGATGTTGATCAGGCATTAGAAAAAATTTAATAATATTAATTCTTTTTTAACCTCCTCTCTTTTTTTTAAAGTTTGAGATTAAAACTTTACATATTTAAACATTTTCCTTATTATTTTAATCCCTTAATTTTTATAATATATTGGGGTTTTGTATAATTATCTTGAAAAAAAGTGAATACAATTTTACAGCATCTAAAAAATT
This sequence comes from Methanosphaera sp., assembly GCF_016282985.1. Lineage (GTDB taxonomy): Archaea > Methanobacteriota > Methanobacteria > Methanobacteriales > Methanobacteriaceae > Methanosphaera. Next base: position 6,274 of record NZ_JAEELZ010000029.1, read on the forward strand.
AAAAAAATAGATGGGGGGAGAAGTGTTATTTTTTTATGCTTTTTTTAGTACTGTGAATGTTGTACTGGTTTCGAAAGCATTATATTTGGCACTTCCGCTGTAACCTATGGTTACGTTGTTTATGCCTTCTTTGGTGGTTGTTACTGATAAGGTGTATTTTCCTGTGCTGTCTGTTTTTGCATAGTATTTTTTGCCGTTTATTGTTATTTTTACGTTACTGTTTGTCACTGCTTTTCCGTTTGCATCGGTGAATGTTCCGGTTATGGTTACGTTTTCACCTAGTGTTACGTCACTGATTGGTTCGTAG
>NZ_JAEELZ010000030.1 GCF_016282985.1 Methanosphaera sp.
CCCCTAAATATTTTGATGTAAAAAAATGCTTTATAATCCAAAGAAAACCAATTAAAAATGCAGTCATTCCATATTATGAAATAATATTGATTTAAAAATAAAAAAAAGAAAGGATATTAATTGTATACAATTAATTCCCTAAAATATTTTCATGATTTCGTATGAATTCTTCTTACTCATTGCAGTGACCTGCTCTTTAGCTAATTTAACAGTCTGTCGAACAAATTTAGCATAGATTTTATCAAGAGCAGCTTTTTTAATTAACTGATCTGTAATTGGTGCTAATTTATTAGCTGCTGCCCCATATGGAACAAAACTGATACCGTTAGCTACACCTTTTAATACTCTTACCCAGAAGCTGCTGTAATCCTGATGATCATTGGAATAGATAAATCCTTCCAAAGCACCAAAACTACCGCCAATAAGAGCACCGGCACCCATTGATATCAAATTCGCAGCCGCAACACCTGTTGCACTAATTGCCCAACTGGAACCCATAGTAACAGCTAAAGTTACTAAAAATATACCAGTTTCAAGCATTTGAACTTTCCAAGCAGGTGCAGGATTTTTTTCAGTAATTTTAGGTATTATATTAGTAACAGAAACAATTTCAACGGAACCTTGCTTATTATAAATATCCACATTTGATTTACTATTATATCCATAGTTGTTTGTGAAAGTGGATATAATAAAGTGAGTAGCACTAGTAGTGTAAACAGCTCCACCATATTTTGCATAATTGCCGTTAAATGTAGTATTTAAAACATTCAAAATACCGCCTTTATTAACGATAGCACCACCATAATCTTCTTTGAAATTATAATCCACCCTATTGTTATTTAATGATGAATTAGTGATTGTTAAAGACCCGGAATTGATTATTGCCATGTTAAATCCTTCAATGGACAAGTTTACGATATTGACTGTAGAACGTGAAGTGGTTGTTAAGAATTTGGTTTCGTCACTATCTTTTGGATTTGACACAAAAACCCTTGCACCGTTACCGTTTAAAATCAACATTCCATAATCCATTTCAAATAATGTATTTGAATCCGGGAAGATAGCATAACTTCCAGGTTTGAAAGTTACGTTGATAATATCATATTCCTTATTGTTTTTAACAATTTTGGAAACTTTTATCAAAGATGAAATGCTGTCTACTACTGCATTGTATACACTATAACCAAGAGAATCTCTAGTTAAGCAAATACCACTCTTATCTAGTTTAATACTGTCTTTACCAATACCTTTACAATTTACTAATTTAACAACTGAGTTTCCAGTGATGTGCAAATTGCTTGGATCTCCATTTTTCCAAACTAATTTGGATACAATTTTATTGTTTGAAAATGTACAGTTTGAAAATAGAGCGTTTGCAGAGTCATCACTGTAATATGCACCACCTGCATTAGCTCCGTTATCTTTAAATGTGGAATTATAGCAATAAACATGACCATAGTTTCTAACAGCACCACCGAAATCTCCGGTTTTACTAATGTGGTTAATTCTATTATTCTCAAATGTACAATTTATCGCAATAAATGTTCCATAGTTAATAATAGCTGTGTTGAAATTTTTAATGGTCATATTAACTAAAGTTAATGACCCTGATTTTGGAACATATGCAAAATGATAATCATTAAATACTAAAGCATCCGGATAAGCTATTGTAGCTCCATGACCGTTTATAACAACAGGCTTAGCACCTACATCAACCAAGTATTCATCCTGAACAATGGCAGGCATTAAACCTTGATAATCAGTTCTCCATTCATCCTGATGTTTATCACGGTAATGTTCATATTTTGCATTATATACGCCCGGAGCCAAATTGAATACATATGCTGTAGCATCATCTAAAACATTATATAATCTATATATTAAAGAGAATTTACCATCTTTTAATCTATTCCATTTTAAAAGTTCATCAACTGAAGAAATATTGTAGGTTAATGTATTATTTTTATTATATGAACCTGTTTTCATTATGCTTATACTTGCAGCGGTTTCAAGATAACCGTTGGCAACAATATGATTATATGCATTGAAATCATCATCATAAACTACAATCATACTTTTATCAACGGCACGCACATTATCTGATTCAGCCTTAAATTGACATTTTATGAAATTGGTTACTGAATTCTTTTCACCATATAAAACACCACCCATAGTGTTTTCATCATGGCTGCCAAAAGTCACATCATCGTTTTTGTTATGATCAAAAATACAGTTTTCAAATGAAGCCTTGTATTTATTGTAGATTACAGAAGCCGGTGTTTTTGTTTGGAAAAATTTAGCGTTGTTTTCTATAAATACTGAATTGGTACAGCTGACGTCACCAGCACTTGAAAATACACGATAAAATTTCTTAAATGTCACATTATTAATGATTGTTCGAGTACTTGGTTCCAAAGCCATGAAATTATGGTGATAACCGTCATCTAAAGTAGCTCCATTACCATTAATGAATAAAGTTCCATGAGTTAAATGAATAAGATAATACCATTCCTGGTCTCTCCAGAAGTTATCAGTGACCTTATAAGTTTCCTTTTTAAGATTGATGATAATAACATCTGCTCTGAACTCCTTGGCAGATATTTTTCTTAAAACATTAGTTAGCTCAGCAGTATTTGAGGCTGTGACATTGTATAATATGAAAGCCTCACCCTGAGGTAAAACATATCTATAGAGATTATCTCCAAGAGAACTGACCATGGTCAGATTCTTAATTGTGAATGTTTCATTACCGCTTATAGGCAGGAATGAACCATAGCTTGCATCATTCAATCCCAAATCCATATTGGAAAATTTATTTGAAACTGTAATGTTTTCCTGTATGACAATATCTCCGAATTTGGTTGTAACAGTGTATTTTCCCGCAGCAACATTGAGTCTGAAGTAAGCAATACCATCTTCGGAAATGTTGCTGTTGAATGTTTTACCATTTATTGTGAATGTAACATTGCTGCTGTTTGTTGCATATTTACTGTTGAACTGGACAACATAAGGATCATTGATGTTGAACAGCATATTTCTTTCTTTAATATTCAGCTTATTTGTGAAAGTTTGATTGGTAACAGGATTTATTGCTTTAACAGTGTAATTGCCAGGTTGCAAATTAGCATACAGACTAGCAATACCATTAGTAACATATCCAGTATAGTTGACATTGTTAATGTTGAACTTTACTGCAGTATCATTAGCCAAGAAATAACCTTTTGAATCTTTAAATACAGCAGAATAATATTTATCTTCACCGAATACCTTATTTAAATCATAACCGTAAACACTGATATATGAAGCAGTGGTTTCAAATGTTAATTTTTGGAACTGGCCGACTGAAATAGTAATTTTATGAATTCCAGTCTCGTTTGGAATATATTTTAGTTCCAGGAAATTTCCGTTAACTTTCTTGTCAACAAAAACACCTTTTTTGTCTGATGAATATGATATTTTATCGAATGTATAATATGGAACATTGCCTGTGAATGATATCTTGATAGATGCTTTTACATCAACATATGAGTTTTTATCACCAGAAACACTTACGCTGACAGGACTGTCATCGTTTTTATCAGTGTTACTTCCAAAGGTATGGTACTCTTTCAATTGGTTTCGAAGAGTAACACCATTAGCACCCCACCAATTATTGTTGACAGCATCGTAATAACCACTATTGAAAACAGTCACTCCCTGACCGCTTGCAGAATTTCCTATGAATGCATTATTGGTTAATCTTAAATGAGCATTTTTAGAATCTGTGTAGAGTACTCCACCACGTTCCACACCATTATTAAATTCAAAATAACAACCATTTATATTTATAGTACACTCTTTATTAATGTAAATTGCTCCACCGTCTCTTTTTCCACCGTTTTTAATTTGATTTGAAATAAAAACGGAATTTTTTATCTCATTTGCTTTTTCTGTATATATTGCACCACCATAGTTTTCAGCCCAGTTATTGGCAAATGTACAATTATCTATGTTTACAACACCATTTGAACGAATTGCACCACCATAACGTCTTTCTTTACCTCCTGCCGCAGTATTTCCAGTGAAAGTGCACTGAAGGAATTTGATATTAGTGGAACTGCTGTCACTGTGTATTGCTCCACCGTCACCGGCTGTAGCTGAATTGTTTATGAAACTGCATGATTTGAATGTTATGTCTTTACATTTATTGTTGATATAAAGCGCACCACCAAAATCAGCGGTTACCTTATTTCCAATGAATTTTACATTTGTGATGTCATTTGATATTGTGGATGTGTAAATAGCTCCACCATGATTTTTAGCAGTATTTGACTGGAACAGACCGTTAATTCCGAAGCTGATGTAATCTGTATAGATTGCTCCACCTTTACCGTCTGCAGTATTGCCTGTGAATGTGGAGTTGTCTACATGAGTCCATTTGTATGAATAAACAGCTCCTCCACTACCGGAAGAAGCTACATTGTTGTTTAAAATACAGTCATTTATCAATGTACGTTTTACACCATTGGAATAGATAGCTCCTCCGCTTTTAGCATTGTTACCTGTGAATATACATTTATCAAATACTCCATCTTCTGTAGTAAATACCGCCCCACCATCATTAGCCTTGTTGTTTGTGAATTTGGAGTTTTCTGCTGTTAAATCTTTTTTGGATATGATTGCTCCACCGTCACTTTCTGCCTTGTTTGAATCGAATACTGAATCGGTAACAGTACACATTCTCTGAGAGTAGATTGCACCCCCTGAACGTTTAGCGGCATTATTTAAAAATTTTGAATTTTTGACTACAATATCTCCTTTTGAATATATTGCCCCGCCATGAACATCAACATTATTGTTTGTGAATGTTGAATTGATAATGGTTAATGTATCTTCCACGTTATTGAAAATAGCTCCACCATAATTTTTAGCATAATTGTTTTTGAATGTACAGTTAATAACTATGTATTTAGCAGAACCTGTTATGTATATGCATCCTCCTGTTTGGTAATCATCATTTTTACCATTTACAAATATTAGATTTTTAATAGTGATTGTTCCTGCTGAAGATTTCAGTCCCTGTTTGGAACAGTTGATTGTATGACCCTTACCGTCAATTGTAATGGTTTTATCTATTTTTAGAATATTATCAGTACTTTGATAATTTGTATCCAAAACTAATGTAGAACCTTCAGAGGCATTATTAACTTTTTTCTGCAAATCATCAAAACTGCCCTGTGACAGTACATTATCATTAGTCAAAAGCAATTTTGAATCTTCATCAATTGAAGCATCGCCATTTTCAATTGCTTCATTATTATTTTGAAAAATATCTGTTTGATTATTGGCGTCCTGCGCTGCAACTGAAGAAATTGAGCATAATGCAAGCAATAACAAACAAATAATCAATAATTTAGATTTCATTTATAAAACCTCATATAACCCTAATTTTTACCTTTTTGGATATTGTATTATAATAATAATTACCGGAAAATTTAACTATAGAAATAAAAGTTCCTTTTTTGGTTAATTTTTTAATTTTAAAGGTAGCTTTACCATTGGCATTGGTTTTAGCAGTGAAAGTTTTACCGTTTACTTTTAAGGTAACTTTTACCTTTTTGATTGCTTTTTTCTTGCTGTCCTTTAGAGTTATTGTGTATTTTTTGACCTTTTTGGATCTTTTAAAGGTTTTCTTTTTAGCTGCGATTTTAGTATTTTCTTTAAGTATTCTAATTTTAACCACTTTGGAAGCAGTATTATAATTAATCAGCAAAAGTAATAGCTAAATTTTTATAACCTGCTTTTAATATCTTGAATTTAACTGCAGAGATTATTAATGTAGCAATACCTTTTGAATTGGTTTTTGCAGTTCCCAAATATTTGCCATTAACTCTATCAATAAC
>NZ_JAEELZ010000031.1 GCF_016282985.1 Methanosphaera sp.
AATTATATTTGTAATTGATGGAATGGGTGATCGCCCAGTTAAAGAATTAGATGATAAAACCCCTTTAGAAGCTGCAAATACACCATACATGAATAAAATGGTTGAAGAAGGAATAACAGGAATTATGGATACTATTAGGCCTGGAGTAAGACCAGGTAGTGATACAGCACACCTTACCTTATTAGGTTATGACCCATATGAAGTATATACCGGACGTGGACCATTTGAAGCAGCAGGAGTTCATGTAGAAGTAAAACCTGGTGATATAGCATTCAGATGTAACTTTGCAACAGCAGAAGATGATTTAACAGTTATAGATAGACGTGCAGGAAGAATTAGCAGTGGAACTGATGAAATTGCAGATACCATTAACCAAATGAAACTTGATGATAATGTTGAAGTAATATTTAAAGAATCAGATGCACACAGAGCAGTACTTGTACTTAGAGGAGAAGGTTTATCTGATAAAATTACAGATGCAGATCCAAAACATGAAGGAAACAAACCTAAAACTGTTAAAGCACTAGATGACTCTGAAGAAGCAAAATATACTGCAGATCTTGTTAACAAATTCGTTGAACAATCATATGACATGTTAAAAGAACATCCAGTAAATCTCAAAAGAATTGAAGAAGGTAAAAATCCTGCCAACATAGTTCTTCCAAGAGGTGGGGGAGAAGTACCATCCGTAGAAGCATTTGAAGACAAATACGGTCTTAAAGGTGTATGTGTTGCAGAAACTGGAATTATTAAGGGTATTGCCAAAATTGCAGGAATGGACATAGTAGATATTCCTGGTGCAACTGGTGGAATTACCACAGACCTAGAAAGTGTACGAGATTACATTGTAAAATATGCAAAAGATGAAAATTATGATTTCATGCTTGTTAATGTAGATGGTGCCGATGAATGTGGTCACGACGGAGCAGCATTTGATAAAAGAGATTTCATAGAAAAAATAGATGCACTCATAATGAAAGAACTTTATGAAATTGATGATATTGTATTGTTCGTTACAGCAGACCATTCAACACCAGTAGGTGTGATGGATCACACAGGAGATCCAGTACCAGTATTTATTAAAGCAGATGGATTACGTGTTGATGACATAACCGAATATGGTGAAAGACAAGCCGCAAAAGGTGGATTATGCCGTATAAGAGGTACTGATGTAATGTACATCATAAGAGACCTTATGAACGTAATCAGCAAATTTGGAGCATAAATGAATTATCTCCCTATAACCCCCTATTTTAATTAAGGAATTATTTTTATCAAATATTATAAGATATGTTACTAAAAGGAGAATGAACCTATATGACAGCAAGTATACCAAAATTATTTGGAACATCAGGTATAAGAGGAGAATACCAAAAAGAAGTAACACCCGAATTAGCATTAGATGTTGCAAGAGCATTAGCTAAATACATAGGTGGAAAAGGTAAAAAAGTAGTTATAGGTCGAGACACCAGAACTACCGGAAAACTTTTGGAAAACATAATGTCTGCAGGATTACAAGAATGTGGATGTGATGTGCTTATATTAGGTATGGTTCCTACCCCAACAGTAGGATACGCAACATTAAAAAAAGGTGCTGATGCAGGTATAATGATTACCGCTTCACATAATCCGTCAAAATACAATGGTATTAAATTATGGAACGCTGATGGACTTGCATACAAACAAGAACAAGAACGTGAAATAGAAAAAATAGTACATGAAAAAGCATTTGAAAAAGTTGGATGGGATGAAATAGGTAAGGAATATGATATCAGCCCATTCAAAGATGAATATGTGGATGCTATAATAGAAATTTCTAAAATTGATTCTTCAAAACCATTAAAAGTTGTTGTTGATTGTGCTAGCGGTGCCGGTAGTGAATTATCACCCGAAGCATTAAGACGTGCTGGAATGGATGTTATAACATTAAATGCTCAGCCAGATGGATTTTTCCCAGGACGTAATCCAGAACCTAATAGTGCCAATTTACAGGAGTTAATGAAAACTGTTAAAGTTATTGGTGCAGATATCGGACTAGCCCATGATGGTGATGCTGACAGAATGATTGCGGTAGATGAAAAAGGTAATCTATCTGACTTCGATAAGTTATTAACCATTATGGCTAAAGAATTTGGAGGTACTGTTGTTACAACAGTTGATGCATCAGCATGTCTTGATACTGAAATGAAAAAAATGGGTGGAAATGTACTAAGAACTCCAGTAGGAGATGTTCATGTAGCAGAATCAATTAATGAAAATGGTGCCACATTTGGTGGTGAACCTAGTGGTACATGGTTACATCCAGATTTCTGTATGTGTCCTGATGGTTTGTTATCTGGTTTAAGAATTGTTAAATGCGTTCAAGATCATGGAAAACTATCAGAACAACTTGGAGCTATTGAAAGTTATCCTACAATACGAGAAAAAGTTACTTGTCCTAACGATAAAAAAGAATCAGTTATGGAATGTGTTGAAGCTTCATTTGTTGATGAATTTGAGGATGTTGATGAAATTCTTACAATTGATGGTGTTAGAATATCATTTACAGATGGAAGTTGGGTTTTAATAAGACCTTCCGGTACCGAACCATATGTTCGTATTACTGCTGAAGGTAAAACTCAAGAACACCTTGATAAAATAGAAAACATATCTAAAAACTTCCTTTCAAAATTAATATAATATAATTTTAAAAATAATCTCCAAAATCTTTTTTTTTAATATTTTTTTTGAAACAAAATTATATGTATAACAGTTCATTCAAAAATAATTAATAAATATATCCAATTATAAAAATAATAATAATTAAACGATGATTTTTTAGGTGAATATTAATGAAGGCAGTTATATTAACAGCTGGTGAAGGAACTCGTATGCGTCCTTTAACAACCACAAGACCGAAAACTATGCTCATTACTGGAGGAAAACCTTTAATACAATATAATATCGAATCTTTAAGAGATGCAGGTATAAAAGATATCACCTTAGTTGTAGGGTACAAAAAAGAAGTTATTCAGGATTACTTCGGTGATGGTAATGAATTTGGTGTGAACATCAATTATGCAGTTCAAGACGGACAATTAGGTACAGCTCATGCTATAGGTAGTGCAGAAAAGTTTATTGATGAAAGTTTCATTGTACTTAATGGGGATATTATAGTAAGTTATGATCTTATTCGTAATTTAATTGAAAAATACGCTACCCGTACAAGTAATGATGTAAAATCCGTTCTTACATTAATAGAAGTTGATGATCCATCAAGTTATGGTATTGTTTCTACAATGAATGATAAAATAGTAGAAATTGTTGAAAAACCATGTCCTGAAGAAGCTCCAAGTAATTTAGCAAATGCAGGTATTTACTTATTCAGTACGGAAATATTTGATGCCATTCGTGAAACCGAATTATCGGAACGTGGTGAATATGAAATTACTGATTCATTAGAAATTGAACTTAAAAAAGGATATGAAATTTTAGGTCTTATTTCCCACGAACCTTGGATGGACGTTGGTAGACCTTGGGAATTACTAAAATGTAATGCTGATTTCCTTGAAAAAATGGAAGATGATATCCAGGGAGAAATTGAAGAAAATGTTACTATACACGGCCCAGTACATTTAGGTAAGGATAGTATTATCCGTAGTGGTTGTTATATACAAGGCCCTGTATTTATTGGTGATAATTGTGATGTAGGACCTAACACTTATCTCAGACCAAATGCCTGTCTTTGTAATAATGTTAGTGTAGGTAATGCAGTTGAAATAAAAAATAGTATAATAATGGATGGAACCAATGTAAGTCATTTATCTTACGTTGGAGATTCAGTTATTGGAGTTAACTGTAACCTTGGTGCAGGCACTAACCTTGCCAACTTAAGATTTGATGATAAACATGTTAAAGTTACTGTTAAAGGTGAAAGAATAGATTCAGGTCTAAGAAAATTAGGAGCTATCTTCGGTGATGAAGTTAAAACTGGAATTAACACAAGCGTAAACCCGGGTGTAAAAATAGGTAATGGATCTTTCATTAATGCAGGTTGCGTTATTTACCAAGATATTGATTCTTTCTCTCTTGTAACAACTGAAACTAACCTAATAGTTAAAAAATTAAAAAAAGATGAGGAATAATCTTTTTAATATCTTTCTTTTTTTACTGAATATATTCTGTTATTAACGTTGTAGTCGTATTTCCTGATTTTATTGTTGTTATATTTTTGTTCACACAATAAGCTGGATTAATATTTACATACTGTACTGCTTCTGGTGTATCATTATATTGAATTTCATAATTGTTAAAATAATTATTTAAATTATTTTTTTCATGTATGTTTTCTAGTATTTCCATCCCATTAAATGATAATAATAATGAAATTATTACTAATGTTATAAGAAATGCCGTTGCAGCATAATCTTCTTTTGTATCATTTTCCAAGTAATTTCTGGGTCCAGTGAATGTTGTTTCCCATAGAGGATATAATAGTTTACATGCATTTTTTGAGAGTAATCCAATAAAAATTGAAGAAGAATAACCTATCATCATAGGAATCAGTATTGCAGGATAGAATAATGACAATAGATACATTGGAATTAAAACAATCAAAGAATGTTTATAATTTTGTGGTAGCAATATGTTTATTTGTGAACCCAATATGGCCAGAAGTATCCCATATTCAAAGTTAGGTAAGTTTAGTATGTAGGATATAAGTGAATACAATACTACTGATGTTAATATTTCATTTATTTTACTCATAATATCTATTTAGAAATATAATAAAACGATCTATACATTAATAATGTAAACCATAATCCACTTACAATGAAACGTAAAAGACTTAACTGTATTCTTAAAAACAATAAAAAGATCAAAAATGAAAGTAAAAGTAAAATCACATATTTGATATTAATACTTTGTGAACGATTACTTTTAAAAGAGGATTCATCTGATATTACAAATTTATTTAAGAATTCTTCATCAATAAATTCCTTGTCTTCATTAATATTGACGATTAAAAGAATATTTTCTTGCTGTTCTAATTCTTTATAATTCTGTAATTCTCTTTTAGATAATTGCTCAAAGTTATCAACAAATATATGGATTTTTTTATTTTTAGTTTCTTCCATTATATCTTGCAATAATTGACTTATTGTTTTATTTTTAGTATTCATATCACTATTTAATTTTTTAAGTATTTGTTCAAATGCAGTTTTACCTTTTTTAGGTGTTGATATATAGACCGCATTATATTTTGTGTTAAATTCTTTAAAGTGTGTATACAATTCTTCATTGTAGAGTAGTACATTATTGTGTTTTTGAAGTTGCTTTACTATTTTTTCATTGATTTTATTCATTTACTATTTCCAATTCAAATTTTTTCATTTGATAATCATTTACTTTTTCAGTGCCCACATATCTTAGAATTATTTTATCACCAATATTTACTAACTCCATTAATGAGTCCAATTGTTTTTTACCCCAAACATTTATTATTTCATCATCATTTTGTATTTTATAAAGAGTACTTTTATACTCCCCAACATTTTCTATTTTTTCAACAAATGTTCCGATTATTTCATCATTAACATTCGGATTCCAATATTTCTCTTTATTCATTTTGAATTCTCCGTTCTAAGTTGTATTTTTTCATATTATGATTGTTTTTTGTTATTTCAGTTCCGTTATATGTAATTCTTATATAATCATTTAATTCTATTTCATCCATTAACTGGTTTAGATATGTTTTTCCCCATATTCTTATTCGTTTTTTATCATTTGTTTCAATGACATAAAACATTTGATTGGAGTTTTTATCAATTTTAATTAATTTTCCTTCTATTTTATCACCTACATCCGGATTCCATGAATTTATTTTGATTATTTCCCAGTTTTCATCGGAAATTTTTTCTTTTGTTTTTTTATTTAATAAATTAATTATCAGTACCCCCATTAAATTTTGGTGAACATACTAAAATTCACATTAAATAATTTGTATTAAGGTTAAAAATTAGTCTAAAATTATAAAATATATTATGTATAATAGATATGCAAAGATATAATAGTCAATAACCACAAATACACTTAGTATGAAATATATTTCCGACAAGGAGATAAATTATATTTAAAAAAATACTTGGAATTATAAATTTAATTTTTGACAAAAATTGTTTCTGATAACAATATTCAAAGTATAACAGATAGGTGATTTAATTGAGTAAAACTATTACAATCTCTCCAACTTCCAGACAAGAGGGACATGCAACTTTATCATTAGAAGTTGATGATGAAGGAATAGTTACCACAGGACGTTATTATAGTATAACACCAGTTCGTGGAATAGAAAAAATGGTTATAGGTAAAAGACCAGAATCAGCTCCAGTAATCGTACAAAGAATCTGTGGAGTATGTCCTGTTACACACACATTAGCATCAGTTGAAGCTATTGATGATTCCTTAAAAATAGAAATACCAAAAACAGCACAAATACTTAGAGAAATGTGTTTAAATGCACATATGGTCAACAGTCACGCAATACATCATTTCCTAGTAGCACCTGACTTTGTACCATCTGAAGATTACAAACAGGTTGTTAAAAACATATCAGAAATACGTAAACAGGCACAATTTGTTGAAGATGTGATTGGTGGTGAAGGAATACATCCATCTGACATAAGAATCGGAGGTATGGCTCATAATATTACCAAAAATACAAAAAACAAAATAAAAACCAGAATAAACGGAGTAATAAAATTAATAGAACAACACGTTGAACAGATGACAAAATATGTTGAAGCAAAAGAATTCCCTGAAGACTTAGGAAAACATGCACAACCAGTATTAGCAACAAGTAACACATATGGATCAAGACAAAACATATCTTTAAGTAGTATTAATGAAATCATGCCTAACTCATGGTATGCTGATAAATATACATCACAAGAAGATGAAGAATTTGCAGAGGAAACAAAGAAAACTGCAAAAAAAATTGGAAAAACTGCTTGTTCACAAATACCATTGTATGATAATACACCCGTAGAAACCGGACCTAGAGCAAGAGCTAACAAATACCGAAAATTCAAAGATGTTGGAGTTAAAGCACAGCACCTTGCAAGAGCACAGGAAATGATAAATTCCGCAGAACGTATATTGGAATTAGTTGACAAAATTGATCCATCAGCACAGACCATGGCAAAATTTAATTTAGAAGGAACAGACCGTTTAGGTGTTGGAGTTATTGAAGGACCAAGAGGAACAAATTTACATACAGCTAAAATTTCATCTGACGGATTTATAAGCGAATATAACTGTATTGTACCAACAACGTGGAACATTCCAACAATGGGTATGGCAACAGAAGGAAATCATTATGATTATGCTCCAGATGTAATAAGAGCTTATGACCCTTGTCTATCATGTGCCACCCACATGATTGTGGTAGATGATGAAAGTAAAGAAGTTCTCAAAGAGGATATGGTTCAGTTATAATTGAAGGGATTGAATGTCATATAATCATGAAAATTTAATTGTTGGATGTGGAAACACACTTTATGGCGATGATGGATTTGGTCCAGAAGTTATAAGATATATAAAAGAGAACAATATAGAATTTCCAGGAGATACCTATGTAATAGATGGAGCAACCAGTGCCCCACATTATATATTCACATTACCCCAAGAAAAATGGAAAAATATAATTATAATTGATATTGCATCACTAAACGAAGAAGCTGGAACCATTAAAGTTTTAAACTTAGATCAAATTCATGAAGAAAATCGTTATATGGATGTTCATGGATTATCAGCCACTTACCCTTTACATGATTTAAAAGAAAAAGTCAACATCAAATTAATTGTTATTCAACCGGAAAACATACCTTTTGAAATGGAAATGGGATTAAGTAAAACTTTGGAAGATAAAATTCCGCAAACAATAAATAAAACTATAGAAATTTTAAATTCTATGTTAAGTAAATGATTATAACTATTATGATTAAGAATAGAAGGTGAATACCTTGTTTGAAAAACTAAAAAATATATTGAATAGTGAGGATAATACAAAAAAATCTCCTGCAAACGTTAAACAAAATTCAGGAAATAAATTAAAAATTGGTTACATCCATCTTTCAGGATGTACTGGTGATTTAATGTCTTTTACTGAAAACTATGACGAATTAGTTGATTTATTAGATGCTGTAGACATTGTATACGGACAAACTTTAGTAGATTGTTGGGAAATGCCAAAAATGGACATCGTATTAATTGAAGGATCAGTATGTCTTGAAGATGAACATTCCATCAAAGAACTTAAAGAAGCTAGAGAAAAATCCGATTTATTAGTAGCTTTAGGTTCATGTGCATGTACTGGCGGATTTACAGTATATGCCAAAGGAGGTCAAAAAGCACAACCGCAACATTCATCATTTTTAGCATTACAACACCTGGTTAAAGTTGATATGGCAATACCAGGATGTCCACCATCCCCACAAATGATTAAAAAAGTAATATTAGCAGCAGTAAACAATGACATGGACTACCTTGCACCATTTATGAAGTTTACAGAAAATAAGGATGCATGTGGTTGTGACTTACAAAAAAGAATCATTAACCAATCAATATGTATAGGTTGTGGAGCCTGTGCAGCAGCATGTCCAACAAGAGCTATGACTATGAAAGATGGACGACCATCATTCAACTGCGACAGATGCGTAAAATGTGGTTTATGTTACTATCAATGTACACGTAGCTGGTGGCCAATAGATCAAATCAAAAAAGAAATGGGATTAGAATAAGGAGGCTTGAAATATGATACAAGATTCAGTCCTAGGACCACATCAGGAAATTTTAACTGCAAGAGCAACGGATAAAAAAATATTAAAAAATGCCCAAGATGGTGGTATTGTAACGGCATTGCTAGTATATGCCTTAGAAAAAAATATTATTGATGGAACTATCGTAGCAGGGGATGGAAATGAACCTTGGAAACCGGAACCTATTGTAGCAACAACTAAAAAAGAAATTCTTAAAAGTTCGGGTACGAAATACACCATGTGTCCAAATCTTGCAATGATTAAAGAAGCTACACGTAGTTATGGTCTTGAAAAAATAGGAACAGTTGGAACACCATGCCAAGTTATGGGAATTCGTAAAATGCAAACTTATCCTATGGGATTAAGACACGTTACAGATAAAATAGCTTTAATAGCAGGTATTTATTGTATGGAAAATTTCCCTTATGATTCATTAAAAGCATTCATACAAGATAAAGCTGAAACTGTCCCATCAAAAGTTGTTAAAATGGATATTTCAAAAGGTAAATTATTCATCAGAACATCTGATAATGAAACTGCAATTCCTATAAAAGAAACTCATGGATATGAACAAAGTGGATGTCAATATTGTATGGATTACGTAGCAGAATTATCTGATTTCTCCTGTGGATCAGTAGGAGCAAAAGAAGGATGGTCAACTATTATCAAACGTACTGATACAGGGGCTTCACTTATTGATAATGCTGTTGAAGATGGTGTTCTTGAAGTTGTTGAAACTAATGAAGGTAAATTTGGATTAGAAATGCTTAGAAAATTAGCCACAAATAAGAAGAAAAAACGACAAAAAAATATTGATAAAGCATTAGACATAGGTTTAGAAGTTCCATTCACAAAATCTGATCTTAAAGAAGATATTTTAGAAAATAGATAACCTCCTTTCTTATTTTTTCTTTTTAAAATTTTATTTTATTTTTAATAAATTAGGAGAATAATATGAGTTTTAGAACAAGAAGAGTATTGTTTGGAGCACCATTTTATGTAATTTTTCAATTCTTTTTATTGAAATTTCTTTTTTCATACTTCGGAGGCATAGCTGATATTTACACAGCAATATTAGTTATTCTATTGGGTTTATTACAGACTGTACCCATGTTTTTTGAAGAGAATAAATCTACCAAAATTGGTCGTTTCTTTTCTACATTATTCGGTGTTTGGGAATGGTTTTTAGTAATGATTTTTATAGATGAAATTATAATTTTCATAATTGGCAGATTTATAAAAATTCCTCCCGCAGCAATAACGCTTTCATTATTAATTATAATACCAATTGGTATCTATGCTTATTATAATGCCCACAAAATAGTAGTGAAAGAGCAGATATTAAATTTTAATAATCTGGAAAAAGATTATACTATTGCACATCTGTCTGATGTACATTTTGGTTCCATAAGACATAAACAGATAATCGATGATATTGCCAATAAATTGAATGATTTATCTGATGATTGTGACTTGGTAGTTATTTCGGGTGATTTAGCAGATGGTTCTTCTGCAGTAGAAGAAGATGATTTCATATCATTAAAGAATGTAAAAATACCAATAATTTTTACTTCTGGAAATCATGATTATTATCCAGGATTAGAAAATGTACATAGAGCTTGTAAAAAGGCAGGGATAATTATATTGGAAAATGAAGGTATGGAATATGAAAATTTAAATATATATGGTTTAAGTTATAGTTTTGATGATATTCAGATGCCATCACGAGAGGAGTTAAAGAGTTTCATTAAAGAGGATAAAATCAATATTGTAAATTATCACGTGCCAATAGGATGGAATGCATTAGCCAATATTGGTTTTGACCTTCAATTATCAGGACATACCCATGGCGGTCAATTTTATCCCATTATTTGGTTCGGTGATTTGATGTATGAAGGCCATAATATGGGCTTATTTAATAAAAAGTCAAAAAATAATAAAAATAGTTATTTACATGTTACAACAGGTGTTGGTTCAATGGATATTCCTATGAGATGGGGAACAAAATCGGAAATTGTTTTATTAAAGTTAAAAAGATAAATAAAAATATTAAAAAACATAAAACGTTATTTAATGAATTTATTTATTATTTAAAATGATTAAAACAATAATAATATTTTAGGTATACCTAAACATTTATATAGTTTTAAGTACAATCTTTAATTGACTAAGAAGTTTAGGTTATCCTAAAAATTTAGCCATATGAATTACCATGCTTCTAGTCAATGAGTTAAATTAAAAGACTATTAAAAATATTCTACTAAAAAAAACTATTATTCATACAATCAAATAGTTTTAAATTTAAATCACCTATTAGAAAAACTTTAAAAAGTCTATAACTCACCACTCCTTAGAAAAACATAATATAACTTATAATAAAGACAAAGAAAATAAGACTCCCATAAACATCCTACAAGAGTCAAACAATAATTATTTTCTTTCATATTATTCTATTTTTAAAGAAAATTTTAAAGATTATTTTCAATTAAAAAATTATATTGTTTCAATTTTTCATCACAAAGCAGATAATTTGGAAATTCCTTTTTAATAATTTCAAAAAACTTATCATTATGTGCTAAAACAATAATATGAACCAATTCATGATACACAATATATTCCACCAACCTATCCGGAAGAAAACGTAAATTTTTAGATAACGTAATATTTCTTAAGGTACTACAACTACCCCACTTATAAATAGTATCCCTAAATTGAAGACGATTAACCTCAACATTTAAAATTTTTTCATACTTTTCAACATAAACATTAACCAAATCTTTTAATTCAGGCAACGTTCTCCGAAGCAATTGCATATCCCTGGTTTTACTAGATAACAATTCTTTTTCGTTATAATACTCTTTTATTTTCTTATAAATCCATTTATCCTTCTTATGAATCACATCTTCAATTTCAACTTTACTTCTTTTTGGTAAAATTAAAAGCAATCTTCCTTTCTTTAGCTCATAACGTATGTATTTAACTTTACGATATTCAACAGAATATTCTATTTCAATATCATTGATTTTTATCTTATTCGTGTGTGTTTTTTTCATAATAATCTAACTACTATACTATTATTGTCACATTATTAATAATCATTTTGAATTCCCCAAATACAATTAAGAACAATATATTATTATTTTTTCAATACAAAAGATATACATATGAAAAGATTATTTATTTTTGATTTAGATGGTATGATACTCGATACAATAGAAGATTCGTTTTACTGTGTTAACCAAGTACTAAAAGAATTTGGAATAAAACCGTATGATGTTGATTTAAAAACCATGCATTATCCTACTTTTAGAAAATACTTAAATGAAAATAATGCGGGTAAAGAAACACCAGTATATCCCAGATATATTGAAGTATATTCTAAACATCCACTAACTAATACAAAACCTTTTGATGGTATAATAGATGTTTTAAAAGAGCTTCAAAATAGAGGAGTAACTCTTGCAATTTGTTCTAATAGAGATGAAAAAGTAGTTAAAGAGTTAGCCAAACGTTTCTTTGATGGAATAGATTTTAAGTATATTTCTGGTTTTAGAAAAGGTGTTCCCGATAAACCAGATCCTTATAGAATCAATGAAATAATAACAGCAGAAAATATTGATAAAAGTGAAGTAATATACTTTGGAGACAAAGATGCTGACGTTAAAGTAGCACAAAACGCAGGAATAGATTTAATATTAGTTACTTATGGTCAGGGAAGTCATGAAGACTATATTAACCCATATCCACTAAAAGTAATTGATAAAACAGAAGATATATTAGATATTATAACTGAAGGAATTATAGATATTTGATTTTAATGGTACAATAGTTGACAATTATCGTTATTCAATCAAATAATTTAATATAACGTTGAAACAGTATGATCATCCAAATTACTTTCTCAGTATAACATGAAAATTTTTTAATATTTAAATGAAAAAAATAATAAGAAAACAAAAGCATATATTATAAATAGTTAGATTTTTTTATAAATAGAAAGAAAGGGAATATTATGAATAATATTAAAGAAGTTGATGTGTTAATTATAGGTGCCGGTCCTGCTGGTTCTATTGCAGCAAGAGAAGCTAGTAAAAATGGGGTTAAAACCTTAATAATTGATAAAAAATCTGAAATAGGAACTCCCAAAAGATGTGGAGAAGGTATCATGGATGGAGTTCTTGAAAAAGTAGGAATTGAACCTGATGAAAGATGGATTGCTCGCCATATTGATGGAGCAAGACTTGTAGCACCCGACAATACAAGTGCATGGTTCACTTCAGAAAATTTAGAAACACCATCTACAGGAATTATACTTGAACGCAAAGTATTTGATAAACATGTTACCATGGATGCTATACGTAATGGTGCAGAAGTAATGCTTAAAACAGAAGCCACATCAATAACAAGAAAAGACAATTATTTACTGGTAGATATTATTTCATTTAACCAGAAATACAATCAAATCAAAGCAAAAATAGTCATTGGTGCTGATGGTCCCGAAGGTCGTGTAGGTTCTTGGATGGGACTTAACACAAAGGTTCCACTTAGTGAAATGGAATCTGGAGCACAATATGAAATGACCAATCTTAAAATGGAAAAAAATGATACCATAGAATTTTATTTTGGAAGCGTAGCTCCTGGAGGTTATGCTTGGATTTTCCCTAAAGGTTATGACACAGCAAATGTGGGTATTGATGTTTCTGGTGTTAAAGGAGAAAAGACAGCACTGGAATATCTTGATGATTTTATAGCCAACAATGAAGAAACCAAAGACGGACAGATTGTTGAAGTTAATGTTGGTGGAAATCCATTATGTGGTGTGTTTGATAAAATTATTGCAGATAATTTCATGCTTGTAGGTGATGCTGCAGGATGTGTAAGTCCTATTACAGGTGGTGGAATTGACACAGGCCTTGAAAGTGGTATGATTGCAGGCCAAATTGCTGCAAAAGCTATTAAAGAGGATAATTTATCTGAAGAAAATTTACAAGAATATGCGGATTATGTTGATGAAAATATTGGTAAGAAGTTCAAGAAGTTAATTACAGTAAGAGATTTCATATACAATCTAGAAGATGAGGATATGAATGAATACATTGGAGCTATTGCTAATGCCAACATCACCAAACTTTCTACAAAAGCTTTACTTAAAGCTATGATAAAAGTATCTCCAAGAAAATTATTAAAATTACGTAAATTATTATAATTTTATCAGTTAACACGTGAAGATATATTCAATCAAATCCCTATCTTCTATTTTATCCCTATTTTCCGACTCTATTTTTTGTCCCAATAAGTTTAATGTTCGTAATCCCCATCTTAAATTTGTGTAATGAACTGCATTTTCACTTATTTTCATAATTTGATCATCAGTTATTACTCCTTTTTTAAAACCTAAAACACACCGATATTTTAGTATGGAATACATTTCTTCAACAGTATAATCCTTAAATTCTATTTCATTACACTGCAATACACTTTGTGCATTCTTTTCTAACGAATATTTAAAAGAAATGTTGTTTACTATGATAATTATTGCCATATTCGAATGATAGAATTCATTGGCCCTTAATAATTCATTTATCAATTTATTTGTATCTGCTTTTGGAAGATAATTCAAATCATCAAGAACCAATATAAACGCTTCTTCCTCTAATTTTTCCATTATTTCTTCCTGAATAATTTCTGTACCAATATTATTTTGGGGTGAAAAACCAAACAACATTTTAAAAATTTGAAAATAACATTTTCTTGCAGTATTCTGAATATTACAGTTTAAATAACATGTTTTTATATCGGTAAATTCTTCTATTTCTATTAATGCATGTTTTATTACTGTTGTTTTTCCAGTACTGGAATTTCCCATTATAATCGTGTTCAATACTTTATTATTAGTTAATAATGGCTTTATGTTAATCAATATACTCTTCAATTCTTTATCCCTACATTGGATTATTTCTGGAAAGTAATCTATATTGAATATTTCCTGATTTTTAAATACTGAATTATCATTATCCATTATCTCTTCAAATATACTCATTTTCACCACCCAACTCCTCTTTTCATATCTCCTTCAATTAAATTATCTCTATTGATAATTAGTAAAATATCTTATTTAAAAGAAACCGGGTCTTGATAAGTATTAAATTAATTCGTTATATATTAAAATCACCACCCCCTCCCCCCAAGTGCATGTGAGTAAGAAAGAGTGTGTGAGAGCCTTCAAATCCTTTATATAGAATTATTATTAAATAATAATACATACCAGAATAGTATTTTAAATAATAATTAAAAATAACATCAAAAAAATAAAATAAACCAAAAAGGAGGGAAATAAATGAAAAAATATAAAAATAAATATGAAAAAACAAAAACATTAAAAGTTAACGAAAATAACGACATCGATTCCATAATTGAAATATTCCAAAGATTTGGAAATAAATACAATGTAATCACGACAACATTAGATCCAGACATACAATACCAAACAAAAAACATCAAAATAACACAGACATATACCAGCACAATCTCAAAAACAGATCTAAACAAAATGATTGAAAAATTAAAAAAACAAGGAAAAATAACTTTAATAATAATAGAAGACATGAAGGAAAACCAAAAAAACAAAGATTTAAAGAAAAAAATCAAAGTTTTAAATGACTTAGACAATGTTACCGCAAAAAGGATTCAACAGAAAGATACGTTCAAAATTTTGGATAAGTTAATAAAAGAGGCATAATATGAATTATAAGAATATTTATAAACAAAATGGCAAGTACGTTATAAAAAAGAACATTTATTGTAAAAGTATAACTTATGGAACCTTTGATAATTTAACAGAAGCTATTGAACAAAGAAATATTCTTATGAAAAATAAATGGCATAAAAATGCAACAACAAACTATCCAAAGCAGGAACGTTTTCCAAAATATCAAATTAAAAAAACAGAGTGCGGATACCTAGTATTAAATAAGAAAACCGGAAGAACTTTCGGAACATATAAAAACTATGAATATGCTAACATAATAAAGAAAATATTGCCCTTTTATGGAAATAAAATCAATATTAGACTTATAGAAAAAATAGCTCACAAAGAATTTTATAAATACATCTCATACAACAAAAGAAAAGATGTATATCATGTAATTTATGGGGGTTTCGTTAGAAGTACGCATAAAAAATTAATAAATGCTCTTTATGAAAGGGATTTGATTATAAAATATGATGGCGATGAGGAATTAATGTGTGAAGATTCTACAATAATTCATGATTATAAAAAAGAAGACTTACCCTCATTTGAATATGAATGTGAAAATATAAGATATAGAGATGAAAACAGGAATAAATATCAATTAGAAAAACAAATACGTAACCATAAAATTGTAATAGGTTCCTATCCTACATATGATCTGGCTTGTCTAATAAAAAGATACCTTGATACTAAAAAATGGAGGGGTGATGAAGTTAGACACATAATAAAAAGTACCAGACGTATTCATAAAAGAGACAAATACATACATAAACGTAATGGCCATTTTTATATAGAACGTAAAAAAAATGATAAAATCATTATTTACGCCAAATATAAAGATATTGAATTAGCACGTTATGTAAAAAATAATTTAGCCATAAATAATTGGCACAAAAGGTTTATAAAAAACTTTGAAAGAAAATATTATTTGAATAATTTTGAAACTGAATATTATTATGATTCAACAGATTTCTTCATAAAATGTGTGTAAATAATAGATATAAATAATGGTTTTCTTACATTAGTCTTAATAATTCTAATATTATCCACCAATTACAATAATAATTGAAGATACATAGTGAATTATTAAAAAAAAAGTTTAAGTAATACAATTAAAACAATATACATCCTATTTTGTATTACTTTTATAATTTCAATCAGATTCTGTTTATCTACTTGTTTATTGGTGTTCTCTGTTCAAAAAATACTTTTTGAGAATAACTTCCATCAGCATTTTTTTGTTCTGGATTAAATTTTTCTTGATAAATTCTTATTTCTACTTCTTTAGGAACTTTTGATGAATCTTCATTTGTTTTGTTAAGAGTTTCATTAATTGTGAAAGTTCCATCAGTTATATTAGTCAGTATTGTTGATCCCGTAGCTATCTCCTGATTATCTTCTGAAAATAATATGTATTCACAATCCAAATATTCAAAACTTCTTACAGAACGTAACATAAAAGATAAATCATACTGTGTACCATTAGACTCTATTTCTTCAAGATTTAAATCCGTTATCCCTAGACCCGTATTATAAAACATGGTTGTACCTATATAAAATAACATAATCATTGCAATAATTAATACAATCATTTGTTTTGTATTCATATACATCACCTAAGCAGTTTAAAAAAATTAATATAATTTTATACTAGTTCAATATTATATGAACATTCAATATATTATTATATTTAATATCTTAAATATTATAATTTTTAATAAAAAAAATAATAGTTACCTCCCTTCTTTTTCCCCAATAATTTAGTCAAAATAAATATAAAGATACGATTTTAAGAATAATTATAAAATACCCCTATAAAACTTTAAAATAAGAATCAAAAGGCAATAACACGTTTTCATATTTTTAAATTAAAGTAGTATTTAAAATATTTATACAATACAAAACAAACTATTTACATAGCTTATTAAATGTAAATGTTACTTTTTTATGGGGATAATTAAATTGACATTTATGTTAAGAATAGCTTGTATTAGGTTAAGAACGCGATGACGGATGCAATTGAATACTTAAGGGCATACAATTTTATTTTTTTATTTGTTTTGTTAAAAATGTGCATCAAGTAGACTTCTAAATTAAATTCTTAATCTAAGAACTACTAATCGGAGAAATATAAAATGATTATTAGAGGAAATATTTTAAATGTGTTTACTGATGAAATATATCCTGGAGAAATTAAGATTGAACAAGGAATAATTCAATCAATAAAAGAAGTGGACCAATATTTTACAGACATAATTGTTCCCGGTTTTATTGATGCTCATACACATATCGAAAGTTCAATGTTAACACCTTCAAGATATGCCGAAATAGCATTAAAACATGGGACTACTGGAGTTGTTTGTGATCCTCATGAAATAGCCAATGTTCTTGGAATGGAAGGTATTGAATACATGATTAATGATGCAAAATTTGCACCATTAAAATTTTTCTTCACAGCCCCCTCCTGTGTACCCTCAACACAGTTTGAAACCAATGGCGCTTCAATAGATAGTTTTGATGTAGAATCTCTCCTTAAAAGAGATGATTTTGTTGCTTTAAGTGAAGTAATGGATTACATGGGAGTTATTGATGGTGATGAAGACTTAATCAAAAAAATCAATGCTGCCAAAACATATAACAAACCTATCGACGGTCATGCACCATTACTAAGTGGAGAACAATTACAGAAATATGTTCATTATGGCATTTCAACAGAACATGAATGCTCCAGTAAAGCTGAAGCTCTTGAAAAGAAACGTTTAGGTATGAAAATTATGATTCGGGAAGGATCCGAATCACATATGCTCGAAGAAATGATTAATACTCCAGCAGATTTTATAGTAACAGATGATTTAAAATCTGATGATTTAATAAATGGACATCTTAACATACGTTTAAGAAAGGCCGTTGATTTAGGTATGGATCCTTTTGATGCTATTAAAATGGTCACCATCAACCCAGCAGAACATTACAACCTGAATTGTGGTAGTATCAGTCCTGGAAAAAGTGCTGACTTAGTATTCATTGATAATTTAGATGATTTTAAAGTCAATAGAGTTATTGTTAATGGTAATACCATATTTAAAAAACAGAAAATATTATACAGAGCAAACCCATTACCTTTGGAAACAAGTCTTCATGTGGATTTCAAAAAAGCAGAAGACTTTGATGTGAAAGCTCAAAATCCAAACCATAAAAGTGCTATTGTTAATGTTATGCGTGTTGTACCTAATACAATTATCACGAAAAAAGGAAATGCAAAATTAACAGTAGATAAAGGCACAATCATTCCGTCAGTATTTGAAGATGTTCTAAAAATTAGTGTTGTTGAACGTTATGGTGGTAATACCATTTCAAATGCATTTATCAATGGTTTTGGTATCAAAAATGGTGCTATTGCTTCAAGTGTATCTCATGACTCACACAACATCATTGTTGTTGGTACCAATAGTGAATATATGGCTGAAGCTACCAATAAAATAATTAAGAATAAAGGAGGACTTGTTGCTATAAGCAATCAAGAAGAACTTGAATTGGCATTACCAATTGCAGGACTTATGAGTGACAAACCGGTTAATGAAGTTGCCAAAACATCCACACAATTAAATGAATTAGTTAATAGGATGGGTTGTCCTTTAGAAAATCCATTCTCAACATTATCATTTATGGCTTTACCAGTAGTTCCAGAAATTAAGATTACTGATAAGGGATTATTTGATGTTGATGAAAATAAATTTATGGATTTAATAACACATGAAGAATAACATTATTCTTTTTGTTTTAATTCTTTTTTTAATAGATTTAAAGAATCCAAATGTTTTTTATTTCCTGTTTTTATTATTATTTTTTCCGAATAATTTAATTTTTGGATAAAATTATTTCTTGCATCTACATCCATAAATTCATATCTTGAAAAGTCAATGAGCAATTCCATAATTTGATTAGATGCCCTATTTATTATAGGTAAAGTTTTCTTATGTTCAATTATTTTTGTTGGTTTTGCAATTATTGTCGTAGCTACATTTTTTCCATAACCATCATCAATAATTGTTGTATCCATATTTGAAATTTTACAAGATATTTCATAATTAATTTCATCCAACAAGTCATCATAATCCAGATTAGAAGTTAATGCTTTAGTAAATATTAAAACATCCTGTAAAAAATATACTGTTAATTCATCGGAGTTCTTAATATTTAAAAGGGTTTTATTAGGAAATATCTTAAAAATAAAATCATTATCCCTAATTTTCAAACCGAAAGGTTTAACATTCAAAGACCCATCTTCATTTTTAGTGGATACCAATACTTCATAAGTCATGTCTTCTTCAAAATTATCCAAAATAGCCATAATTTTTACCTTTTTATTAATGTGATTTATACTGTCAAAAATGAGTTAATTATTTCATATACAAAGTATGTAATAACCAAGAAAAATATTATATTTAACAATATTTTGAAAAAACATGGATGTTAAATAGCTACAATTATACAACTTTTAACAATAATTATAATATTATCTAATTCCATAATATTATATATAAATAGAAGTAATATATAACAGATTTATAAATTATCAATAATCTTGATATTTTAACTGATTTTATAACTGAAACGGGAATTTAATATGAGCATTGTTATTATTAATAATTTTGGACAATACAATCATAGGATATCCAGAACTTTAACCTATTTGGGCATAGAAAATAAATTAGTTTCAAATGAAACAAGTTTGGATGATATTAAAGCTATGAATCCCGAAGGTATCATTTTAGGTGGTGGACCTTCAATTGAAAGAATAGGTAATTGTGAAGATATTATCAAAGAGATAGAGGTACCAATATTAGGCATATGTCTAGGACATCAAATTATTGCAAATGTCTTTGGTGGTGAAACTACCTCTGCAGAAATAGAAAGTTATGCACAAATAGATTTAAACATAGAAAAACAAGTTGGTATATTTGAAGACATCGGTGATTCATTGAAAGTATGGGCTTCACATAAAGATGAAGTTATAACATTACCAGATGACTTTGAAATATTAGCAAGTTCCTCTAAATGTGCTATTGAAGCTATGAAACATAAAGATAAAGACATTTATGGAATACAATTCCATCCGGAAGTTCAACATACGCCTCGAGGTGGAGAAATATTTGAAAACTTCTACAAATTATGTAAAAATTAAGGTTGTGTGAATAAAATGATGATGGACACTAAAGAGTTTATAGAAGAATCAATAAAAAACATTAAAGAAGAAGTTAAAGATGAAAAAGTTATAATTGCTTTATCTGGTGGAGTAGACAGCAGTGTAGCCAGTGTACTTGCATCTGAAGCAATTGGTGACCAACTTGAAGCAATATTTGTAGACCATGGTTTACTAAGAAAAGGGGAAGCAGAACAAGTTGAAGAAACATTCAAAGACAGACTTAACTTCAAATTAATTAATGCAGAAGATGAATTTATAGCAGCACTTGCCGGTGTAAGAGATCCTGAGAAAAAACGTGAAATTATCGGCCATAAATTCATAGAAGTCTTTGAAAGAGAAGCTAAAAAATCAGGAGCAAAATTCTTATTACAAGGTACTATTGCCCCAGATTGGATTGAAAGTGAAGGAAAAATCAAATCACATCATAATGTAACTCTTCCTGATGGATTAGTTCTTGAAATAATAGAACCTTTACGTGAATTATACAAAGATGAAGTAAGAGAAGTTGGTAAAGAACTTGGACTTCCTGATGCAATTGTTCACAGACAACCATTCCCAGGACCAGGTTTAGCCGTAAGAGTACTTGGAGATATCACAAAAGAAAAATTAGAAATCTGTAGAGAAGCAAATGCAATCCTTAATAAACATGTAGAGGCAGAAGGATTACATAAAGACCTCTGGCAATATTTTGTAGTATTAACAGACAGCAAGGTAACTGGAGTAAAAGGGGATCAAAGAGATTTCGGATACCTGGTCGTTATAAGAATGGTACAATCATTTGATGCAATGACTGCAAATGTACCAGACATTCCATGGCCTTTCTTACACAAGGTTTCTCAGGAAATTACTGCAAATGTACCTGAAATAACACATGTATCCTTATCATTAAGTAACAAACCACCTAGTACCATTGAATTTGAATAAATTCATACCTTAACCTTTTTTTTAACTATTTTTCTTATAAATTTAATAAAAGTGATTAAAATGCATAATTTAATTTCAAAACTCATCGTTTACAAAAATATAGACGAACCAATATTAAATAACTTTTCAACGATATTCAGAAACTTTGAAGGTGGAACATATAATAAAGATGAGTTAATTAGTGATATTTACACACAAATAAACAGTTTACTTAGCCTCGCAACAACATACGGATTCAATAAAAATTTATGGCATAACTACTTGTCATATCTTTTAGCAACAACTGAAAATCCATTCACATTAGTCTCTGAAAAAGTTGGTAAAACCGATGGAAGCGTAAATGATTTTGTAAAAAATGACTTTAAAATATTCCTCAAACTATTTAACTATGACTTTAGTAAAATTGAGAAAGAATTAAACATTGATTGTTTCAGTATTATCTCAGATTATAATGCAATAATTAAAAAAGAACAATTGTTTAATAAGGATGTTAGTCTAAAAGTACAAGAATTAAGCTCAAACATAGAAAAAACACCAAATGAAGATGAAATGTTGGATATTGTAACAGAGTTCTATAAGAAATATGGTGTTGGAAAGTATGGATTGAATAGAGCATTCCATTTATCCCATGACCCCAATAAAGAGTTTATGATACCTATAACATTCCTTGATGATGTTGTACTTGATGATCTTTTAGGTTATGAAATTCAGAAAAAACAGTTAATCCACAATACAGAAGCATTTGTAAATGGAAAAAAGGCAAACAATGTATTGTTATATGGTGATGCAGGTACTGGTAAAAGTACCAGCATTAAAGCAATATTAAATCAGTATTACCCAAAAGGACTTAGAATGATAGAAGTTTATAAGCATGAAACCAAGTATCTTTCCAAAATAATATCTGAGATAAAAAATCGTAACTATAAATTCATTTTGTATATGGATGACCTTTCATTTGAAGAATCTGAAAGTGAATACAAATTCCTTAAAGCATTAATTGAAGGAGGATTAGAATCAAATCCAGACAATGTTTTAATTTATGCAACATCAAACAGAAGACATCTCATTAAAGAAACATGGAATGAACGTGTTAACACCTCTTCTTCTGAAGAGATGTATCATTCAGATACAATACGTGAAAAATTATCATTAGTTGATAGGTTTGGTGTTACTATTGGATATCATAAACCTAGTGTTAAAGAATACTTAGAGATAGTAAAAACCTTAGCTAAAAAATATCCCGAAATTAAATTGAGTGATGAAGAATTAGAACATGAAGCTACCGTTTGGTTAAGAACCCACGGTGCCCAATCAGGTCGTACTGCAGAACAATTAGTTTATTATTTATTAGGGAAATGTTAATTCCTTTAATATATTGAATTAATATTAATTTATTTTATTTTATTTTTTTTTAATTGAATTATACTTTTATTTGTATTTATACAAGTTTTTCCATTGAGAAAAATTTTTAGGTATACCCAAACCTTTATATAGTTTAGAGTACAACATTTAATTGACTAAGAATTTAGGTTTTCCTAAAAATAATTATATCCTATAAAAAAAACCTAAATCTTAGTTCAAAAGCCGAGTTAAAAATTGACAAGACTACAATCACTCAAAAATATAAATTTATCAAATGAAATAAAATAACAAAGAATCAAATCACCTATTATAAAAATGATTCAAATGTAGTCAATTAACTCACCACTCCTTATTAACATAATAGAAAACCAAAAGAAAATAAAACTCCAAATATCCTAAAAACTATAAAAATATTTTCTTTTTGGCAACAATATACTTTTTTTTAATATTTTTAAAAATCAAAGCAAATAATCAATTCCAATAACAAATCTATTCATGTGATTAAATTTAAAATATTAAATTATTCAGTCCATCAAGTAAGTAATTTATTTAATAGATTTTTACAATTGATTAACTAAAATTAATTTTTCACATAATACTATGGAAAAATTAAAGGTAAATGTAATCAATAATATAATTAGAGATAGTTTATTTTTAGAGTACATTCTTATTCTTATCTAAAAATCTACAAAAATTTTACAATAAAAATTCACGTTTTTGTTATGTAAAATAAAGACAAGTTATATTTTTTTATTATTAATTGGATTGAATAATATGAATATTGAAAAGTTAGTTGGTAATACGCCAATGATAAAAATCAATTATGATTATGAAGGAAAACAAGGAAGCATATATACTAAACTGGAATATTACAATTATTCGGGCAGTATAAAAGACAGAATTGCATTATATATCATCCAACAAGAACGAAAAAATGGTAATTTAAGGGAAAATCAAAGTATTGTGGAAGTAACAAGTGGAAATACAGGTATTGCTTTTAGTGCAATTGGTGCACTTTTTGGTCATGATGTTCACATATTCATGCCGGACTGGGTGAGTTTAGAAAGAAGAAAACTCATCGAAATGTATGGTGCCCATGTCCACTTAGTATCCAAAAAAGAAGGTGGATTTAAAAAAGCTCTTGAACTAGCAGAAGAATTTGCTTTAAAAACAGGTGCATACAGACCACTTCAATTTGATAACAAATTAAATGTAGAAGCCCAATACAAAACGACGGGCCAAGAAATCATTGATGCAATTCCAGATATAAATGCTTTCGTATCCGGAATTGGAACAGGTGGGACACTAATGGGAATTGGAAAAAAATTAAAAGAGAACAATCCCGATTCAAAAGTATTTGCTCTAGAACCATCAACATTATCCATCCTCAAGATGGGAATGGTAGAAGGTAGCCACATGATTGAAGGAATTGGAGATGATTTTATTCCAGGAATAGTTGAAAAAGATTTAATTGATGATATTGTTTTAATTGATGATTTAGATGCTATCAATATGGCTAAAAGAATAGCCAAAGAATTTGGATTAGGCATTGGAATCTCAAGTGGAGCAAATTTCTTAGCCAGTGTAATAATGGATAATTCAGATTTAAAAATAGCTACTGTTTTTCCGGATGATAATAAAAAATACATAACTACTAAATTATCAGAGGAAATTGATGAAAATCCAGAACTACTGTCAAATAAAATAAAACTTATTAGTATAGAAGTAATTTAAATAACTACAAAACAAAATAAAAAAAAAAGTCAAAAAGAAATTATTCACTTAATTCCTTATTTCTTTCAATCCCCATCATTAATGAATCATACAAAGATTTTCCACTATTCAATCCATTAAGTATTGCTTGAGTTACCCCACCAGGTGTTGTGAATCGGGAAATAAATTCTTCTTTATTTTCTTCAGGCACTAATTTTTCACATTTTTTAGCTATATCCCTAAATTCTGGGAAACTTTCAGAAATTTTACTAATTGCTTCAATATTATCATCCGATTGAGGATCCACCCTACAGTATATTGCAGGCAAACATCCGGCAATAGCAATGTAATCCATTTTTTCTTCTTCATCCACTACAACATAATCGATATCCAATAATTTGAATAATCCTTCAGCAATTTCATTTTCTCCATAAACTCCTGCTATTGCCTGTGAATTAGTGATTGTATCGGGTCCTGTTGGTATTATACGTACAACATTACTTGAACCAGTTTGTGCTTTAATAGCATCTGTTGTAATACCTGCCATGAATGAGATTATTAGAGTATCATCTGTTAAGTTAAAGTTACCTATTGGTTTAAATGATTGTGGTGGTACTGATAATATAAGTATTGAGGATATCTTAACGATTTCTGCATTAGATGAAATCATATCAATTAAATTATTGTCTGAGATATCACTGAATGTAAAAATAGAACCATTGTATGTTAACTTAATATTATCGTAAGGATAACCTTTTTCCAGTAATTTGAGTATTAATGCTCGGCCAATACATCCTGCACCAATAACCCCTATCTTATTTTCAAACAATTTTTCGTTATTCATAATAAATATTTTGTTTTTACAAATATTAATAATTGAGAAAAAAGAGATAAATAATAATGA
>NZ_JAEELZ010000032.1 GCF_016282985.1 Methanosphaera sp.
GAGTTTTTAGCATCAATAGTAAATCCGTTACCATATATGGTTAAATCTTTATTGATAACTATTCCGTCAACAAGTTCATCATCATCTGTTCCTGAAATAAATTGATAATTTTGACCCAAATCAATTACTGAATTTTCATTTATTAATCTCTGTAACTCAGTGAATGATCCTTCACCTTCAGATTTTACTTTTTGTTGAATGTTTTTGTTTAAGTTAGTATTTTTTGATGTAATATTGAATTCGTTTGTTTTAATAGCATTTTCTGTTTGTCTATTTGTAATTTCTGAAATTTCTGAATAATTTGTTTTATCACTTGTATTATAATTTTTTACCTCTGCATCTGTACTAGATTGACTAGTACTAGATTGTACCACCTTATCCACATCATAATTGTCGGGTGTGGATAATTTTATATCGTCCATTATTTCTTGCATATTATTGACATCTTTAACTTCCGTTGCCGACGCCATAGTTACTCCAAAGAGTAGTATTGCAAATATAACAAGAAATAGTAGACAATGCTTATTGTTTAACGACATAAAATATCTCCTTTTTTACATTAAGCATTGTTTACTTAGTGGTACACCTAAATAAACATTTTAAAAAAACCTTTATATAGTATTTTTTTCTTGTTTAATTATATTATACAAAAGTATCCATTAATAAAATAATAACTTTATTAATGTGAAAATATATTTCTAATTTAACTTATAAAAATATTACTAAAAATCAATGAAAATTTATATTTATTAAAGAAAATATAAAATAATAAATCATTATATATTAAAATACCTTATTTTCAATATTTTTTTTTAAAAAAGAATCCTGAAAATTAAACAATCCCTATAATTATTAAGGAACCTTGAAAAAAAAATGAAAAATTTAATAAAAATAGTTATTTTAGATAAAAGTTTATTTTAATGAAGTTCATTACAAAATGATATTAAATTGAATGTTTTATTGAATAAATTTAAAGAATTAAATCTCCATATTCTGGATATTTATTTATAAATTCTTTAACTTCCTGATCTAAAAAATCAAACCATGTTTGGTGTGAGATACTTCTTGAAAAATGTTTTATATGCATAACTTGTCTTTCCTGTTCTTTTTCTTCAATTAATGATATGATTTCATCAGATACTTCAATTTCTTTTAAATCATCTTTTATTTTACCATTGTAGG
Organism: Methanosphaera sp.; assembly: GCF_016282985.1. Taxonomy (GTDB): domain Archaea; phylum Methanobacteriota; class Methanobacteria; order Methanobacteriales; family Methanobacteriaceae; genus Methanosphaera. The sequence goes on from NZ_JAEELZ010000032.1 coordinate 1,183, forward strand.
CTACTTCTACATCTTTAAATGCTAAGGGAAGAACATCCCCATTTTTCCTAGTAATCTCAATCATTTCAAAATATTTTTCTGCAATTTTTGTATAATTGAGTTTGGTTTTTGTAAATTCGTTTTGTGTTTTTGTCATCTCTTCTAATTTTTCTGTATCCCATTTCATCATTTTATCACGCCATATATAATTATATGTTTTTAATATTTTAATTATTTGATGTCATATGAAAAACTATAAAAAATAAACAACCACATATAGATGTACTCTTATTTTTTTCATATTTTAATTATCATATGAACAAAGCGATTATAAAAAATATATTATATAAAAAAATTAAAAAAAAAGAATGAATTATAATTATTCACTTATAGGTTGAAAGTTTCTTTTAAGTCTTTGTAGGTAAATATTTGCCCATACGAAACTAATTATACCACCTAAAAATCCTCCCAATACTACACCATAATAAATTCCTTGTTCTCCCATACCCATTACTACTCCAAACAGATATGAAAATACTACTTCAAGTAGTAATGCTCGAATGAATGTTAATATTAATGAAGTAAATCCTTTTCCAACTCCCTGGAACAACATTGCAGATACCATTCCTAAACAGACGGCATAAATGAAAATTATCATTATTTGTATTAAAACTGCAATACGTGGTGCTAAACTTGCACTTGAAGAGTATGCAAATACCATACTAATTTGTGGTGCAAATATAAAGAATATCACTGCCATTACTGTACTTACTATTAATCCTAATTTTAATGTATAGAAAAATGCATCTTGTAATTTTTGATAGTTTCTTGCCCCATATGATGCACCAGCGACTGTAAGTAAAGCTGTACCAAATCCTATTAATGGAATCATGGATAACTGTATTAATCTCATTCCTGCAGTATATGTTGCTACTGCAACTGTTCCTGCAACTAAAACCAACAAATAGTTTTCAATTATTCCTAAAGCGCTGAAAATTAAGTTTTCTGCAGTTGAAGGTATTGCTACATTTAATATTCCCCAGGTAATAGAATTTTCATAATGGAAGTTTTTGAATTCCAAGTTTATGAATGTATCTTTTTTGATGTGCATCCAATAAATTAGAACTAAACAACTTAAAAATCCTGAAAATACTGTTGCCCAAGCTGCTCCTTCAATACCTAAGTTTAAAATGTAAATGAATATCGGATCCAGAACTATATTAAATATTGCCGTAATTGCCATTACATACATAGCTCGTTTAACATCACCCTCAGAACGAAGAATTGCAGTTCCTACATTACTATATATAAAAATTATCATAAAAGCAAAAACAATTCCTCCATAACCTAAAGCTAAACTTTTTGAAGATCCTGCCCCCATTATTTCAAGTAATGATGGTAATAAAAAATACATGGCAACTGAACCAAGTACACTAATCAAAATGGTTAACATTAAACTATGTAATGCAGTATTATTTGCTTCGGGTACATTTTTTGCACCTATAAATCGAGCAATCATACTATTTGCTCCGGCACCTATACCATTTCCCAGACCAACCAATATCATAAATAGTGGTGTGATAAAACCTATGGCTGCCAATGCATCTGAACCTAACCCTGCAACCCATATACTGTCTGCTAAATTGTATGCCATGATAAGAAACATACTTACCATCATGGGCCAAGCTAACTTTTTGATTGCTGTTTTATGATCACCAGTTAATAATTCAATATTACTGTTTTTTCCTTTTGTTTTTTCCATTTAATCCCCCATGACCTCTTCATTGTATTCTTTAGAATTGTTTAAAATTTCCAAAAACAAATCTATCAATTCTTCACGTGTAATAGAAACATTTTTCATAATTTCTTCTTCACGCTTTATTCCTACTTTTCTAAGTTTAATTGTAAAATCTCTTCCTTTATCAGTTAAACTTATCTTATTTTGTCTTCTATTTTCATTATCTTCTTCTCTGTTAACATATCCTAAATCTTCCAATTTTCTAATATTTCTGGTTAGTAATCCATTATCTATTTTTAAATCTATGGCAATATCTTTTTGGTAGATATAGTTATGATTTAATAATTTTAACAATATTGGAATCTGTTGAAGATTTATTTCTTCATTTTTCAAATAGTGTTTATAATAAGAATTCTGTGATTTGAGAAATAGTGTAAATAAGAATGATAATGAAATATTTTCTTTATCAATTGGACATTTCATTTTATATGCCTTTAATATTGTTGTATAATAATAGTCTATTTCTTTGACTATATATAATTTTTGATAAAGTCAAAGATTGAAAAAGATAATTATTGAGTTACTAACATAATTATTTTATTTTGGTTAAAAAATCTACTTTACTTTATATATATTAATTTATTTTTTACGGTTTAAAGGCCAACATTTATATACTTAAAATATTATATTATATAGTATACCCATGGGGGTATAGGTATTTAATAAAAATATTTAACCATATACCCTTATAGAAAATATCCA
>NZ_JAEELZ010000003.1 GCF_016282985.1 Methanosphaera sp.
CCATATGGTTCAACAGACAAACCTTTTAACATCTCGGAAGTAGCAAAAGCTGCAGGTGCAACATATGTAGCAAAATACACTACAGCTCAACCGGTACAAGTATCAAATGCTATTAAAGAAGGTTTAGAAAACAAAGGATTCTCCTTTATAGAAGTGGTAGCTCAATGTCCAACATATTATGGAAGAAAAAACAAAATAAGAAGTCCGGTAGAAATGATAAACTGGTTAAAAGATAACACAATTACCATAGAACAGTCAAAAGACATGAGTGAAGAAGAATTAGAAGGAAAAATCATCACAGGTGTATATATTAACAAACCAAGAAAAGAGTTTGTAGAAGCAATAGAAGAAATATCAGCACAACACTCTGATGTAGATCCAGATACAAATATAAACCGAGCATACAGGAGTGAATAATCTATGAGAACAGATATAAGAATAGCAGGTTTTGGTGGACAGGGAGTATTAATGTGTGGTATTGTTATTGCTAAAGCTGCATCATTATTTGATAAAAATTATGCTGTACAAACACAATCTTATGGGCCAGAAGCTAGGGGAGGAGCTAGTAGAACAGAAGTAGTGGTAAGTGATGAGGAAATAGATTATCCGAAAGTAGATAGCCCACAAATATTTGTAGCTATGAGTCATGAAGCACTACTTAAATACATTGATGACATTCAAGAAGAAGCAATACTTCTCATAGATCCTGACTTAGTTTACCAGGATGAAATTAAAGACATAATTGAAAATAAAAAATTACAGGTATATACTTCCAAGGCAACAGAAACTGCTGAACAAGTACTGGGAAAGAAAATTGTAGCAAATATAGTAATGTTGGGTTCCTTTGTAGAATCAACAGGAATAATATCTCAGGAAGCAGCTAAACAATCTATACTTGATAGTGTACCTGCAGGAACAGAAGAATTAAATATGAATGCATTTGAAGAAGGAAGAAAAATAGTAACAAAAATCAATTAAGGTGCATACCATGAATATACATGAATACGTAGCAAAATCAATTTTTGAAAAAGGTAACATAAGAATACCAAGAAGTTACATGGCTTACTCACCAGAAGAAGCAAAAATAAAAGCAGAAATGATAGCTAAACCAGTGGCAGTAAAATCACAGGTACTTTCTGGAGGACGTGGAAAAGCTGGAGGAATTCTCTTTGCAGACACACCAAAAGAAGCAGAAGAAAGAACAAAAGAACTATTCCAAAAAGAAATTAAAGGAGAATTAGTATCTAAAGTATTAATTGAAGAAAAAGTTGAAGGAATACTTGATGAATACTTTGTATCAATAATTCTCGATCGTAATGCTAAAAAACCATTAATAATGGCAAGTATGTCTGGTGGAATGGACATAGAACAAGTTGCAAAAGAAACACCAGAAAAAATAGTAAAACAATACATTGAACCATTAGAAGAATTCATGCCATATCAAGCAAGAAACATAGCATTAAAAATGGGAGTGGATACAAGTGAAGTGTCAGCTGTAGGAACATTTATCTGGAGATTATACCAAGTATTCCAAGAATATGATGCAACCGTAGCTGAAATAAATCCATTAATGAAAACAGAAAGTGGTTTCATAGCTGCAGATGCAAAAATGGCTATAGATGATGATGCACTTTTCAGACACACAAAAATCAAAGAATTTGATGACTTCAAAGATGAAGAATTTGCATATGTAAAACTAGACGGAAACATTGCAGTAATAGGAAATGGTGCAGGATTAACACTTACCGGTATGGATTTAATAGAATATTATGGTGAAAAACCAGCTACATTCTTAGATGTGGGTGGAGGAGCATCAGAAGAAAACATTACCAAAGCAATTAACCTAGTACTTAAAAATCCTAATGTAAAAGTAATCTTCCTCAACGTACTTGGTGGAATAACCAGAGCAGATGATGTTGCAAATGCAGTAGTTAACGTTTCCAAAGAAGCAGAACACAAAGTTCCTATAGTAATCAGACTTACAGGAACAAATGAAGAAGAAGGACAAAGAATACTCACAGAAAATAATATTCCATTCGAAACATCAATGGAAAAAGCTGCACAAAAAGCAGTATCTATTATGCAAGAGTTATAATAATTACTTCTTCCACCAACTTTTTTTATAATAATATACTTAATAACAAATTTTTAAAAGAAAAAAAAGAGAGTTCTAAATTAATAGAACTATTTAATTACCTGAAGAACTACCACCATGAAGAATGGAATTAATAAAATTCATTATCATATCCACAATGGATTGTCCTTCATCAGAATTTACAAATTCTACTATTTGATCTTGATATTCAACTGCTTTGTCTTTAACAGCTTGAGTTTGTTGAACACTATTAACAATATTGTCAATATCACTATCAGAAATATTAATGTTATAATTATTCACAACATTATTTACAATATTAATGATGGTTTCCCTATCAGTTGTATTCTGACTAGCAACTTGTTCTTTAACTTCTGTCATAATTTTAGCGACATCATCAGCACTGGCGCCAGTGTTTTCAACAATTTCAGTTTCAGTATAGATTTCTGTATTGGCGGCATCTTTAACTTCTTTAGGAATTTCTTTACCAGTACTTTCCTCATAAGATTTCATTACACCAGCTAATGCACTTTCACCAGTTGCAACAACAGGGCTGGTAATTTTCACATAACCTTTACTAATACCGGCAGAGTCCAGAGCAGATTTATACATGCTAGGAGTAACGGTCGTAATCTTAGATGAATCCACGTCAATCCTAATATTGTTGCTGCTACTTAAATCTACCATAGCACATGAATAAATTTGATTTGAATTATAATTCTTGTTACTGATACCGGATGAAATCTTATTCACATCGCTAGCTGTAATAACAGTTTCTTTAGCATTGTTGACATTAAAATAATTGTCAACAAGACTTTTGTAGTTCGCATTGTTATAAGTTGTTTCACCATATGTCACAACAATACTTGATTCATCATTCTGACTGGATGAAACAACAGGCACAAAAATTACAATAGCAATAATTAAAAGAATTATTGCACCTATAGTTTTTCTACTCATATATAATGTTCACCTCTACATATAATTAGAAGTTCTAATTATTATACTTTACTGGTTTTTTATCACCCAACAACAATACCCTACTTTTCTCGACTTCATCAATAACTTCCAAACCAGCATGCTGAGCAACACTTTTTGCAAACTCCTGGATATCCACAGTTTTAGGCATATTCTCCCACTCAAGTCTGTTACGTGAATCACCAACAAACATATATGCCTTGATTTCCACATAATCAATATCACATTTTGAAGTGATTTTCGCATACTCTTCTGGATTGTTCATATTCAAATCCTTAACGCTGGTAATACGTAAAACTTTACGAGTATCCAATGTGGATAATAATTCAAGACTTTCATTAAGTTTTTCCCAACCATCATTTACTTGTGGAAGACAAACACGTTTATATGTCTCTTTATTGGGTGCATCCAATGAAACATAAAGTTGGGTAGGTTCTTCCTCTTCAAGTGCTGCAATTTTTTCAGGATTTTCACCATTACTGACTAAAAAAGTAGTGAAATCCTTCCTCTTAAATTCATGGATTAACTGGTTAATCTCAGGATAAAGCAAAGGTTCGCCAGCAAGACTCATTGCAGCATTATTTGGCATTACACATTCTTCCAATTTCTTTGGATTGGCATTGTCATTACCAAAATAACCACATAACAGCTGTTTCTGGTTGGCTATACAATCCTCAATAATTGTTTTTGGATCATCATAATCATCACTGTCCCATGAAGTCTTGGTTATATCAGTATCCCTCCAACAAAATAAACATTTGTGTTGACAATAGGGGATAGCTGGAGACATCTGAAGACATCTATGGCTTTTAATACCATAAAACTGTTCTTTATAACAAACTCCATCATCAACGATACTTTTACGTGTCCAATGACAGATCTTATTAGCAGCATGAGCAAAGTTGCCTGCAAATCTATATCCTTTCTTTTCTAAATTTTTACGTTGTTCATCTGAAATTATCATACTAAATATTATATATGTAAATACTCGTTAAAAAGATACTACTAAAAAATAAAAACAAAATTTACTATAATGATTATCAAGATAAATATATATTAATAAAATATTTTAGTAGGTAAAAATTATGAGTAAAACACCAATAATAATACTTAACTATAAAACTTATGTAGAATCCACTGGAAAAAATGCAGTACAATTATCAAAATATGTGCAAGAAGCTAGTGAAGAATCAGGAATAAATATGGCAATAGCACCACAAGCCGTAGATTTATACCCAATAATCAATGAAGTGGATATACCAGTATATTCACAACATATGGATGCTATAACTCCTGGAGGACACACAGGTTCAACATTACCTGAAGCAATAAAAGAAACAGGAGTTACTGGAACTTTAATTAACCATTCAGAACAAAGATTGACAATTGCAGACATAGATGCAGTAGTTGAAAAAACAAAAGATTTGGAATTAACAAGCGTACTCTGTACAAACAATGTAAAAACAAGTGCTGCTGCAGCATCATTCAATCCGGATTATATAGCTATAGAACCACCGGAATTGATTGGAACAGGAATACCTGTATCCCAGGCAAATCCTGAAATAGTAGAAAATACAGTAAACGAAATACACAAAATCAACAAAGAAATTAATGTACTGTGTGGTGCCGGAATATCAACTGGAGAAGATATGAAAGCAGCATTAGAATTAGGTTCACAAGGTGTACTCTTAGCCTCAGGAATAATAAAAGCTGATGATCAAAAACAAGCATTATTAGATTTGGTAAGTTTAATATAATAAAATCTAGAAGGTGTATTTAATATGAAATATAATTTTGACACAATGGATGACTTCGATTTTGAAGGAAAAACAGTGTTACTAAGAGTTGATGTAAACTCTCCAGTAGATCCATTAAGTGGGGAATTGTTAGATGATACAAGAATGGTATTGCATTCTACAACCATTTCTGAACTGTCAGAAAGAGGAGCTAAAGTAGTAATTCTAGCTCACCAGAGTAGACCTGGAAAATCAGATTTCACAACATTAAAACAGCACGCACATGCGATATCCAACATTATAGGTAAGGAAGTACAATATGTTGATTCAATATTCTCAAGTGCAGCATTAAATGTTATTTCAAATATGGTTAATGGAGAAATTGTATTATTGGAAAATTTAAGATTCTTCTCAGAAGAAATGCCAAAATTATCAGCAGAAGAACAAGCAAATTCCATAATGGTGCAGAGATTATACCCATTGGCAGACTATTTTGTTAACGATGCATTTGCAACAGCACATAGATCACAGACAAGTATTATAGGATTTTCACAAGTATTGCCATCAATTGCTGGAAGAGTAATGGAATTAGAATTAAATTCCTTGTTCGGAATATTGGACAATGCACAAGAACCAAGAGTATATGTATTGGGTGGTATTAAAGCAGATGATTCAATTAATGTGATGGCAAATGCTCTTAAATCAAACCAGGCGGACTATGTATTAACAACCGGATTGGTGGCAAACATATTCCTTGTAGCCAAAGGTTACAATTTACAAGAATATAACTTAAACTTCATTAAAGACAGAGGATATGAGAATTTCATAGATGTTGCCAAAGAACTGCTTGAACAATATGATGATAAAATATTATTGCCTGTGGATTTAGCAATTTTGGAAGATGACAGTAGAGTAGAATATCCTTCAGATAAAATTCCAAATTTACCGATTTATGATATAGGCTCAAAAACAATTGAGATGTACAAAGAAAAAATATTAGCAGCAAAAACATTATTCGCAAATGGTCCTGCAGGGGTATTTGAAAAAGAAGGTTTTAATTTAGGAACTGAAGATTTATTGAATGCTATTGCCGAATCCAATGGTTTTTCAATTATTGGTGGTGGTCACCTAGCAGCTGCAGCTAGTACTATGGATTTAGATGATGATATAACTCATATTAGTAGTGGTGGTGGAGCAAGTATAAATCTAATTGCTGGTGAAGAATTACCTGCTGTAAAAGCTTTAATTGAATCTGCTAAAAGAAATAACTATTAGATAATTTTTAAAAAATTATTGGGATAAGAAATAAGTTTTATTTGTATTATTTTCCCTTTATATTTTATTTTTAATTTATGAAAATATATACCCAAACCTTTATATATTATGAAGTAATTAAATAATAAATGACTTCTAACTAATTATGTTCGAATTAGTTGGGACAATAACGGGTGCCTCAGTAGCTCAGTCGGTGGAGCGCTTGACTTGTAATCAAGCGGTCGGGGGTTCAATTCCCTCCTGAGGCTCTGATTTTATTTATGCATTGGGTCCGTAGGGTAGCTTGGTCGATCCTTTGGGCTTTGGGAGCCTGAGACTCCGGTTCAAATCCGGGCGGACCCACTTACCCGTCTTAGCTCAATTTGGCAGAGCATCGGACTGTAGATCCGAATGTTGCTGGTTCAAGTCCGGCAGACGGGATAAACCTTTTTTATAAATAATACTAATAGTTGTAATAATGTTGTTTATCTGTAAGGGTAAACTTTATATACTATGAAATATAAACTATTTAATAGTGCTTTGTTATAAAGACAAAGTGAAAAATGTTTTTAAATGCCGTGGTAGTGTAGAGGCTATCATGCAGGCCTGTCGAGCCTGCGACTCGGGTTCAAATCCCGGCCACGGCGTTCAATTTTTATAGGGGCTCGTAGCTCAGTCTGGGAGAGCGCCTGGCTTTTAACCAGGCGGTCGCGGGTTCAACTCCCGTCGGGCCCGCTTATTACTATTTATGTTATATTTTTATTTAGAATTATTACAATATATTGATAATTAATTTTTTGCATTGGGGCTCGTAGCTCAGTCTGGGAGAGCGCCTGGCTTTTAACCAGGCGGTCGCGGGTTCAACTCCCGTCGGGCCCGTTTATCTTATTTTATGATTATTATTTTTTCATGTGATATCAAATTTATAAATTAAGAATCATAAATAATATAATTAGTTATTTTCATTGGAGGATATAATTTGAAAATAGATATTTTACAACATAATTTAGTTCCAGAACACGTCATTTTATCTGATGAAGAAGCTGAAAAAGTTCTATTAGAAAATGACTTTGAAGCAGATGAAATTCCTAAAATATTACCTACTGATCCTGTTATTAAAGCTATTGGAGCAAAAGAAGGTGATCTTATTCAGATTACTGGAAAAAGTGAAACAGCAGGTATTTTTACTAAATATAGAATTGTTAGAAAATAATTTTATGTTTACTATTTTTTCTAAAATTTTTTTATTTTAATGTGGAGTATTTAAAAGAAACCTCTAGTATATAAACCTATAGGTTTTTATTAGATTAAGTACATACATATTGTATACGTATTAATTTATAGAATTAAATTATAAATCATGTTTCTTTCATTCATTTTTAAATTCAATAAATATGCTTATTGGATTGGATGAAATATTTTGTTCTAAAATTAATTATGGTTGAAATAATTGTTTTAAAGTTTTATATTCTATTTAAATGAATATACGCTTTGAAAATATGAAATGATATTTGATATATGATAAATTTGTAAAAATGTCTGATAATGCTGTAAATGATTATCATTAATTTTTTTCATTAAAATAATTTTTTTAACGGTTATTTTGCTGAATAAATATTTATATGCTTATTGGATAAGTGATGGATTGTTTATAAATTTAGGATTTTATTAAATTCATGTATAATAATTAATTGATGGTATTGGCTATGTTTTTTCCTATGAGAGGACTCTCTGTTTCAACATGTAGTCTTGCTGTAAAATTAATTAAATTATGCTAATTTTTTCCTTTTTTTATTAATCTATCAGTTACCAATTAGTTTGTGGATATGATACAGTATTGTTTAACTTTTTGATTGTTTTATTACCATCACTTAGAAATAATCAAAGGTTGGATTACTTTTTCAAATTATTATTAATCATTTAACATTAAGCAATCCCTTTTGGGAGTATAGTAGTTGACTAAAACTTGGAAAAGAATTATTTGTAATACATAATAGTGTGTAGTATTATAAAGAAAATTTCTTTTCAAATGGGAGATGGATATATGACAAAAAACGCATGGTCATTGGTTGATTCATTTTTTGATGAATATGATATTGTAGATCACCATATCCGTTCATATAATGATTTTTTAGATAATAAGATTCAGGAAATTGTAGACATTACTGAACCTATTACATTAGATCATGGTGAATATACTATTAAAACTGGTGATGTTGAAATAGTCAAACCTTTCATCAAAGAGGCTGATGGATCAAAAAGTATCATTGAACCTGCAGAAGCAAGATTAAGAAATCTTAATTATTCTGCTCATATGTATCTTGACATGGCTCTTGTAAAAGGGGATAGTGAAGATTATGAAATGGAAAAAGTTTATATAGGTGAGTTACCTGTCATGCTTAAATCAAAAGCATGTCACCTTCATGGACTTAATGATGAAGAATTAGAAAAAATGGGTGAAGATCCACAAGACCCTGGAGGATACTTCATTGTCAACGGTTCAGAAAGAGCTATTGTAACAATGGAAGAAATTGCTCCAAACAAAATTATATTGGAACAAAGTGAAAAAGATAAAGCTGATCGTAGAGCTAGAGCTGTAGTCACTTCAATAAAAAGTGGATTCCGTGCAAGAATTACTTTAGAATACAGAAAACCTCATAAAAAAGGTGTATTTTTAAGAATTTCATTCCCTTATGTTCCTGGAGAAATACCTCTTGTTATTTTATTAAGGGCATTAGGATTTGAAAAAGATGTAGATCTTGTTAACAGTGTTTCTGAAGATATCAACACTCAATTCTTATTAATTGACGATATCCAAACAACTGGTATTAACACAAAATATGATGCTGTTAAATACATAGGTAACAGAGTAGCTAAAGGTATGACTGAAGAATACAGAATAAAACGTGCAGAAGATGTAATTGACAGATATCTTTTACCTCACGTTGGGGTAGATCCTGAAGATCGTATCGATAAGGCAGTTTATTTGGCTGAAATGACAGAAATGCTTTTACAAGTTATCAACGGTGAACGTGAACCTCACGATAAGGACCACTATGCTAATAAAAGATTAAGAGTTTCTGGAGATCTTATGGAAGACTTATTCAGAGTTGCTTTCACAAGTCTCACAAGGGATATGACTTATCAATTAGAACGTAGTTTGTCTCGTGGAAAAGAACCTTCAGTTAAACAGGCAGTAAGGTCTGATGTAATAACTGAAAATATTAAACACGCAATTGCAACAGGTAATTGGGTTGGTGGAAGAGCTGGTGTAAGTCAGTTATTAGACAGAACCAGTTACATGGGTACTTTATCACACCTTAAACGTGTTGTTTCACCATTATCAAGAAGTCAACCTCACTTTGAAGCAAGAGATTTACATCCTACCCAGTTTGGTAAGATATGTCCTAACGAAACTCCGGAAGGACCAAACTGTGGATTGGTAAAAAATCTAGCTATCGTTACAAAAATATCTGAAGGATATCCGTTAAAAGATATTGAAAAAGATATTAGGGCTTTAGAACACATAACACCATTAGATCATAATTTAGAATAGGTAATTACGTGGGAGAATTATAATGGTAACAGTTAAAATATATATAAATGGTAAATTAATTGGAACTACTGATGAACCAGAAGCATTTTTAGAAGAAGTTAAAGCTAAAAGACGATCTAATGAGTTAACCCATGAATTAAACATTACTTTCTATGAAGAAAATAATGAAATATTCATATTCACAGATCCGGGTAGAGCAAGAAGACCAGTAGTTATTGTTGAAAACGGTCAATCCATGTTGACTGATGAAATTATCGATCAAGTTGCTGAAGGTAAAATGAAATGGTTCGACCTCATTCATGAAGGTATAATTGAATATATTGATGCTGAAGAGGAAGAAAATGCATACATTGCAATGTTTGAAGAAGATTTAACACCAGAACATACTCATTTGGAAATTGATCCTTCAACAATGTTAGGTATCTGTGCCGGAATTATTCCTTATGCAAATCATAACTCTTCTCCAAGGAATACAATGGAAGCAGGTATGACAAAGCAGGCATTAGGGCTTTATGTATCAAATTATAACTTAAGAACCGATACAAGAGCACATCTTTTACACCAGCCACAGATGCCTATAGTTAAAACCAAAAGTATGGTTTCAACTGAATATGATAAAAGACCTTCCGGTCAAAACTTCGTTGTAGCAATTTTATCTTACCAAGGATGTAACATGGAAGATGCTCTTGTTATGAACAAAGCAGCATTGGAAAGAGGATTAGGTAGATCTTCATTTTTCAGATCTTATGAAGCATCTGAAAGAAGATATCCTGGTGGACAGGAAGACCATTTCGAATATCCTGAAAACATGGTAAGAGGATACAGATCTGAAGAAGTTTACAAAAATTTAGATGAAGATGGATTAATCAATCCTGAAGTTACAGTTACTAGTGGAGACGTACTTATAGGTAAAACATCACCTCCAAGATTCCTTGAAGATGTTGACGAATTCGGTACAGTAGCTGAAAGAAGACGTGAAACTAGTGTAACCGTAAGACACGGTGAACATGGTATAGTAGACAAAGTAATGTTAACAGAAACCATTGAAGGAAGTAAGTTAGCAAAAGTTAAAGTTCGAGACCACAGACAACCTGAATATGGTGATAAATTTGCATCACGTCACGGACAGAAAGGGGTACTTGGATTAATAGTACCACAAGAAAACATGCCTTTCAACGAAGAAGGTATGTGTCCTGATTTAATGATCAACCCTCACGCTATCCCATCAAGGATGTCCATTGGACAGATTATTGAGATGTTAGCAGGTAAAGCAGGTTGTATGGAAGGGGAACGTGTTGACGGTACTCCATTTACTGGTGTTCCTGAAGAAGAAATCAAACGTTTACTTAAAGAAAACGGTTTTGAAACTCACGGTCGTGAACAGTTATACAACGGTATCACCGGTGAAAGATTCAATGCTGAAATATTTGTTGGAGTGGCATATTACCAAAAATTACACCACATGACCTCAGACAAAGTTTACGCTAGAAGTAGAGGTCCGGTACAAGTTCTCACACGCCAACCTACAGAAGGTAGGGCAAGAGAAGGTGGTTTAAGATTTGGAGAAATGGAACGTGACTGTTTAATCGCACACGGTGCAGCTCTTGCTTTAAAAGAAAGATTACTTGATGAATCAGATAAATATGAAGCATTAATCTGTGGTGATTGTGGAAGATTAGCAGTAAGAGATAAAATACGTGATAGAACTTACTGTGCAATCTGTGGTGAAACTGAAACTTTCCCAATTGAAATTTCATACGCATTTAAATTATTATTAGATGAATTGAAATCTCTATGTATTTCACCAAACTTAGTATTAGAAGACAAAGCATAAATTACTCGAGGAGGATTAATAGTTGAAAGGTATAATAAAGAAAGTATCTGAAATAGATTTTGGTCTCATGTCACCAGAAACTATAAGAAAGATGTCCGTAACAAAAATTGTAACACCAGATACCTATGATGAAGACGGTTATCCAATAGAAGCTGGATTAATGGATCCTAGACTTGGAGTAATTGACCCTGGGCTTAAATGTAGAACTTGTGGTTCAAAAGGTGGAGATTGTCAAGGTCACTTTGGACACATAAATTTTGCACGTCCGGTTATACATGTAGGATTTGCTGATACTATTCATAAAATATTAAGATCTACCTGCCGTAAATGTGGTAGAGTATTACTTAATGAAACTGAAAAACTTGAATACCATGACAGACTTCAATCAAGAATTGATGCCGGTGAAGATATTTCAAGAATATTAAAACAAATTCATTTATCAGCTAAAAAGGAAAAATGTCCTTACTGTGAAGAAGAACAAGAAGAAATTAAAATAGACAAACCTATTTCTCTTGTTGAAGGAAATTACAAATTAACAGCCAGTGAAGTACGTGAAAGATTGGAAACAATACCTGAAGAAGATTATATTTATATAGGTATTAATCCTAAAGTTGCAAGACCAGAATGGATGGTATTAACAGTACTGCCTGTTCCACCTGTAACAGTAAGACCATCAATCACTCTTGAAACCGGTGAAAGATCAGAAGACGATTTAACACACAAACTTGTGGACATATTACGTATTAACCAAAGGTTAAAAGAAAACATGGAAGCAGGTGCACCTCAACTTATTGTTGAAGATTTATGGGAATTATTACAATATCACGTAACCACTTACTTTGACAATGAAGCTAGTGGAGTGCCACCGGCAAGACACAGGTCAGGAAGACCGTTAAAAACTTTAGCTCAACGTCTTAAAGGTAAAGAAGGTCGTTTCAGAAGTAACCTTGCAGGTAAACGTGTAAACTTCTCAGCACGTACAGTAATATCTCCGGACCCTACTTTAAGTATTAATGAAGTTGGTGTTCCTGAAATGATTGCTAAAGAAGTTACAGTTCCAATAGCAGTTACCGAATGGAACATTGATAAAATGAAAGAATACATTAATAATGGTCCTGATGTACACCCTGGAGCAAATTATATTATACGACCTGACGGACGTAAAATAAGGGTATATGATGAAACCAAGGAAACAGTTATCGAAAACTTAGAACCTGGTTACATTGTTGAA
The DNA here is from genome assembly GCF_016282985.1 of Methanosphaera sp. Taxonomy (GTDB): domain Archaea; phylum Methanobacteriota; class Methanobacteria; order Methanobacteriales; family Methanobacteriaceae; genus Methanosphaera. The sequence goes on from NZ_JAEELZ010000003.1 coordinate 12,685, forward strand.
AGACACATTATTGATGGTGATATTGTATTATTCAATCGTCAACCTTCACTTCACCGTATGTCAATGATGGCTCACGAAGTAAGAGTATTACCTTACAAAACATTCAGATTAAACTTATGTGTATGTCCTCCATACAATGCGGATTTCGATGGAGACGAAATGAACATGCACGTATTCCAGACACCTGAAGCTCGTGCAGAAGCAAATGACATCATGAAAGTACAGGAACACATCCTTTCACCACGTTACGGTGGTCCTATCATTGGAGCTATACACGACCATATTACTGGTGCATACTTACTTACACACAAAGACACAGTCTTTGAAGAAGATAAAGCATTCCAAATAATCAAACGTTCTAAAATGGAATTACCGGAAGCAAAAGGAAGACCTTGGACTGGTAAAGAAATTTTCAGTTTATTATTACCTGACAAATTGAATTTGGTTTACAAAGCTGAAATCTGTCGTAAATGTGAAGAATGTAAACAAAGAGATTGTGAATACGATGCTTATGTAGTAATCAGTAACGGTGAATTATTACAGGGTGTAGTTGACGATAAAGGATACGGTTCCGGTAGTGGAAAAATCCTGGATGCAATCGTAAAGCAATTCAGTCCAAGTGATGCAAGATACTTCCTGGATCACGGAACAAAACTCGCAGTATTCGGTGGGGTAATGCAAAGAGGATTTACCACAGGTACTGCAGATGAGGAAATTCCTAAAGAAGCTGAAGACAGGATTGCCGAATTACTTGAAAGATCAGATCGTCGTGTGGAACAACTTATTGAAGCATATGAAAATAATGAGTTAGAAGCATTACCAGGACGTAGTTTACGTGAAACACTTGAGATGAAAATCATGCAAGTGCTTGGGGAAGCTAGGGATAACACAGGGGTTATTGCAGAACATTATTTCACAACAAATAACAGTGCAGTAATCATGGCATTAACCGGTGCTCGTGGTTCCATGCTTAACTTAACTCAGATTGCAACATGTGTAGGACAACAGGCTGTTCGTGGTGGACGTATTAACAGGGGTTACATAGACAGAACATTACCTCATTTCCATAAGGGGGATGTAGGTTCTAAAGCTAGTGGTTTTGTACACAGCAGTTATAAAAAAGGTCTTGACCCATTAGAATTCTTCTTCCACGCTATGGGTGGTCGTGAAGGATTGGTAGATACAGCTATTCGTACAGCACAAAGTGGTTACATGCAGAGACGTCTTGTAAATGCGTTACATGATTTAAGTGTGCATGAAGATGGAACTGTAAGGGATAATAAAGGTACCATCATCCAATTTAAATATGGTGAAGATGGAATTAACCCTGCAAAAAGTGATTACGGAGCAGTTGCTAATTTAGATCGTTTAATTGAAGAAATGAGACTTGAAGATTCTCGTGCTAGTAAATAAGTGGGGTATAAATATGGATGTAGAACAAGTTCAAACAGTTGTTAATGAAGTTGGAGCAGATTATTTCCCTATTAAACTAGTAGAGGAAATTGCAGAAGCTGGTGAACGTAATAATTTAACCGATGAAGAGCTTGAAAAATTAGTTCTTAAAGTTAAAGAAGCTTATGAACGTGAAGAAGTAGAACCTGGAGAATCAGTAGGAACTATTGCTGCACAGTCTGTTGGAGAACCTGGTACACAGATGACCATGCGTACTTTCCACTATGCAGGGGTAGTAGAATTAAACGTAACTTTAGGGCTTCCTCGTCTTATTGAGGTAGTAGATGCTCGTAAGAAAATATCCACCCCTACAATGGATATTTACTTCACTGACGAATTTAAAAATGATGAAGAATTCATCAGAAAAATGGGTAACAAAATAGGTAAAATTACCTTGAATGATGTTATCAAAAATTTCAATGTAAATTATATGGATAATGTAATTACCGCTGAGATTGACCAGGATATTCTTGATGAAAGAAGACTTGAAATTTCAGAAGTTACAGGTGAAATAGAAAAAACATTTAAACATGTAACAATAAATAATAATTTACTGAGTTTTGAAACCACATTTTCTAATGATGAAGAAAAAATTCAACAAGGTATTCGAGAATTAAGATTACTTGCTGATAAAATCAGAGATCTTCAGATAAGTGGTGTTAAAGGCATAGGTAAAGTTGTTATCCGTCATGAACAAAATGAATGGGTAATACATACCGAAGGTTCTAATATCGGAGCTATTCTCAAAATCCCTGGTGTAGATATTGTTAGAACTACAACCAACGATATTTTTGAGATTGAAAAAGTTCTTGGAATCGAAGCTGCTAGAAATGCTATTATTCATGAGTTATACACAACCATGGAAGAACAGGGGCTTAGTGTAGATATTAGACACATTATGCTAGTTGCTGATATGATGACTTCTGATGGTACTGTAAAATCCATTGGAAGACACGGTATTAGTGGTGAAAAATCAAGTGTTCTTGCTCGTGCAGCATTTGAGGAAACCGGTAAACACTTACTTAACGCCAGTATTCGTGGAGAAGTTGATCATCTCACAGGTATAATTGAGAATGTTATTGTTGGACAACCAATACCTCACGGAACGGGGTCTGTTGGTATCAATATGAAAAAAATAGATTAGGAGGCACTTAATGGATATAGAAAGAGGGATACGTGTAGCCGTAGACACTGGTAAGGTTATATTAGGATCCAAGAAATCAATCCAAGCAATTAAACTTGGAAATGGAGAATTAGTTGTAATGGCAGCAAACGCTCCTAAAAATTTAAAAGAGGATGTTGAAATTTATTCAAATTTATCCGAAATACCAGTACATATATTTGATGGTTCAAGTGTAGACTTAGGTTCTATCTGTGGTAAACCTTTCACAGTTTCAGTTCTAGTTGTACAGGAACCAGGAGACTCTAACATATTAGAGCTTAAGGAGTAAATAGATACTATGTCCGTCAAATTCACAATTAACGAAATCAGATATATAAGTTTGTTTGAAACAATAACAAACGCTACAGTCAAAGACTGCATTGTTGATGACGAACATAATAAGGTAACTTTTTTGGTAAAAAAAGGAGATATGGGATTAGCAATAGGAAAACGTGGAAGTACTATTGGTAAGATGCAAAAATCAGTCGATAAGAGTGTTGAAATAATTGAACATTCCGACGATCCCGGCGAATTTATAAAAAATTTATTATCTTCAGCCAAGATAAATTCAATAGAATTTTCTACTGATGCAAAGGGTAATAAAATCGCCACCTTGGATGTCGACTCAAAGGATAAACGTAATGCTATTGGAAAAAATGGTCATAATATTCAGCGAGCCAGACAATTTGCTAAAAGACAATTTGAAATTAGTAATATTATCATAAAATAACCATATTTATGATTAACATTTGGGATTAACAAAATAGTGATATTTTATCATCCTAAATTCTTTAAAAAACTCAGTTAATACTACAAACTATAATGATAAGTATGTGAATTATTTCACGTAAAATTAGTAATATTAAAGAGGTGCAGTAGGTCATATTATTCATCGTATGATATCTACATGTACTGATTAAAAAAACTTAGAATAGCTTAAATAAAAGTATAATGGAGGAATAAATTTGCCAGGATTATTCGCAGCAAAAAAATTAAAAGATAACAGACAAAACTTCCGATGGAAAGACACACAATACAAACGTAAAACCCTCGGATTAGATATTAAAGCAGATCCATTAGAAGGATCACCTCAAGCAAGAGGAATTGTAATTGAAAAAGTAGGTATTGAAGCAAAACAGCCTAACTCTGCAATCAGAAAATGTGTAAGAGTTCAATTAATTAAAAACGGTAAACAAATTACTGCATTTGCACCAGGTGACGGGGCAATCGGTTTTATTGATGAACACGACGAAGTAATGATTGAAGGAATCGGAGGACCATCAGGTAGGTCCATGGGTGATATTCCTGGAGTAAGATGGAAAGTTACAAAAGTAAACAACGTAGCTTTATCTGAAATGGTAAGTGGAAAAATCGAAAAACCAGTAAGGTAAGTAATTTATTTCAAAGGAGATTTAATTAAATGAGCTTCAAATTATTCGACAAATGGGATGTAACAGAAGTTACAGTAGAAGATATGGGATTACAAAACTACGTATGCTTAGATGAAATTGTTGTACCTCACACAATGGGTCGTCACGTAAAAAGACAATTCGCAAAATCTAAAGTATCAATCGTAGAAAGACTCATGAACAAAATTATGAGAACAGAAAGAAACAGTGGTAAAAAGAACAAAGCATACTCCATTGTAGAAGATGCTTTAGAAATAATCAACAAAAAAACCAATGAAAATCCTGTACAAGTTTTAGTAAAAGCTGTAGAAAACACAGCACCTAGAGAAGAAACCACACGTATCAAATACGGTGGTATAGGATACCAAATTGCTGTAGATATCGCACCACAAAGAAGAGTAGACCTTTCATTAGGATTCTTAACCCAAGGTGCAATGCAATCAGCATTCAAAAACACAAAATCAGCAGCACAATGTTTAGCTGATGAAATATTATTAGCAGCTGACGAAGATTCTAGAAGTTACGCTCTACAGAAAAAAGAAGAAAAAGAAAGAGTAGCAAGATCCGCACACTAGATTTTCTACAAAATCTTTCTTTAAACTTTTTAAATATTTCAAACATAAAAATTATAAATTAACTTTAATTAAAAAAAATATTATTATTAACATTTAGGTGATTTATTTGAGTCGTAGAGATCAAATGGTAAATAAAATCAAAGAATTAATGTATGAACCTGATTATATCAGAAACATTGGTATTGTAGCACACATCGACCACGGAAAAACAACATTATCAGATAACCTCTTAGCAGGTGCTGGAATGATTTCCGCTGAATTAGCAGGTGACCAAAGACTCTTAGATTTCGATGAACAGGAACAAGAAAGAGGAATTACAATTGATGCAGCAAACGTATCAATGGTACACACCTATGATGATGACGAATACCTTATCAACCTTATTGATACACCAGGACACGTTGACTTTGGTGGAGACGTAACACGTGCAATGAGAGCAGTAGATGGTGCTGTAGTAGTTGTATGTGCAGTAGAAGGTATTATGCCTCAAACAGAAACAGTACTCAGACAAGCATTAAAAGAAAATGTTAAACCAGTACTTTTCATTAACAAAGTAGACAGACTTATCAACGAATTAAAACTTGATGATACTGAATTACAAAACAGATTCATTAAAATCATTGCAGGTGTAAACAAACTTATCAAAAACATGGCACCAGAACAATTCAAAGATGATTGGCAAGTAAGAATCGAAGATGGTTCAGTAGCATTCGGTTCAGCATACCACAACTGGGGTATCAACGTACCTCACATGTTAAAAACAAACATAACCTTCAAAGATATCATCGCTTATTGTAATGAAGATAACCAAAAAGAATTAGCTCAAAAAATTAAAATTGAAGAAGTTATCTTAGGTATGGTAGTAGAACACTTACCAAGTCCAAAAGTTGCACAAGCATACAGAATTCCTAAAGTATGGTCTGGAGATATCGAAAGTGTAGAAGGACAAGGTATGATAAACACCGATTCAACCAGTCCATTAGCTGTAATGGTAACTGATGTAAGTATCGATAAACACGCAGGTGAAATCGCAACAGGTCGTGTATACGGTGGATCAATCGAAAAAGGTTCCGAAATATTCTTCGTAGGTTCAATGAGTAAAGCAAGAACCCAACAAGTAGGAGTATATATGGGTCCTGAAAGAATTAACACCGATGCAGTTCCAGCAGGAAACATCGTAGCAATTACAGGAGCAAGAGGAGCAGTAGCTGGGGAAACAATTACCGATGCTGACCACAACATTGCACCGTTCGAAAGTTTAGAACACATCTCTGAACCAGTAGTTACAGTTGCTGTAGAAGCTAAAAACACCAAAGATTTACCAAAACTTATCGAAGTATTAAGACAAGTTGGTAAAGAAGACCCTACCATCAGAGTAGAAATTAACGAAGAAACCGGTGAACACTTATTAGCTGGTATGGGTGAATTACACTTAGAAGTTATGATTTACAGAATCAATGATAAAGGTGTAGAAGTAGAAACTTCAGAACCTATTGTAGTATACAGAGAAACCATTGCCGGTAACTCAACTAACGTGGAAGGTAAATCTCCTAACAAACACAACAGATTCTACATTGATATGGAACCATTATCCGATGATTTAATGAAAGCTATCAATGAAGGAGAAATCAAAGAAGGAAGAGTTAAAGGTAAAGAAGAAGCTAAAGTATTCCAAGATGCTGGAATGGATAAAGATGATGCAAAACGTGTATGGGACGTATACAAAAACTGTATATTCGTAAACCAAACTCGTGGTATCCAATACTTAGCAGAAATCAAAGAATTATTACTTGAAGGTTTCGAATCAGCTTTAGAAAGTGGACCATTAGCAAACGAAAAAGCAATGGGAATCAGAGTAAACCTCATGGATGCAAAACTCCACGAAGATGCAGTACACAGAGGACCTGCACAGATATTACCTGCTATCAGAAAAGCAGTTTACGGAGCTATGATGTTAGCACAACCAACATTAATGGAACCTATGCAAAAAGTATTCATCAGCGTACCTCAAGATTACATGGGTGCAGCAACTCGTGAAGTACAAAACAGAAGAGGTCAAATTGTAGAAATGGGTCAAGAAGGAGACATGGCTACAATTGAATCCAAAGTACCAGTCGCAGAAATGTTCGGATTTGCAGGAGACATTCGTTCCGCTGCAGAAGGACGTTGTATCTGGTCAACAGAAAACTCTGGTTTCGAAAGAATCCCTAGAGAATTACAAAACCCAATTGTAAAAGAAATACGTGAAAGAAAAGGATTAAGTCCAGAACCATATGGACCAGATCATTACTTAGGATAAGTATACCTTTTTCGTATACTTCTTTTTTTTTAAAAATTAAAAACTTAAAGTATATAAAGGATGACCAATATATACTATAATTACTATAATACAATTAATTAGTACTAAATTTCAATTTGGAAATTTAGATTTGATGTAATTAAGGATTATAAGGAGAGATATATTAATTACAAGGGAATATAACTATTCCCTGTTATATTTCTTTGTAGTACTAGTTTGGTACAATATATTTCTTTATTACAATGTTAGAGGACGCACTCTAGATAAATATATCTAGCAATCGGCTTGCTAACGCTTATAAATCACACTATTAAAAGAATAGTACTTGATTTATAGATTATATTCAAATACATGTTTTATATATGGAGGAAATATAATGGCAAAAGATAAAACTCACATGAACTTAGCAGTAATTGGTCACGTAGACCACGGAAAATCAACATTAGTAGGACACCTTTTATTATTATCAGGTGCAATTGCAGAACAGCAATTAGATGAAGGAGAAGACAAATTCAGATTTGTTATGGACAAACTCGGAGAAGAAAGAGAAAGAGGGGTAACCATTGACCTCGCTCACGAAAAATTCGAAACCAAAAAATACGAATACACTGTAGTAGATTGTCCAGGTCACCGTGACTTCGTTAAAAACATGATTACAGGTGCTTCACAAGCAGACGCAGCTGTATTAGTTGTAGCAGCAAACGACGGTGTAATGCCACAAACAAAAGAACACATCTTTTTATCCAGAACATTAGGTATCAACCAAATCATCGTTGGTATTAACAAAATGGATTTAGTAGACTACTCCGAAGACAAATACAACGAACTCAAAGAAGAAGTAGGAAACTTAATCAAAACCATCGGATTCAACCCTAAAGATGTACCTTTCATCCCATTATCTGCATTCGAAGGGGACAACATTACTGAAAAATCAGCAAACACCCCATGGTACAAAGGTAACACTTTAATTGAAGAATTAGATTTATTCAATGAACCAGATAAACCAATCGACTTACCTTTAAGATTACCTATTCAAGATGTATACTCAATTACTGGTGTAGGTACAGTACCTGTAGGAAGAGTAGAAACTGGTATTTTAAAAACCGCAGAAACAATTGCATTTGAACCAGCAGGTGTAACTGGAGAAGTTAAATCTATCGAAATGCACCACGAAGTATTACCAACAGCAGAACCTGGTGACAACGTTGGATTCAACGTAAGAGGTGTAGGTAAAAACGATATCAAACGTGGAGACGTAGCAGGTACAACCCAAAACCCACCTAGTGTAGCAAAAGAATTCAAAGCACAAATTGTTGTATTACAACACCCTGGTGTTATCACAGTTGGTTACACTCCTGTATTCCACGCACACACATCACAAGTTGCATGTACTTTCTTATCCTTAGATGCAAAATTAGATCCAGCAACTGGTCAACCTAAAGAAGAAAACCCTGACTTCCTTAAAACAGGGGATGCAGCTTACGTAACAATCAAACCTACAAAACCTATGGTAATTGAAAAAATTAAAGAAATCCCTCACATGGGAAGATTCGCTATCCGTGATATGGGTCAAACCGTAGCAGCAGGTATGTGTATCGACATTACCGACGCAAAATAAGTAAATTAAATTTTACTTATTAATTTTTTTTCATCGACCCATATTAACTATTTTTATTGATATTATTCATATTGCATAAGACATGTGGTATTTGAATATATAGTTATTGTTTGGTCGATTTTAGATTATTTATAGGGAGATTTTTAATGAATAAAGCTAGAATCAAATTAACCGGTACCGACCCAGAAAAAATTGCTGATGTTTGTAATCAACTCAAAAAAATAGCAGAAAGAACTGGTGTCGACTTATCTGGTCCTATTCCTTTACCAACCAAAAAATTAGTTGTACCAACTAGAAAAAGTCCTGATGGTGAAGGTAAAGCAACATGGGAAAAATGGGAATTAAGAATTCATAAACGTCTTGTAGGTATCGAAGCTGATGAAAGAGCTATGAGACAAGTAATGAAAGTTAACGTTCCAGATAACGTAAGTATTGAAATAGAACTTAAAACATAATTTTGTTAGAAAACTATATATGTTATTACTACCATAGATAGTAATAGATTTATAGTATTTTATTTTTTTAAAACATATGCCGAGATAGCAAAGCCAGGTAATGCGCCGGACTTGAGATCCGGTGGGCAGTCGCCCGCATGGGTTCGAATCCCATTCTCGGCGCTATTTATTTTAAATATCTTATTTTTATTAATTATTTTAATAGATTTTTTTTTAACAGTTTTAACAATTTTTTTATACAATATAATTTTTTTTTTTATTATTGTAATTTTCTCTGCAATGATTTTTTTTCAGTAATATTTTTATTTTAATTGTTTTTTTATATTATAATTTTAAATAATGTATATTTTTTTTAATTTTTTTATTATTTTTTTAAACATTATGCATAACTTTATATACTTTGTTGTATAAAGTATAATTTGAACAAGATATTTTGTTCAAACCCGGGGTGAATGGGGGATTGCTTTGTAACTATTGTTACATAGAAGCATGTATATGCAATCACAAGGACTTGAGATTAGTACTAAGGGTTTATGCTCTTAGGAAACCTGCGGGATGTGGGGGTTAGCCTTTATATGAATTAATCATTATATGTTTTATATTTTGAATATTTGTATACTGGAAGTACTTAGTACAGTCCATAACATTTGGGTAGAATCTTCTTAGATTTTACCTTTTTTTAGAAATATTTGTTTCATAATATAATAATTGTTTTTCTTTTGTATTTTGAATGTATTTTGTTCTCATGTTCGGTTTTATTTTTTAATTATTGATAACTAATAATTAGCTTGTTTTTTCTATATTATTTGGTTTAAAATTTTTTTTGACTTAAAAATCATTTTTAATTATGGAAAAATTTATATCTTTTTGTTAGATATTTATATTTATAATAAATGATTTTTAATCATTTTTAAATTTTATATGAATAATTTAAGAGGTATTGGGTGAATGAATGAAAAAATAAAATTTATCTTTTTTTTATTGGTTTTATTTTTAACTATTCTTTCTGTTAATGCTGTAGAAGTAAATAACTCTGAAATTGAAGACACGGTTGTAGCAGATACTTTAATTGATAGTGGTGTTGACTATACTTCTGACGAACAGTTCCTAGTTGAGGATAAACCTATAGAAAAAAAGTATAATTATAAGGAAAACATTAAGGAAAGTTCTAATGAAACTCATAATAGAATAATTATTAACAGTACAACTTTTAATGATTACGTAACTGATGGTAAACTTAATGATAAAGTTAATCCGGGAGATGTATTGGATGTTCAGGGATTGCTTGACAGTAAATACTTTGATTTAACTGTTGATAAACCAGTGAATATTACATCAACTACTAATAATTCCTGGGGTGCATCCGATGGAATGAGATTCACCATAAATAAAAATGGTTCGGGAACAAACGTATCTAACATTAATTTCTTTCAAACCAAGATATGTGTAAAAAATACTACAGATGTAATTATTGATAATATAACTAATATTTGTAAAGATGTTTTTATTAATTCAATTAATAATGTTGAAGAAATTTCTAAAAATATTAAAATTTTAAATTCTTATTTCTATTGTGAAAATATCGATACTTGGAGTTGTAATTTTAAAGTTTCGGGTGTTGATGGTTTGTTGGTTGAAAATTGTACTTTTATTGAAGTGGGTTATTGTATGAATACAGTATATCTTCAAATTCAGTATAATATGGAGGATATTCATAAGGTCAATAATAATATTACTCTTAGAAATTGTGTCTTGGATGGATCAAATGCTGTTTCTCAGGCTGCTAGTTGTGGATTGGTAATGCAGGGAACTAATATAATTATAGAAAATAATACGATTAGACATAATTCTACGAATACTATTGCCGGTTCAAATTATCTTGTTATGGGTGTTTGGATAGATTTAAATTGGGGTACTGATAATGAGGGTGAGTTGGTGGCAGATACGGGACTTGTAAATTCATTAATTTTTAAAGATAATACTCTTGAAGGAGATTACATTGAAGGTGGGGAGGCAATTTTTTCTGCATTTTCCAATGCCACTATTTACAATAACACATTTATCAACACTACTGCTTATGTAGGTGATCAGCAAGTTTATAATAACACGTTTGAGAATGTGTTTTTTAATAAAAATACTACTGATTTTACAAATAATGTAGTAAAGGGTTGGATTAATGTTTCAAAAAATAGTAATAGGATTATTAATAATACTCTCCTTGGATTAACTAATATTACTGGAATAAATAACACATTACAGGATAATAAGATATTTGAATTAAATATTGATTCAGAGAGTAATCAGATTCAAGATAATAAAGAAGTCATATACATATATGATGACAATATTGCTGAATATGCTGATGTAACTGATTATCAAGCCAAATTATTTAGTAATATTGAAAATAATTCGGAAGTATTTGTAAATTTAAGGGATAATATTAAAGTTCTTAATATAACTCAGGTATTGGATAATGTTAATTTTACATTATTGAATCAAAATTTATATCATGTAATAATAAATAATGAATCTTCACAAATATCATTTATCAATTCATACTGTCCCAAAACATCAATTGAAATTTATAACAATCATAAAATATTAAACAGTACGTTTTTAGTTGATGTCTATGGGGATAATGGAACTGTTATTAATTCAACATTAATAAATGGAAATAATGTATATAATATTCTATCTTCCAATTCAAGTATAGATAAATTGGATTCCATAGAACAATACTTTGACAGTGAGGGTTATCTAACCGATATGGATGTTACTAATTTAATATTGAGGAACACACCTTCTATTTCACAAAATAATCAGTATAATAAGCAATTAATAATCAATAGGCCTATTAACATTACTAGTTGGGATAATGCATCATATAATGCCAATATTTCATTTGTAAAAGGTTCTGAAGGATCAAACATAACTAACTTACGGATTAATGGTTCATTATTAATATCTGCAGATAATATATCTGTGAAGAACAATAACATTACAAAAACTATCTATCTGAATGATGCAAAAAGCAATAATTTAATGGAGAATAATATTACGGGGGATATTCTTGGAGTATCACTAATGAATTCTTCAAATAATAAAATTTTCGCTAATAATATAAACACTACGAATAATTATACAATATATATTGATTTTTCTTCACAGAATAATGAAATAAATAAAAATATATTGATTTCAGATATTGATAAAAATATCTATTCCATTAAACAGGAAAATATGAGTAATGATATTTGGGATAATTATCCTAAGTTTAAAACAAACATCACAATAGATATAGCAAATACAACCGTTATAAATGACACGGATTCGGCAGTTGATTTGATATTATCTCCGGAAAAAGAGATGGTTCGTGGAGATATCGTAATATCTTTAAATGGTGAACCAAAAAAACAATTTTCAATAACTAATGAATCAAACATAACGGCCACTATTACATTTGATAGAATTATTGGAACATCTTATATACAGGTTCATTATTATCCTGAAGATTTATATGAAAATAGCACTGCTCAAAAAAAGGTCACGGTAAAGAAAATTAGAACTTATCTCACAGTAAGTAATGAAGAACAAAAACTATTTGAAAACTCTACCATAACTGCAAACGTATTTGATGAATTTGGAAATAAAGTACAGGAAGGAACTGTAATATTTACTATAAATGGTATTAATTTATCCTCGGAAGTTAATGATGGAATAGCTACAGTAAGTATAAATTCATTGGAAGAATACAAAGGAACAATTGTGCTGGCCAAATATTTAGAAACATCCAGTAGGACACAGGTAATTAACAAAACAGTTTTCAATACACTTAAAGGGGATAGTTTCATTTCATTAACACAAGCAACCAAGGATAACATGACAACAATCAATGCTACAGCAACTAATAAAATAGGACGAACAATTACATCAGGTTACGTGCAGTTTACTGGATCAAATATTTCAAAGCTCGTTAAAATTGAAAATGGACAGGCATCATTAATCATACCTTCGCCTAATCCGAATACAATAATTACGGCAACATTCAGAAATAATCCGAGCTATGAATCATCATCATCCAACATAACAGTTAACTCCAAACAACAGGTCATAGTATCTTATGAAACATTACCTGACGTGAATTTTGGTGATAATGTTACTGTGACGGGTAATTTCACTACTATGGAAGGTAAAATAATTTCCAATGCTAACGTTAAAGTTGTGGTTAACGGTGTAAAAAATTATGCCAAGACTGATAGAAATGGAGTTTATTCTTATACTTTCGTAGCTACTGTTTTAGGTGTTAATAATATTAGTGTTGGTTATAGCGGTAATGCTAAGTATGAGGCTTATGAGACAAATGCTACGTTTAATGTGGTTGGTAAGATGCCTGTTGTTGTGACTTATGAGCATATTGGTGATGTGAATTTTGGTGAAAACGTGACTATTACAGGCCAATTTATGACCACAACAGGAAAAGCAATTACAAACAGTAATGTAAAAATATTTATAAATGGCGTGAAATATCTGGCAAAAACAGACAGTACTGGAACCTATCTCCTGTCAGTACAAACAAACATGCCCGGAACAAATAATGTAACTCTTGGTTACAGTGGTAATGATAGGTATGAGGCTTATGAAACGGGTACTACGTTTAATGTGGTTGGTAATATGCCTGTTGTTGTGACTTATGAGCCTATTGGTGATGTGAATTTTGGTGATAATGTTACTGTGACGGGTAATTTCACTACCAGTGCAGGTAAGGCCATTACTAATGCTAATGTGAAAGTTGTGGTTAACGGTGTAAAAAATTATGCCAAG
>NZ_JAEELZ010000033.1 GCF_016282985.1 Methanosphaera sp.
AGTGTTGATGAGGTCGTTGCCGGTAGAAAATTAGTCGAAGAAGTTACAACACCTCAAGATTAATTATTTTTATTTTTTTTAAATATTTTTTTTGGATTTGATATTTATGTCTAATGGTAAAATTACTCCAAAGAGCGTTTTGAATTTTAATAAATCTCCTGTGGATGAAAAGGATGAAACGGTTCCTGAAGTAACTTTGGAAAATATTCTTGAAAAGGTTAGTAGTGATAATGTTTCCGATGCTTTAAAAAATTTATATTCTTATTCTGGATTACTTAAGGGTGTAAAACCCATAAATTCCAAGCATAAAATAGCAGGTTTTGTTAGAACAGCTGAAACCAGTTCAAAAGATTGGGGAACTGGTATTAAAGCAATTTATACTTGTGAAAATGATGAAATTTTACTTATCAAGTGTTCTGATAATGATTATGCTATTTGGGGTGGTATCGCTACCTGTGCTGCTAAAGAATTTGGTCTTCAAGCAACAGTGATTATTGGTTCTTCCAGGGATACTGAAGATATTCTTGATTTGGATTTTCCTATTTTCTCTCAATCAATTCAATCTAGAGCTGGTTTACCTTTAAATAATGGAACTTTGGAGGGAACCTTGCTTGTTGGTGATTTGGTTATTAAAACTGGTGATTTTTTAATTGGTGATATCGATGGTGTTGTTGTAGTTCCTCAGGATAAATTAGATGAGGTTCTTGAAGAGTTGAATCGTATTAAAAAATTTGAATCAACAGTTGTTAAAAGATTAGTGGATGATCATCAGCGTATGGATGATATTATTGGTTTTTAATTTTTTTATATTTTTTTTTAATTATTTTTTCTTTTTTTATAGATAGTTTTATATGTGTTTTTTTAATTAGTATATAAAGATATCCAAAAGTATTTATATTAAGTCAATTATATTTATTAGTATAAATTATAGTTAAATATATATAAAAGCATTAAATCACTATTAAAATAATAGAGGTTTCAAAAATATTTGTTAAAATAATCACCAGAATAATGAACATTGAACTCCAAAACATGAAATAACTAATTTTGAAGCAATGATTATCTAATTGGTAATTTTAATAAGTGTTTATTTTAATTAAAATATTTATAAAATTAATATAATAAAATGTCGAGTAATAAAACTAAATTAAATGAATTAGGTATAATTAGTCACATTACAAGTACAAATAAATTAATTGTACCTTCAAATAAAACTCCACGGATTGGTTCGCTCTTGGTTAACAGTAAAAGAGATCCAATTGGTAGAATTAATGATATATTTGGCAGTACAAAAAAACCATATATCTCTATTAAAACCAGTAATAAATTTAAAAAAGCTAGTCCGGGGGATGTAGTATATCTTTCACCGCAAAATAAAAAAAGGAGGAAAAGGAATGGCAGGTATTCTAAAAAGAAAAAAACGATTAGGTAGACCAAGGAAAAGTGTTAAAGACGCACGACCAAAAAAAGCAGATACTAAATCAAAAACAACTAAATCAAAATCTACTAAAGCAAAATCTACAAAATCAACCAAATCAACTAAATCAACTAAATCAACCAAATCTACAGAAACTAAAGCAGTAAAAAACAAAACTTCAAATGAATCTAAAGTTGATATTTCTGAAGAAGAAACTCCTAAAATTGAAGAAAAAGAGCCAGTTACTACTACTAAAAAAGTTGCAAAATCTAAAAGAGGGCCTGGCAGACCAAAAAAATCTAAAAAAGTATCTTCTGAAGACTTGATTGAAGATGATAAACATACTACAACAATTCTAGAAAAAGAAGAACCTCCTAAAAAACGGGGTCCTGGAAGACCACCTAAAAGCAAAAATAAGGCAAGCACTGAAGAGGAAGCTCCTAAGAAAAGAAAACCTGGAAGGCCACGTAAAAGTGGATCTGCTAAGACTAAATCCGATTCATCAACTGATGATAATGAAACTCCTAAGAAAAGAGGTCCTGGTAGACCACGTAAGAAGAAGGAAGATAAAGGAGACTCTGATGAAAATTCCAAGAATCCTAAAAAGCAACCAAATCCTTTACTTGAAATAATGGATAATTTCAAAGATGACAAAGATGATGTCGATGATGAATCCTCCGGGGATGATTTAGGTGACTTCATGTCTGATGCTATAGATGCGGATGTTATCCTCGAAGAAGATACTGATATTGAATTGATGTCCAATTCTGATTTGGATGTTGATGAAATTATCAAAATCGACACAACAGATTCTGAAGAATTGGAACGTGAATTGGAAAATACTTCAGGCATATCTGAAAAGGAACAAATGAAGGAAGATGTTGCAGAGATGGAAAAACAGGAAACCATTTGTCCTGAATGTGGTTCCACCAAACTTATCAATGACCATGAACGTGGTGAAGTTGTTTGTGGTTCTTGTGGTTTGGTAATTGATGATAACATTGTGGATATGGGTCCTGAATGGAGAGCATTTGACCATGAGCAAAGGGATAAACGTACTCGTGTAGGTGCCCCAATCACTTATACTATTCACGATAAGGGTTTATCCACCATGATTGACTGGAGAAACAAGGATATTTATGGTCGGGATATTCCAGCTAGAAATAGAGCACAATGGTACAGGTTAAGAAAATGGCAGCGTAAAATTAGGATTAGCGGTGCTACAGAACGTAACCTTGCGTTTGCTTTAAGTGAACTTGATCGTGACTCTTCAAGACTTGGACTTCCTAGAAGTGTACGTGAGTCTGCTTCTGTTGTTTACAGAAATGCAGTTGAAAATAAACTTATCCGGGGACGTAGTATTGAAGGTGTAGTGGCTGCTTCGTTGTATGCTGCTTGTCGTAGATGTAAAGTTCCTAGAACATTGGATGAAATTGCTGATGTTTCAAGAGTAAGTAAGAAAGAGGTTGGTAGAACTTACAGATTCCTTACCAGGGAATTACACATAAGGTTACCTCCTACCAGTCCAATTGATTATGTTCCTAGATTTGCTAGTGAATTAAATCTTTCTGGTGTAGTTCAATCTAAAGCTATTGAAATTATTAATCAGGCTATGGATAATGGTCTAACCAGTGGACGTGGACCTACTGGTGTAGCTGCTGCTGCATTGTATATTGCAAGTGTTCTTCTTGGAGAACGTAAAACTCAGCGTGATGTTGCAGATATTGCCGGAGTTACTGAGGTAACCATACGTAATAGGTACAAGGAACTTACCGAACAATTGGATGTTGGGGTTAACTTATAGTTAATCCTTTTTTTCTTTTTTTGATATACATGTTATTTTAAATTATTTGTTAATTTAGTTGCATGTTGTAAATTATTATTTTTTATCATTATTATTTGATTATTTTTTTTATTAAATCATCGTTTAATATTATCTACTATTCTTTATTTGATATCTTTTGTTGTTCTAATTTTTTATTTTTTCTTTTTTTATTTTTTCTATTGTTAAAATTATGGATATGTTATTTTAAACAATGTATTTTATTTTTATTAATTTATCTGCTTATATAATGATTTTTATCATAGTATTTGTAAAATTACTATTTTATCTATCTTGAATTATAAAAATACAAAAAGATATATGTCTTTTAAAACAAATATTATATTGTATTTACTCTAATGTAAATTATTAATTCTTTGTATTGGAAACAATTAAAGTATAAAGAAAATGAAAAAAAATGCAAAGAATAAACTTAATTAATTAAATTTGAGGTTTAATTATGATAACACAAAATATCAATAAACTTCATGAAATGCAATACTCTTGGTATAACTGGAGAAACAATGCAAGTACATTAACAATGGTTATATTATCTTTTGTTTTTGCATGTTTCACTGGTTTAATGGCACAAGTTTCAATTGCAGTACCATGGAGTCCTGTCCTAATTACTTTCCAAACATTTGCAGTTTTAATTGCAGGAACATTATTGGGAGGTAAATACGGATCTTTCAGTATGATTTTATATACTGTACTAGGTATTATGGGGATGCCTTGGTTTACTAATATGAATCATGGATTATCATTTATCTTTGCTGCTAGTGGTGGATATATCATTGGATTTATAATTGCAGCAGCATTTATTGGATATGTCTTTGATCATTATGTAAATGCCAGAAAACCATTACAAACTGTAATATTGATGTTAATTGCAAACTTTATATGCATATATGTTCCGGGTTTAATTGGATTATACAATGCAATGCTTGTGAAAACAGGTTCAGCATTAAGTATTCCTGAATTATTATTCATGGGTGTAGTTCCTTTTATTGTTGGAGACTTAATTAAAATAGCATTAGCATCGGGTATATCAACATCTCTTTTACCTAAGGAAGAATAATTATTCTTCTAATACTTTTTTTTAAATAATTATTTTATCAAAACTAGCTTTTTTTAAAAGGGGATTAAAGGGGTAAGACTTATATTTTCATAGTAACATTTTGTCTTACACTAAGATGAGCTCTAAGTTCTGGAATAACGAAAGTAAATGTATGATTTCCTTTTCTATAATTTGCTGTTAGTGTGAAATTAAAGTTAATTACACCACCGGTAAAGTTGAAAATCATAGTGTTATTGTTTAAATCACGTATTGTTTTACCATCTATTTTAGCAGACATGTAAGAATCGTATATGATTGCTTTGTTATTGTTATCAACGAACTTAGCTTTAACAGAAACTACCTTATTAT
>NZ_JAEELZ010000034.1 GCF_016282985.1 Methanosphaera sp.
TATTATCTAAGAAGATATTATTTAGATTTTTATCAATCATAATTCTGTTTTTCAATGAAAATTGATAAATGTAATGTTTTTTAACCTAATTATATTAAAAGTTTAAATACTAAAATATACTAATATACCCATAGGGGTATAGGTATACTACTTATACTATAGGGGTATTAAAATGAATGACATAATAACAAGCAACATGAGTGTTTTCATAGTACTATTCATAATGATATACACATTATATTTAGCAGAACACGCATATAATTAACAGATAATCATTTACTTATTTTTTTAAATTTTTTATAAACCAAACACACATCTTTTTTTTTAATGTAAATTACTGGCTTTTAATATTTTTCATAATCAATTTAAAATAAAAAATAGAAAGAATAAAATAGTACAAAGAAGTGATGCCAAATGAAAATAGAAACAAGGCTTGACCAAAATTATCGAACAATGATACCAACAAAATACGTTGAAGAATATAAATTAGAGGAAGGAGATATTGTTCAATGGAATGAAAATGAAAAAGGTGAACTAACCATTACCTTTAAGAAAAGTAATTTATTTTCATAAACAACTATTATTTTTAATAAATTATAATTAAATGACTACATTATATCGGGTTTTAATATGAAAAAATACATTGAAAAATTAGTCGAATTAATTAACTATGAAAGAGAAGAAGAAATTAATTTAATGATTAACGAAATAAAAAAAATGTCTTCCATCGAAAGAGAAAGAGTTGGCAGAGCAATCGATGGTATGAAAGGTAAAAAACTAGGCAAAGAATTGGGAGAAACAATTGTACAATACGGTAGGTCCAAAGCAATAAATACGGAAATAAATATCGGGGATGTAGTTCTGGTTAGCAATGGAAATCCACTTAGTAGTCAATTAACTGGTACTGTCACAGAAAAAGGAAACAAATACATAAAACTTGCATTCGATTCAAAAATTCCTCGTTGGGCGTTGAAAAAGAAAGTTAGATTAGATTTATATGTTAATGATATAACTTTTAGAAGAATGGAAGATAACTTAAAAAATCTATCAAACAAAGGTCAGAATGCACTGGAATATCATTTGAATTTAAAAAATCCTAAAAAAAATAATAATGTGTACCTGGAATACATTGATGAATCAATAAATGATTCACAAAAAATAGCTGTAAAAGAAAGTTTATCAACTCCCGATTTCTTCCTAATTCATGGACCGTTTGGTACAGGCAAAACAAGAACACTTGTAGAACTGATATTTCAGGAAATCAGACAAAACCATAAAGTATTGGCAACAGCCGAAAGTAATGCTGCTGTCGATAATTTACTTGAAAGGATTACTAATAATAAGAAAATTAAAGTAACAAGATTAGGCCATCCACAAAGAGTTTCAAAGGAAAACATAACTTATACACTTGCATATAAAGTTCAAAACCATAACTTAGGTGCAAATCTTGAAAGTTACTATAATGTTATAGACGAATATGTGGAAGAAAGAAAATATTTTACGAAACCTAGCCAAAACTATAGGAGAGGCATGACAGATAACCAGATTAAACAATATGCTTCACGAAATAAAAGTAGCAGAGGCGTTGATGCAAAAACAATACAGTCAATGGCAAGATGGCTTGATTATAACAGCAAAATCAATGAATACTATGATAAAGTTAAAAAGCTTGAAAATAAAATCATTAATGAAATAATTGAAGAAAGTGATGTTATCATCTCTACAAATTCCTCTGCAGCATTAGATAGTATTGCAAACACCAAGTTTGATGTTGCAATAATTGATGAAGCATCCCAAACAACAATACCTAGTGTTTTAATACCAATTGCAAAAGCCCATAGATTTATTCTGGCCGGAGACCATAAACAACTTCCTCCAACAATACTTAGTGATAAAGCTTATGAATTGGAAGAAACATTATTTGAATCATTGATAGAAAAGTATCCACATAAATCTCAACTACTTAATGTTCAGTATCGTATGAATGAAAAACTAATGCAATTCCCCAATGCTGCGTTTTATGGAAATATGCTCGAAAGTGATGAAGCAATTAAAAACATCACATTAAACGATATCATAGATGATGACGATAAGGTCATGAATTTTATTGATACCTCCATGATGGATAATAACGCTGAGGAACATCTAAATGATTCCAAATCATTTGTCAATAAACTTGAAGCAAGAATATGTCTTGAACTTACAGAAGATTATATTAAAAAAGGTGTTAAAGAAAACCAAATAGGAATTATCAGTCCTTATGCAGATCAGGTTAAATTAATATCAGAAAAAACATCCATTGAAGTTAAAAGTGTTGACGGTTTTCAGGGAAGAGAAAAGGAAATAATTATAATTTCTACTGTTAGAAGCAATAATAATGGAGAAATAGGATTTTTAAATGATTTAAGGAGATTAAATGTCGCTATAACCAGAGCAAAAAGAAAACTTATTATAGTTGGCAACAAAAATACATTAAGCTACAATACAACTTATAAAAATCTGATAAAAAACTTGTTATATAATTAAAAATAATAAAAAAAAAGAATAATTAGTAAAATTATTTACCAACCATTAATTATATCCTTAATTGCTTGGAATGCTTCATCTTGTTTATCCAGTTGAGTCATTCCGGCACCTTGTGCGAGGTTTGGTTTTCCTCCACCACGACCACCAAGGAATTCTCCAATGGTTTTTATAGCATCCCCCATTTTAAGACCTTGACCAACAACAGCATCATTTGCACATGCTACAATATTACCATCACTGTTAATTACTATAGCAATATCAGCTACCTGATCTTTTTCAACCAAGTTTGTTGCAATACCTCTTAATTGTCCGGCATCAGCATCCAATATCTGTGTTAATAATCTGTAACCGTTTACTTCTTCAACATTATCTTGTAATGAGGCTATTTTTGCTTCAGCTAACTGTTTTTCAAGTGCTTTAATTGTTTTCTGCTGTTCTTTCCATTCATTAAAGAATCTGTTACATGTTTTTGGTAATTGATCTGCATCTACTCCAAACACTTCACTACTTTCTCTTAAGATATCATCAATTTCTTGGATTTTATTGATTGCTGAATCTGCAACTGCATATTCTATACGTTCAACACCATCCTGCACTCTTTCTGTTCTGAGTACTTTGATGATTCCAACATCCCCTGTAGTCTGTACGTGTGTACCTGCACATGCTTCCACATCTACTCCAGGTATTTCAACTACTCTTATATCTTTACCAGGCACTATACCCCCCTGGTATAATTTGAATCCATATTTTACTTCTGCATCTGTTCTGTCATACCATTGTATGTTTACTGGGAGGTTTTGTTTTACGTATTCATTTGCTAGTTTTTCAATTTCCTTAAGGTCATCGACTGTGATACGTTTGTAGTGTGAAAGGTCGATTCTTGTTTTTTCTATTCCGTTTTGTGAACCTGCTTGCCAAATGTGTTTTCCCAATACTTTTCTTGCTGAAGCAATGATTAAGTGAGTTGCTGAATGGTTACTTGTTAATAAATCTCTTCTTAAAGCATCTATTGCTCCACTAACTTCTTCACCAACAATTCCATCAAGTTTTTCAATATCTTCTTTAGCTACGTGGTGTAAGACTACTCCATCAACTTTTTCAGCATATTCAATGTTGAGTATAGTTCCATCAGCTCTTGTTAATGTACCTTCATCTGATGGTTGACCTCCACCTTCAGGATAGTATATTGTTTGATCCAAGATTATTTTGTTTGAATCTTCAACTCCTAAAACTTTTGCTGTGAATTCTCTTTGAGTTAAATCATCATAGAACGCTAAGTATGTTTGAGGATAATCAAGTTCTAATGGTTCTACTTCTTCTTCATCTTCTTCTTCATGTGCTGCTGCTATTTGAGTGTAGAAGTTATCAGGTATATTTGCATCAAAGTCATAGTCTTTACATATGCTTTCTACTGTTTCAGGAGGTATTCCATTGGAATCATAGAAGTTAATAAGCATATCTGTTGGGAATGAATTGATATTGTCTTTTTTGAGTTTGTCTATGGAACGTTTAACGAGATTTTTACCTTTGGTTAATGTTGTATGATACCTTTCTTCTTCTAAATCAGTAATGTTTAGAATATGTGCTGCATTATCTTTGATTTCCGGATATGTTTGGCTAAGGAAATCCAATTGTATTTTCATAATGTCAGATAATGATTCTTTTAGTCCTAATTCATTCATGTATTTAACTGTTCTTCTTAGAACTAATCTTGCAAGGTATCCTTCTTTAACATTTGATGGTATTATTCCATCTGCTAACATGAAGCTTAAACATCGTGTATGATCTGCTACAATATATATTGCTTCCATTGGAGCTGTTGCTTCTTTTAATACTTCAGGATCTAATGATAATTTTTCTGCTACTTTTTTACGTAAAAGTTTTAAGTCTGAAATATCTTCTAAATCCATCATTCCAGCAATTCTTGCATTTTCTGATAGAATTTCTGTGTCCAGTTCCACTCCACTAAGGTCTGTGAGTTTGTCTATTACTGGTCCAAATGTTGCATCATATGCAGTTGGTGTTCCCTGGCTTACCCATGCAATACGTTCCAAACCATATCCTGTATCTACAATTCTTAATGGAATTTCCTTTAGTCCCTCTTTTGTTGTTGCATATTGGATAAATACCAATGTTGCTAGTTCTACCCCATGAGCACATATTTCATAGGAGGGTCCTTCATTTCCTCCACCTTTCCACCAAGATTCAATGTATGATATTTCTTCAGGGTTTATTCCTATGCTTACTAAGAATTCAAAACAGTACCTTAAGGTTTGGTCTTTCCAGTATACCGGATTGTCATCTGAGTTGAATGCATGGTGTGCTCCCATAGTAAAACAGGTCATGTGTCTTCCTGATCTTCCAACATTGTCAACATCGTTTAATCTAATTGATGGTTGTGCAATTGTAAGAGGATTTGCTGGAGGTCTTACCATTCCACTGGTTACCCATGGTTGGAAATCATAAATTGATGCACCTACTAAAAATACATCATTTCTCCATCTTTTTGCTAGAACTGGGTATCTATCTATAGGGGTGTGATTGTTATTTTTGAAAAATTCCCTAAATTGTTTTTGAATACCCATTAAATCAAATTGTTTGTTTGTAACCGGATTACCTATGAATTCGTATTCATCACATGGAGCATCTCCACAAGTTGATCTTTCTTTAATAGACCAAAAGGTTTGTCCACATTTACTACAAACTTGCTTTTTAAAACCTAAGTCTTCTAATTCAAAAGTCATAAATTACTCACTGTAAAATGTTTATATTAATAATTAATGATTAAGTTATAAATTAATAATTCATTATGATTAAATTTATGTTTAAAATAGTATAAAAAAGTATTCAGTTAGATAAGAAGTAAATAAAAATCATTGAAAAATATTTTTAGAAATAGCTTTTTTTGGAGTTTAATAAAAGATAAAAAAGAAAGGTTGGATAAGTTACTTATCCGAATAAAGCACCTAAACCAGCTGCTGCTGCTTCTTCTTCTGCTTCTTCTTCTTCCTCTTCTTCTTCAGGTTCTTCTTCTGCTGCTTCTGCTGCTGCAGGTGCTGCTGCTCCTGCTGCAGGTGCTGCTACAGCTGCTGTTGCGATTGCTTCTTCAATATCTACATCTTCTAATGATGCAATTAAAGCTTTTACTCTTGCATCGTCTGCGTCAATTCCAGCTGCTGATAAGATAGCTGCTACGTTTTCTTCGTTAATTTCTTTTTCTGCTGCGTTTAATAATAATGCTGCGTATACGTATTCCATGTTAATACACCTTTTAATTTTAATATATATTTTTTATTGTAAATAATTACAATCGATTTTTTTCTTTTTAAATCTTTATAAAGTAAATCTCAATTTGCTATTAAGATTTGTAATTTTCCTTAGTTTACTAGTACCTTGAGTCTATCCGAATAAAGCTCCGAGTCCTGCTGCTGCAGATTCTTCTTCGTCTTCTTCTTCTTCGACTTCTTCTTCTTCAGGTTCTTCTGTATTATCTGCAGGTGCTTCTGTTGCTGCAGGTACGGAGTTAAGTTTTTCACTTAATTCATCGTCTAATGCATCAGAACTTAATAATGATGCTACAGCTAACATTTGAGCATATGCTTTAGATAATATTTTATCAGTTGTTTCAGAAGTTAATATATTAGCATTGATTGCTAAGTTCATAGCTTCAGTGGCTGCTTTCTGTATGAGTATAGGAGCAGATTCACTGTTTACTATACCTGCATTAACTGATAAGTTAATTGCATTTTGATATGCAGTTGCAATTGTTTGAAGAGTTTCTTCTTCATCAATTTTAAGAACATCTGCAGTATATATTGTATCTCCTTCACAAACTGCTAGTAAGTCCATTCCCACTTCCATTGGGTAGATTTCAAGTTTGGTTAAAACATCTGCAACGTTTTTAGGAACTGGTTCCCCTTCTTTTACAACAGTTGCATCTTCTTGAACTACAATTGATCCTTTGTCAATTTTTGCAGGAATTCCTGCTTGTTGTAATTCACCAAGGATAGGTCCTGGTGGGAAAGATGTATCTCCTGCTGGAACTACAATATCAGCTGGAGCAATAGCACCAGCTTTTGCTGGAGCTTCCGTTTTACTATCTTCTAAGATTTTAAATAGTTTGAAAGGATTCATTTCTGTGAAGACCATTGCTGGTTGACCTTCAAGGTAGTCTGCTAAACCTTCAACATCTTTGTTGGAGTTTGCTAAAGCAATTTTAATGAAGTTTTTACGTGACATTTTGAGTATTGCTTTGTCACCTAAAGTTCTTCTCATGGTTTGTAATTGTGGTGCTGGGATATCAGCTAAGTTTACAATACCTATGATTTCATTATTATTGGTTAACTCTTCAAGTTCAGCTACTTTTTCTTTTTTCCAATCTGCAACATGTGGCATCTAGATCACCCTCGTTACAGGTCCCATTGTTGTTTTAATATACAAAGCCTTGATTTGTTTTTGACCTTTTTCAAGGTTTCTATCAAGAACATCTAATACAGCATCCACATTTTCAGCAATTTGTGCTTCAGTCATATCTTCGGATCCTACAATAGATTGTATAATAGGTTGGTCTTTCACTCTTACTTTAACTGTGCTTCTTAATCTTCCTAATATTACTTCTGGATTTGCACTTGCTGGAATTGGTTTAGGCATTTTTTTCCTTGGTCCTAAAACAGGTCCTAAGAATCTACCTACTGTTGGCATTAAGTCAGATTGAGCAACAAAGAAATCATAGGAATTTGCTATTTTTTTAGCTTCTGCTCTGTTTTTTCCATAAGCTTCTAATTGTTCTTTGTCAATTACTAAATCTGCACCAGCTTTTTCAGCTTGGTATGCTAATTCACCTTCAGCAATAAATGCAATTTTAACATCTTTTCCACGTCCATTAGGGAGAAGCACTTCTTCATCTAAACGGTTTTCTGGTTTGTTTACGTCTAAATCGTTGATGGTTATGACCACATCAATAGACTGTGTGAAGTTTCTCGGTTTTGATTCTTCTAAAACCTTCTTCACTGCTTCTTCAATAACTTGTGTCATTCAATTTCCTCCAAAGAACTAGATTAAAAAATCATAGTTCAACGTGTAATAATTAATGTAAATTGTACATTGTATAAAATTTTTATATTTAAAGCCTAATCGTAATTGATTAATATCATTAAATAATTAATACGTTACAGAATAGATTATGATTAGTAATTATCAAATACTGCGTCATAATCACCATTATCGATGTCTTTTTGGGTGTCACGGCCATCTTTACCTTCGACATTGATTCCCATACTTACACATGTACCGATTACTTCTTTGGTTGCATGTTTGTAATCATTTGCAAGTAAGTCATCGAATTTCATTCTTGCAACTTTAAATGCTTGTTCAACTGTGAAATCAGCTGCAACTTCTGTACCTGGTTCATGTGAACCACTACCAATACCTAGTTCTTCAAGAACTAATGCAGTAGTTGGTGGAGTACCTACAGATATTTCAAAGTCTTTTGTATCCATATCTGCTGTGATTTTTACTGGTACTTTCATTCCGCTGAAATCAGCAGTTTTTTTGTTGATTTCTTCAACAACTTGCATCATATTAATACCTAATGGACCTATAGCTGGACCTAATGGTGGTCCCGGTGTGGCTTTTCCACCTTCCACTAGGATTTCAATAGTTTGACTAGCCACTATTCAGCCTCCTTTTGTATTAATCTGATTTGGTCACCCTTCACGGTAACAGGGATAGGAACTGCTGCTTCTATTAATTCAAGAACAACATCCTCTTTTGTTTCATCAATTCTGACTACTTTAGCTTTTTCATCCTTGAATGGTCCACTTGTTAATACAACAATACTACCTTTAGCAATGTTGGACATTGCAGGTTCTGGATTCAAGAATTTTTTAAGTTCTTCAAAAGCCATGTCACCTTCGACTAAACCCCTCAAATTAGGAACTTTGAGTGCAGGATGCCTCATATCTAATGCTTGTTCGGATTCGACAAAAATGTAACCTTGCATTTCTTCAGGAGATAAAATAGCTTTTATTCCAAGATCTTCATGCTTGACACTTTGTGCTAATAAACTAGCTACATTTTTCTCTTGTCCCATAGCTGCTCTCATTGCATAAAACATATTTTCACTTTCTTGATTGATTTAAGATTTTTTTATCTTATTTTACTAATATTAATTAATAATATTTTTTCTTGTTTATATTGATTCTTAATGGTTTAAAAACTTTAGATCTAAGAGTAAAATAACACTTGTGATAATAAAGCAATTATGAATCCAATTACACCAATAATGATAATACCAATACCTGTAACTTTAGCTACAGTTTTATATTCGTCAGTATCAGGTTTTTTTGCGACTCTTAAAACTCTTTCACATTGTTTTAAAAAACCATAGATTGATTCTTTATTTATATTCATATTACTACCTGCATTAAAAATTCAAAATGAGAAAATTTAAAACCTAAGATAGGGATCAAATATATATATTTATTTTAGTATTAATAAAGCTTTGGTTTTTAGATATATAAAAATTAAAATTAGTTTGAAAATTATTAAAAAAAGGTACTTGAAAAAAAGAAAATTAGTGAAATTCTAAATGTTGATACACTTAGAATACATCATCTATAAATCCTTCTAAATCAGTTTCAGGAGAAGCTCCAGTTGATTCTTCCCCACCTCTACGTTCTGATTTATATGAATCATCAGATCCAAGCATGTTTGGTGAAGTTACACCAGCAACAACAATGGTTGTTCTGACGGTACTTGCAAGATCATCTTGGATTTGTGTACCCCAAATAATGTTTGCATCTGGGTCAAGTTCATCTGCAACAATTTGTACAATTTTTTCAGCTTCATTTAATGTTAAGTCACTGCTACCTGATATGTTAACAAGTGCACTTTTTGCTGTAGATATATCTAAATCTAATAATGGGCTGTTTAATGCTTCATTTACGGATTCAATTGCACGGTCACCAGTATCAGATTCACCCATACCAATCATTGCCATTCCACTGTTTTCCATTACACTCTTAATATCTGCAAAGTCTAAACTAATTAATCCTGGTTTTGTAATTAATTCGGTTATACCTTTTACAGCTCTTCCAAGTAATTCATCAGAAACCATGAATGCTTTGTTAATTGGTAAACTTGGTGCAACTTCCAATAATTTATCATTAGGTATTACTAAAACTGTATCTGCTGCTTCCTGTAATTTTTCAAGACCTCTTTCAGCATTTTCTCTTCTTTTAATTCCTTCTGCACTAAATGGCATTGTTACGACAGCAATTGTTAATGCCCCTGCTTTTTGTGCAATTCTACTTACAACTGGTGCAGAACCAGTACCAGTTCCTCCACCAAGTCCGCAAGTAACAAATACCATATCTGCTCCTTCAATTTTTCTTTTAATTTGTTCTTCACTTTCTTCAGCACTAGCTTCTCCAACTTCTGGAACTCCACCAGCACCTAATCCTTTACAAGTTTCTTTTCCGATTAAAATTTTATCGTTGGATTTACAGAAGAATAAATCTTGTGCATCTGTGTTGATGGATATTGTTTCTGCTCCTTCAATTCCAATTTCACCTAATCTTGAAATTGTATTGTTTCCTGCTCCACCAGCACCTATTACGAAAATTTTTGTCCTACTTTGGTTTATAAGATCCACTAATTCACTGTTTATATCATCTAAACTAGCACTAGAAAGATCTGGTACTTCTGGCTCATTAGCTTTTGAATCTTTTAAGCTATCGTTTATTAGAGATTTCACTTAACACCCTCACTATAGTTAATAACAGTTTTTATAATTTAATTATTATTAAATTAATTAATATGTTCATTATCAGTTTATATCAAACTTAATTAACAATAAGTTATTATTGAGTAATTATTCTTTTAAATATTCATTGTTAATTAGTAGTTTTACTAATAAGCAACATATCAATCAATAATAGCTTATATGATTAATAATTTTTTTAATCTTTAGAACATTATTTTATTTATAAAATAATTAACTTTATATTATTATATTTCTATGTAGTACAAAATATATAAACTTGCTTTTTTTTAGAAATTTTTCAATAATATAATTTACTTTTAATATATTAATATAATTAAATAATATACACTATTTCTTATAATTAATTTAAATATTTAAGAATTAAAAACCATACTATAACTATACCGTTAAAAAAAAAATAGGGACGATAAATATGAGAGCATTTGAATTTTTAGATAAATTTGATACTTTAGACGCTAAGACAATGGTAATAGACAAAGGACTTGGAGTAACACATGTAGCAGATATGTTAAAAGTTAATGGAGATTATTTTAACTTTATCAAATATGGTTGGGGTACTTCAATATTGTGCAATGATCAGATTGTAAAAGAAAAAAACGAAATATATGCTTCTTATGACATAAAATCATATACTGGCGGAACATTGTTTGAATTAGCCAATAAACAAAATAAAATTGATGAATATTTTGATGAAATCGATAGATTAGGTTTTACTGCTATAGAAATTTCTGATGGTTCCACAGTCATCCCTGAAGAAGACAGAGATGAGATTATTAAAGAGGCTAAAAATTTAGGTTATTATACATTAAGTGAAATTGGAAAGAAAAATCCTGAAAAAGATCATGAATATTCAATTGATAAAAGAATTGAACTGATTGAAAAAGATATTAATTCAGGTTCTGATATGGTTATCATTGAAGGAAGGGAAAGTGGTAAAAATATTGGTATATACGATGAAAAAGGTAATGTTAAAAGTGATGACTTAAATAAAATCTCTGCGAATATTGATCAAAGTAAAATTATGTGGGAAGCACCTAATAAAAATCAACAAATAGAATTAATTTTAAGTATTGGAAATGATGTTAACATTGGAAATGTTAGTCCTGAAGAAATCATTTCCCTAGAAACATTAAGAAGAGGATTAAGAGGAGATACTTTAGGAAAAGTATAACTCCTTATAAAAACTATTTTTTTGATAAATATGACCTATTACTGTAAGCCCATTGAAAGTAATTATTTTAAAGCAAATGAAGGCTATTCCAGATTAATTGACAGCATAATAAATAACTGCCAAAATGGGGATTTTATTTTTATTAGTGAAACACCTATTTCAACAATAGAAGGAAATCTTGTTGATGAAAGTGAGTACGACAGTAATATTATCAGCATTTTAATTACAGAAATTTGGTGTAGATATCTATGGGGATACATACTTGGTCCTTTATTTGGATATAGTCAACGTACAATTAAAAATCTAAGACAAATGCCAAAAGAGGCATATAAACATAAGACATTTATTTTAAAAAGATATGGATTAAAACACGCACTTCAACCTACGGCTGAAGCAGGAGTTGATTTAAGTAATGTTCCTGGAAATTATGTTTCATTACTTCCAAATAATCCTAAGAAAAGTGCCAATAAAATTAAAGAATTAATTTACAAAAAATCAGATAAAAATGTTGAAATTATCATAATAGATACAGACCCAACATATAAATTCAGAAATATGTATTTTACCACATTACCACAATCTATTGAGGGAATAAAAAATAATACAGGCATTTATGGTTATATTTTACGAGCATTCACAAAAAAGATAGGAGCCACACCCCTTGCAACAACAGTAGAAATAGGTGTTGAAGAATTAATTCATATGGCTAATCTTGCAGAGGAATGTCAGAAGAATAATTCAACTAATTTTTTTGAAACAATATACAATATGCAAGAAACATTTAACACCAATTATGATGAAATTACTGTGGAAATGTTAGATAGTGTTAAACATATACCTGCTGTAATAATCCATAAGTAACTATTTATAATATTAGAAACATAAATATATGTTACTTATCTACTAATATAAAACAATTTAATAAAAAATTAAATGTTTTTTCAATATAATATGTACTTAAATTATAATCAAACAGATTTTCATGAATAGAACAGTAATTTAACATATAATACAATTTAAGTAGAAATAAACTCGTATAGTTATTGTAGAAATAAAATAAGAGAGATATAATGGCTAGAAAAAAAGTTAAATATACATTTGATTATGATTCTAAATTTTTGAATGAACAAAATGTTAAAAAACTAGCAGCAGATGTAACACATGATGCTGACACTAGTGAAAAAATATTAGATTGCTTATTTACTGCCGAAGTAACTGATGAACAAATTGCAGAAGCTACTGGTATTAAACTAAACTTTGTCAGAAAAATATTATACAAAATGTATGATGTTGGAATGGCAAACTATACTAGAAAAAAAGATCCCGAAACACAATGGTTTACCTATTACTGGAGATTTGATTCTAGAAAAGCAGCACAAATTCTTGAAGACCAATACACTCGTCACAATCAGGAAATAAAAGATTCATTAGAATTTGAAGAAAATAATATGTTCTTCGTATGTCCTAATGGTTGCAGATATCCTTTTGATGAAGCAACAGATTTCCAATTCATTTGTCCAAGATGTAATGAAAAATTAGAATTTAAAGACAACAGTGATATTATTGATGATTTAAAGAATTTAGAATCTTACTATACTGTTAATAAATAATCCCCTTTTTATTTACTATTTTTAACTGATTTAATGGAGAGTATTCTATGAGCAATATAGATACTTTAATAGATGAAGTATATCTTAAACTAAAATGTTCCGATTATATTATCGATCATTGTAAAGTAGTTTACGAAAGATCCAAGGACATTACTAAATTTTATGACAACGTAGATCTCGATTTAATTAAGGCGGGTTGTATGTTACATGATGTTGGACGTACAATAACCAATGGAATAGAACATGCTTATTTAGGTGCGGATTTACTTAGAGATTTAGAAGTTGATGAAAAAATATGTTTAATCACAGAACGTCACATAGGTGCAGGTATAACCTCTGCTGAAGCAAAAGAATTAGGTTTACCAGATCGGAATTATATTCCCGAAACAATTGAAGAAAAAATAGTTGCCCATTCAGATAATCTTGTACATGGTGTAACAAAAGTAGATTTGGATTTTGTTATTGAAAAATGGAATAACAAGAACATGAAGCAAGAATCAATAGATATGTTGATAAAGTTACATGAAGAATTATTAGGTGATTGAATGAGTGTTGTAATTTATACTGGTTTGTCCTTATCTTTTGAAGATGCTAAGAAAATGCTTGATGCAGAATATTTACCTCCAGTTAAACGAGGAGACATTTATGATTTACTTGAAAAAAGAGATGACATCGAAATAATTGGAATCATTGATGGCGTCTTTCATCAAAGCCCTGCAGTAGCACATAAAGAAATTCTTGAAGCATTGAAACAGAATATTACAGTTGTTGGTGGTTCCAGTATGGGTGCATTACGTGCATGTGAATTATATCCCTTCGGTATGATTGGAGTAGGCAATATATTTGAAGATTATAAAAATGGAGTCATAGACTCTGATGATGATGTTGCCGTAAGTCTTAATCCAGAAACATATGAACAAATGTCAGAATCTTGGATAAATATGAAATATAACTTTGAGTTTGCAGTTGAAGATAATATCATTTCACAGTCACAATGTAATGAATTGTTGAAGATTGCTAAGGACACCTATTATCCTAAACGTTCTTTTAATTACGTGATTAAAAAATCTTCATTGAATGATAATGAAAAAACAGAACTAATTAATTATATCCATTCAAAACAATTTGATATTAAAAATCAAGATGCTAAAAAAGTTATTGAATATATAAAAAATTTAATAATAAATGATTAGAATTTGTATAAATTCCAAAATAGAAAATTTTTAAATCTAAGTACTGATTCATATAGTACTTAAATTATATTTTTATTTCAAAAGAAAGTCAAAATTCTTTATTATAAATATTAATAACAACACTCTTTTTAAGAAAAAAAACTCTGAACAACCTAAAAATAAGTAGTATTCAGAAAAAAGTAAAAAGTATGCTTCATAAGAAGATTTTGTAAATAAATTAATAATATTTTTTATTAATTAAAAAAAAAAGAAAAATAAGTGAAATTCCCACTTATCCAATCATAGCTTTCATTAAATCACTTGCTCTGATTAAACCAATTGGTTCATCAGACATGTTTAATACTGGAACTTGTTCTATATTATTCTTTTTCAAAATGTTTGCACATTCTTTAACTGATGTTTTACGTGTTACTGAAATAAGTTTATCACCAGATACATCTTTTACTAATTTATCTGAGAATTTAAGTTTATTTTTTAAGATGTACATTACACTTTGACTATTCCAAGTCCATTTATCTCCTTCAGTACTTACTGAACTATTATGAACTTCCTGTTCTTCAACAATTCTACTTTCATTAATGAAATCAGTTTCTGTAAGAATACCTGAAGCTTTACTTTCATCGTTTAATGAAATAACTGATTTAAAATCAAAATTGTGTGAAATTGAATATGCAACTGCCAATGGAGTCTTATCCCATACAGTAGGAATGTTACGAACCATATATTTTTCTACTGGTTCAGTATTATTTATTTGCCATAATGCTTTGTTGATTACATCTGAAGAGGTAACAATTCCCACTAATCTATTATCTTCTGTAATTGGAATTCTTCTAATGTTATTGTTAATCATTTTATGTACTACAGATTCTACATCTTCATCAGGAGATGCTGTAATAGGATTTCTTGTCATTACCATTGCTATTTGGTCTTCATCTGGATTTTTAATTAAATCTGATCTAGTAAGAACACCCACTAATTCACCAGTCTGTTTTTTTACGATAGGTATTCCAGAAACTTTTTTATCCCGAAATATTTCATAAACTGTCTGAACTGCTCCTGGCACTGACCCTGCTTGTACTTCTTCAGTCATGATCTCTCTTACTTTCATATTGATCACCTTGTTAATTACTAGAATAATGAATAATTGATACTTTGAAAAATTATGAGTATGAATTATTATATTATATTATATTATGTTATATGTTTGTAGTTTATATTATTAAAAGTTATTTAAACACATAGGTAAGGTATAAAAAGTAATGAATAAACTGTAAAAAAAAAAATAATTATAAAAAAAAGAAAAAAATGAAGCTATTTTTTAGCTTCAATAATTGTTTTACCATTCATATACGGCACTAATACTTCAGGAATTTTAATACTTCCATCTTCTTGTTGGTAGTTTTCAAGTATACAACACATAGTTCTTTCAGTAGCTATTGCAGTACTGTTTAATGTGTGTAACATTTTTGAATCTCCTGATCCTGCTTTACCCACTCTTGTTTTAATTTTTCTAGCTTGATAATCTTTACAATTTGTACATGATACTAATTCACGGTAAGTTTCAGAACCAGGGAACCATGCTTCAAGGTCATATTTTATAGCAGCATTATCATTTAAAGCAGAAGATACAATTGACACTACACGATATGGTAATCCTAATTTTTTATATATATCTTCTGTTACTTCCAATAATTTTTTATGCTCATTTGAAGATTCTTCTGGTGTAGCATATATGAATTGTTCTACTTTTTCAAATTGGTGAACTCTGAATATACCTAAAGTATCTTTACCATGTGATCCTGCTTCTTTCCTAAAACATGTAGATAATGCGCAGTATCTTAATGGTAAATCTTCGGAATCTATAATTTCATCCCTGTGAAGTGCTGCTAATGTTTGTTCTGCAGTAGCAATCAAATATAAATCCTCATTTTCAACTTTGTATAAAGTTTCTTGGAATTCACCTAATTCTGATGTTTCCTCAGCTACTTGACTTTTGATGAAAAATGGTGTTTGAAGTGGTGTGTATCCTTTGTCCACTAACTCATTTAATGCAAACTGTATTAATGCTAGATTCATAAACAATATATCTTGTTTTAAGTAGTAAAATCTAGAACCTGCAATACTTCCAGCAGTCTCTGTATCTGCACCATCAATTTTTTCTATTAAATCAACATGGTTTAGAGGTGTAAAATCAAAGGAAGGTAAAATACCTTCTTTTTTAATTATTACATTATCATCTTCTGTATCAGAAACTGGAACTTCCTCATCAATTATGTTTCCAACTTTATAACGATATTCATCACGAATTTGTTGGTATTCATCAATTTTTGGTTCGAGTTCTTTTATTTCATTTGAAACTTCTTTAGATTTTGCTAAAACTTCTTCGAAAGTTCCATCTTTTTTTGCTTGTTTGAATGATTTTGATAATTTATTTTTTTCAGAACGTAAATCATTTAATCTTTTTAATCCATCTCTCCATAAATTATCATATTCTACTACTTTTTCAGCATTTGTTGTTTCTCTGAACCTTTTTCTTTCAGATTCAAATATTGTTTCTGGTTCTTCCCTAAATAGTTTTATATCTAACAAAATTACCCCTCTATTCCTCAAATTCTACTTCTTCTAATTCAATGTCTGAGTAAACATCAGTTCCGGCCAATTTATCAAATAATCTTGACGGATAGTTTAATACTTTACCAATGATTATATCGAAGATTAATGGTATCCAATATATTTTAGTCAAGTTCCTGACAAATGCTTTTTTATATGACATATATCCCTCTTCATCAGAGACATACAAATGTGTCATTTTTTTACCTAATGTTTTATTAGTTTTTGCTTCAAAAATTGTGAAATAAAGCATTGTTACAACTATTAATACTGCTGTAGGATACCATGCCAAAAGCGTTTGATTATTAATAAAAGACAATATTATATAGAGTATATTGTCAATTAACATAGAAAATAATGTTACTATTACTGCATCAATAATCAATGCTTTAGTTCTTAATACAAAATGTTCCATACTACACCTCTTAACAAACTCTTGGTACTGGATCTGCAATTGGAGGTTCTATTAATCTTTCTCCACCAATTAAGGTTTCCATAATTACTCTTTTACCTTCAGTAACTTCACCTATAATTTCTGCATCTTTACCATATTTAGTTTTCTTTATAGCTTGTAAGATATCTTCAGCATCATCTGCTTTTACACCCATAACAATTTTTCCTTCATTTGCAACTTCAAATGGGTCAATACCCAACATATCAGATACTGCTTCTACTTCAGGTTTAACAGGAATTCTTTCTTCATCCAAATACATACCAACTGAAGCTTTTGTAGCCATTTCATTAAGTGCATTTGCAATTCCACCACGGGTTGGATCTTTCATTGCTGTGATTGTACCTACTTCTTTAGCAGCTTCAACCATTCCCCATACTGGTGCTACATCGGATTTTAATTCAGTTTCATATCCGAATCCTTCTCGTTTTGACATGATTGCCATTCCATGATCTCCAACACTTCCAGTGATTATGATTTTGTCTCCTACTTCAAGTCCGGAATCACGTACTATGTCTTCTTTTTTACCAATTCCTATACCTGCTGTAGTGATAATCATACTGTCAAGTTTATCACTGTCTATTACTTTGGTATCTCCTGTGATAATTGCTGCTCCTACTTCTTCACATGTAGCATTCATTGATTTGATAATCTGTTCTAAATCTGAACGTTCAAATCCTTCACTTATTACCATTGCATTGCTTAATGATACTGGTTTGACTCCCATTACTGAAATGTCATTCAATGTACCTGCTGCAGATATTCTTCCTATATCTCCCCCAGGGAAGAATAATGGTTGAACTGTGTGTGCATCTATTGTTGTTACAACAACATGATCATCATCCAAAGGTATTGTTGCACTGTCATCCAATGCATCTAAGCCTATTCCGCCATTAACACTGGTTTTTGTAAGATTTCCCAATATAATATCAGAAATCATACTCTGCATCACTTCTCCACCTGCACCATGAACCATATTTATCTTGTCATCACTATATGCCATCTAATACATCCCTCTATTTTCTTAATTTCTATTAGTATAATATATATTATTCATAATATTTAAAATTCTATTTTTAACTATAACCAAAAATATAAATA
This sequence comes from Methanosphaera sp., assembly GCF_016282985.1. Taxonomy (GTDB): domain Archaea; phylum Methanobacteriota; class Methanobacteria; order Methanobacteriales; family Methanobacteriaceae; genus Methanosphaera. Next base: position 18,449 of record NZ_JAEELZ010000034.1, read on the forward strand.
TTAAAGAAAGAATATATTATAATATTATTGTAAAATAGTGTATACTATAATAATACTTCAAAAGTAATCATACTATTAAAAACATAGTTTTAAGAAGTATTATCGGATTTTTATATCAATTATCAATTATTTAAACATGTAACACATGGAACAAAATTAGAGGTGAAAATATGGCTATTTGGCAAGGAAGTTCATTAAGAAAACCATCTGGAGCTAGATCCAGAAGAAACAGAAATAAAAGAAGCTTTGAATTTGGTAGAACACCAGCAGAAACCAGAATCGGAGACGAAGTTAAAAAAGAAATTGTTGTAAGAGGAAATGGTACTAAAACCAGAGCAACAGTTGCAAACAGAATCAATGTTATTGATCCTAAAGACAACTCTAGTAAAAACGTTGAAATTCTTACAGTACTCGAAAACTCAGCTAACACTCACTTTGTAAGAAGGAACATTGTTACAAAAGGTGCAGTTGTAGAAACTGAAATCGGTAAAGTAAAAATCACTTCAAGACCAGGTCAAAAAGGAATCGTAAACGGTGTATTAATCGAATGAGCATTCCAAAAATAATTGAAGAACGGGTAACGGAGCTATTAAGCTCCATAAACCATGATCTTCCAGATGATATGGAATTAGAACTGGAAGGTTACTACGACAGAGGTTTTTTTGTATCTAAAAAAAGATATGCTGTCATATGTGATGATGAAATTACAGTTAAAGGTTTAGAACTCGTTCGTAGAGACTGGGCACCAGTAGCTAAAAACACACAACACGATGTGTTGGAAGCTATCCTAAAAGATGCTTCACCAAAAAAAGCTAAAAAAATAGTGAAAAACGTTATTAAACGTTTGAATAGTGGTGAAGTAGAAAATGAAGATTTAGTTATCCATACTAAATTAACTAAAAAACCAGAACATTATAAACAGATCGCACCACATGTTATAGCTGCTGAAAAACTAAGATTAAGTGGTCAAAAAGTAACAAGTGGTTCAATAATTCGTTATATAATTACTAAAGGCAATCAACCAATTAGTAAGCGAGCTGAACCAATAGAACTTATTGGTAATAAAGAATATGATCCAGAATATTATATTCAAAACCAAGTATTACCAGCAACACTACGTATTTTAGAATCTATTGGATATTCTGAAGAACAAATTATGAATAATGAGAAACAAACCAGTCTTGATAGTTTCTTTTAAATAATCCCCAATTATTTATCTATTTTTTAAAAAAAAGTTATATTTAGTAGTTTCCACCACGTATAATCATAACAATCAACACAATACCTATTATTGCACTGAATGTAAAACCTATGAACCCCAATATAGGATAACCCAATACATGTATTCCTGAATCAATACCCATAATTAATGACGAACCTACTAACAATGCTGCAGTAATAATTGCTAAAACTATTTCATTAACTATACGAGAAGTTATGGCATTTATTCTATCAACTTCTTCCATATCTAATGCTATATTTAAATGTCCATCTTCAACAACACTGAAAAAGTTTAATAAAGATGCAGGCAATTTCTTACTTAGATGTTCAACATCCATTATTGTTGATGCTGTTTTAGACATCAATCGTTTAGGTTTAGCAGTATTTAATAACAATTTTAATGCATATGGTTTGACTATTTCCGTAGTATTAAAATCTGGTTTTAATGATCTTCCAACATCATCAATCATAGATAATGTTCTAATAACCATCATCAAATCCCTTGGTAAAATTACACCATATTCATTTAATAAATCATCTTCTATTAATCCACGTAGAACTCCAGATATATCATTAAATTGAATTCCATAATACCTATCCAATAATTGTAGAATTTCATATTCTATTTCTTTATAATCATTAGAATCATCGACTATTCCCATATACATTAATTGTTTAGTTAATAATTTAGCATCCCCTTCAGAAATAAATATGAATAGTTTTGCTAAATCTTCTCTTAAGTCATCATCTAAATGACCCATCATTCCAAAATCTACAAAGGCAACGTTGTTATTTTCTAAAACAAAAATATTTCCTGGATGAGGATCTGCATGATAAAAACCATATTCTAAAATTTGTTTTATAAATGAATCAGCACCTTGCAATGCTATGTGTTCTTTATCATATTTATCATCCTTAGATTTTAGTACTGTGTTTAAACTAACACCATCAACATATTCCATTGTTAAAACTTTACTTGTGGTGTACTCTCTATAAACTTTCGGAACGTAAATATCATCATTTTTTAATAAATCATACAAATGAATAGCATTCATTGCTTCAAATTTGTAATCCAGCTCTTTTTTAATATCACGTTCAAATACATCAACTAATCCCGGTAAATTATATGATTTTGCAATATCCAACCGATTATCCAGCCTATTTGCAATGATATTCATAATTCTTATATCACTTTTAATTGTTTTTTTAATACCAGGATGTTGAACTTTAACAGCAACATATTTGTTATTTAAAAATGCAGTATGTACTTGACCAATACTTGCGGACGCTATAGGTTCTTCACTAAATTCATCGAATATTTCATCCAGTGGTCGGGAAAATTCGCTTTCAATAATTTCCTTAACTACTTCAAAGTCATCTACTGGTGCAGATTCTTGTAATAAAGATAATTCATGAGCTAAATCAAAACCTATTAACTCAGGATATGTACTTAATGTTTGACCAAGTTTGATAAAAGTAGTTCCTAATTCCTGTAAAACAAAACGCAGTCTTACATTAGCATCACTTGGCATATCTTCTGAGATATTTCTGTTTATAAATGGAATTCTAGCATTTTTATTAGAAATATAAAGAGCAAATGATTCAAAACCATGTTTTATAAGAACATGAACAATATCATTTATACGTGACAAATCTCGACGTCTATCATTAAGTACCATAGTATATATTATTTATCAAAATATTATAAATATTTTAAAAGTAATAAAAAAGAGAAAGGTGGTTAAATTATAATCCAATTTGTTGTAACAAAAATGTTGCTACAACTATTGCAATTATTAAAACTAATAAGATAATTAAAACTGTTGTTATTTTACTAGTTAAACTATTAATATTTTCATCAACAGCACCTTCTTCATAATCTTCATCATCAAAATAGGTATTAAATTTAGATTTTATAGCTAAATCCCTGTCATCGTCAACAGTTTTTAAGTTTTCTTTATCAAGTGTAGTCTCATCAATTGATTTTATTATAGTATCATCAACTGTTTTTTCACTTTCATAAGTTGTAGCTTGTTTTGCTCTAGCTGCAGCACCTGCAACTGCGGCACCTGCAACTGCAACTCCTGATGCCAATTCTGTTTTATCAGCAGTATCTTTTTCAATGATTGTTTCTTCAGTTGATTCTAATTTTTCCTCAGTTTTTGCAATTTCTTCAAGCTTTGTTTGTACTTCTTCCATTATTGGAGTTTCAATAGGTTCAATTATTGGTTCATCAATATCACTTTCTTCTTCAAAGAAATTTTCTTCGAAAAGTGCTTCTTCAGGAGTAATTTCATTATCAACTATGGATTCTTTAACAACATCATCCACAATCATTGCTTCTTCAACAACTTCTTCTTGAACAACAGGAACTTCTTCAACAACAGTTTCCTTAGGAACTTCCACTTCAGGAACTTGGGTTGTTTCTTCAACTTCAGGAACTTCTTCAACAACAGTTTCCTTAGGAACTTCCACTTCAGGAACTTGGGTTGTTTCTTCAACTTCTGGAACTTCTTCAATTATTTCAGGAGTTTCATCAAGAATAACAATTGAATCATCAACGACAAAGTCATCAAAAATATCTATTACTTCATCATCATTTACTGATGAATTGTTTAAATCATCGGTTACAACAACTTCTTCCTCAACAACGTCAACTACAGGTACTTCTTCCTCAACAACGGTTTCCTTAGGAACTTCCACTTCTTCAACAACAGTTTCTTCTATTATATTTGTCTCCATAGTATCTGATACAGGTATTGTTTCTTCCATTTGAGGTACTTCTTCAACAATTGATTCAACGCTTTCCGAATGTTCTATGTTGGTTTCTTCAACAGGAGCTTCAATAACTTGGGAATTTTCTGGTTTTGAAGGTTCACTTTTAGGTTTAATTCTTTTTCTTGGCTTGATTGGATGTGCTATTGTAGATTTTGCAGCCCGTAACCCTTGAGCCACACTTCCTTTATAATTATTTTCTTCGTTTTCAATTTTTTCAACTGATTCTTCAACAAAAGATCCATCCACATTTGATTCTTTAATAAGTGGTTCTGAAGATTTTTCCACATTTTCAGCATTTAATATTATTGCATCATCACCTAAAGGTGCTTCTTGCCAAATTACATTATCTTCTACGTTTTCTACTTTATCTAAAGCTAATAAAGGATCGTATTCTTCTGTAGCAAATTTATCATTTAGAAATGTACCACATTTAGGACAAGTTTCATTACTTTCACTTATTTCTGACCCACATTTTTTACAAAACATTTACTTTACTCCTTCATTTTTTTTAAATAATTACTAAAATAGTATGAATAAAATTTAATTAAATTATAATACCCTGAATTTAGAATATTCTATTAGATTGCAAATTAGAATTTTATATTAAATAATTATATATTCATTATAATATTTAAATCCTAAGATTAATAATAAAAAAATGTATAAAATATAAAAAAATAGATTATTAATAAAAAAAAGAAAAATTTAAAGAATATCATAAAATTAAGCATTTTAAAGATAGTTTAACCTATCACCCTTAAATTTTTTACAAGCACCTTAGGAGTTATTAAAGATCCTACTTGCCTGATTTCTTCTGTCGCTGCAGTAGCGTTTTTCATAATTTCAAAAATATTTCCTGAAATCATTGCTTTCTTAATAGGATTAGTAATTACACCATTTTTGATTTCAAAAGCATTTCTCGCTTCAACAGAAAAATCACCAGTTATTGGATTAGCAGTATGTGCTCCCATCACACTATGTACTGTTATACCATCCATTATGTCAGATACTTGTGTTAATTCCTTAAATTCTGTATTAATATTTGTAAAACCAACAGAAGGTACTGAACTATATCCTGCCCTAGTTGCATTAGCTGTTGTTTCAACATCACGTTCATCCTTATTAGCATGATAAGTATCATATATGAAATTTTTTAATTCCCCGTCCTTAATTAATTCAGTTTTTTGTGAGGGCGTACCTTCATCATCAAATTTGGATGAAGCTCTAGCGCCAGGAATTGTACTATCATCATATAAAGAGAAAGTTTCTGAAGTTACAATTTCATTTAACTTATCTTGGAAATAAGATCTTCCCCTTTGAATATTTTCACTACTCAATGCAGATAAAAAAGTACTTAATAATGAAGAAATTGCAAAATAATCCAACACAACATTTGTGGTTCTAGTTTCTGTAGGTTGACCATTTCTAGAATCTTTAGCCAAATCTGTTGATTCCTGAACAATTCTTTCTATTTCTAATTCTTTACCATGACTTAAATCATATGCATAAGCACTTGAAAATCCGTCACCATCCTCAACATTTACAGAAACAGAGATTCCACTACCAGTTTGTTCTTCACTAGCAAAAACACCATTTGAATTGGCTATAGTTGTTTTCCCCACGCTTACTTCATATTCTGCAGAAGTTGGTTGACAATCTTTTTGTTTAACCATTTCGATTAAATCATTACAAGTTTCAATCGCTTCTTGTAATGTAACATTTTCAATTCTCTTATCATATAATCCAGATACCTCTTTGTATCCTTTTGGTTTTTCAATAATTGCTACATTTTCATCAGGATTATTTAGTTTGGAATTTTTTATTGCTTGTTCTATTACTTCATCAATTCTATTGATATTGGTTGTATAAGAAAATCCTTGTTGTTGGTTATTAATTACTCTTATACCTATACCTGTAACATCTTCTTCTTTAGCATAATTTATAGCATCATTTAACACGGATATTTCAGTTACTTTTTCAGTATCTAAATATACTTCAGAGTAATCTACTTTATCCGAAAGTTTTGTTATAATATCATCAACTACATAATCCATTTTATCAACTCTAAATTAATCATCCATTTTAGAATATCTGTAAGCAATATTACATGTACCTTCTTTACTTACCATACAAGCTCCGATAGGATGTAATGGATTACATTCACCACGGAATAATTTACAATCTTCTGGTCTTGCCATTCCTCTTAAAATAGGTCCACAAATACATCCTGTTGGTACATTTTGAGTATCAGGCAACTCCATATCAAATTTTTTCCTTGCATTATGGTCATCAAATTCTGGTTTAAGTTCATATATTGAATTTGGTATTTCTGGGAAACCTCTCCATTCTTTAGTAGTTACTTCAAACACTTCTTCCATAGCTTCTATTGCTTTAACATTTCCTTCTTCACGTACTGCTCTTTTATATTCATTTTGAATTCTCGGATTATCTTCTTTTTTCTGTTTTAATATGAGATAAATTGAATATAATATATCTAATGGATTAAATCCAGCTACTGCTTGAGGTATTCCATATTTTTCAGATAAAAATTCAAATGGTTTTGTTCCAATAATAGTACATACGTGTCCTGGTTCTATTAAAGCATCTAATTTAACCTCGTCATGTACTAAGAAATCAAGAGTAGGTGGTACTAATCTGTGTCCACTTAATACAGAAAAGTTTTCAGGAGGATTATTTAACATTTCACTTGCAGTTGTTGGTGCTGTTGTTTCAAATCCAGCAGACATGAATACTACTTCATTATCTATTTCGTTTGCTAAATCTACAGCATTCCCAATACCATAAACAATCCTTACATCAGCACCTTCTGCTTTTGCATCTGCCAATGATTTTTCAGTACCCGGTACTCTTAACATATCACCAAAAATAGTGACCGTAACTCCCTGTTCTGCTAATGCAACACATTCATCTATCTCCCTTGCCGGAACCACACAAACAGGACATCCCGGACCAGCTACAACTTGTACTTCCTCAGGTAACATTGAACGAATACCATTATACATAATTGTATGTTCGTGTGAACCACATACGTGCATAATTTTAATTGGCTGTTTAATATCATTTATTTTTTTAACTATTTCTTTTGTTAAGTTTTTCATTTAAAAACTCCCTAAACTGAATTATCATATTTTTTAAATAATTATTATAAAATATTTTAATCTAAATTATTTTATATCAATGATAATTATTATCAATATTGATATATTTAAATGTGGCTTCTTTTTTTAAAATCATTATTTTTTTAAATAAAACTAAATATTAAAAATTTTAAAAGTAATTATATATGGAAAAAAGGAGTTCATAAAATGAATATTAGTGTTGTGGGTTTAGGCGTGGAAGGACAACAGGCGACAATTGCCCTGTTAAAACGAGAACATAGAGTTTATGCTTCAGACATTAATCGAAAAATAGATTTAAGCATATTAAACCAAAAGAAGATTAATACTGAACTATTAGACTTAGAAATTGGAAGTCATAATTTAGACAAAATTTTTAAATCCGAAGCCGTTTCTGTCAGTCCCAGTTTATTTGATAAGGATATCTGCAAAAAAATTATTGAAAAAAATATATTCCTTTCCGATGTAATGACTAAACATAAAAATATTAAAACAATAGCCGTAACAGGAACTAATGGAAAGACCACAACAAGCCATATGATTTACCATATTTTAAGTAATGCCGGATTTAAAGTTGTTCTTGGAGGAAATGGTGGAGGGGGTTTTTCAGGATATACCGAATTAGTCCTTAAGGCAAATGAAGAGGAATATGATTTTATGGTCATTGAAGTCTGTGATATGACTTTAGCATTCTGTGATTATGTGTTTGATATTGATTTGGTTGTTGCAACGAATATTGGTTATGATCATATGGATGTTCATGGTTCCATAGAACATTATACTGAAGAAATAGGAGAGTTTATACAAAATAAAACTGCCATCCTAAATAAAAATGATCAAAACCTTTTAAAAATAACTGACAAAAGCAATAAAACATTATTATTTGACAAATATCAGGAAAAATTAAATTTATTTGGTTCATTTAATCTTCAAAATGCTGAAGCAGCAAGAATTGCTTGTTTAGAATTAGGAATTAGAGAAAACACAATACACAACTATTTAAAATCATTCAAATCGGTTGCAGGAAGAACTATTAAAATTAATTATAATGGTAATGAAATTGTATCCGGTAAAACAGATAATGTAGATGCACTTAAAGCAGTTCTTGAAGAAGATAAATTTGATATAGTTATAATAGGAACTCCAAGAAAACACGAAACTTGCAGATTTAATATTTTAGATTTTGTTAAAGAATACAATCCCGATACACTAATAATATTCCCAGGTTTGGATGATATTACCTATGATTATGTACAATACATGAACAAATTAGGTTACAACAAAGATTTAATGGTTATTAAAGAAATTAAAAATATAATTAAATTCATAGACACGGCTAAAAATAAAAAAATCTTTATTGGCGGTAATGGACAATCCAAAATTACCGAAATCACCTCCAAACTATTTTAATCTATTTTCAATTACTTTTTTTATTAGATGAAAATATTTATAGAAAAATAATATTAATCATCAAAAATAAAATATAGTATTATATAATAAATCATTTTAAATCTTTTTATTATAATTCATTAAATTAATTTAATAAAATTAGAGAGGTTAATACTTAAATGGCTAAACTAACCAATCCGTATTTATTAATTGGAATTTTATTTCTAACTGTAGTCGCTTCAGGAATTATGTGTAACGAATTTACAGGTGCAGCTAATGCTACCAACAGTATTAATGCAGTAAATGGTAGTACAGTAATTCCGGGTGATTTATTGATTGATGGTTCTACTATTCGTAAAGAACCAATAGCATCAAATCCATTGAATATTGCAAGACCATTAATTCATGGAAACTTAGTTAGTGTGTTTTCATCAATAGCTTCTGGTGCAGCACCAAAAGACGTGATTAATAATAATTCATATATCACAGCAGATGGTCACATTTCAAGTAAAATGGATGGAATAGGTAAAGTTGTAATGGACGAAAAGGGAAAAATTAAAGTTGAAAAAACTGATGAAGTCGTTTGGGCTTATAAAAAAGCAGATACATACGCATTTAAATCAGGAGATTCAATAAACTTTGTTCGTCAAAATAAAACTATCAAAACCATTAAAGGTAGTGACATTAATAATGATTCTGTTCCAACCGACTTTGTTACAGCAGCTGAACTAAAATCATGGTTTGATGATGCAGATGATGGTGACAACATTACAGTAGATTACTATCTTGGTAACTTTAGTGATAACAGAGCCAATGTATATGGAAAAGACAACATTACTCATTTATTTGGTGAAGGTGTTTACGGTTATATGCGTAACTATACACCAGGATGTCCAGTATTAGTATATGATAATAATGCTTCTGAAGTTGAAGTAAGTAGTGGATTAAGTTATGTTGAATATTTAGCAGGTTATCCTACAGCAGTTCGTGCAGCCAATGCAAAAGAATTTGCAGCAGGTTGGAACAACACATTCATACCACCGCATGGTAGTGCTCATGGAAAACAAAATGTTACTTTTACATCAATTGCTGAATCAGAAGCTCCTTCAGGTAGTGCTGCTCACGGAGTTTGTCCTCCAGGAAGATCTCTTAGATCCGCAGTTTTAGCATTAGGTAATCCATTACCTGTAGGTATGTCTGGTGCTGATGAAGCAATTTTATACGAATATAAACCAACTATTGATGTATTAGTATCAAATGAGGGAGATTATCCAATTAAAATAGTTATGTGGACTGAAGGAGATAGTGGAGATACTGCAATATATACCAAAATATATGAAATTAGAGATAATTCAACTCTAAATTCAACCTCCAATTCCACCAACAATACTACATCAAACTAAACCCCACCCACTTTTTTTTAATATTACTTTTTTTAGAGATGATTAAAATGGATGCAATAATAACCGCTGCAGGTAAGAATTCTAGAATGATTAAAGACTTTGAAAATATGGGTAAAAAACCAATTCATAAATTGAAACTAGAAATAAATAACAAACCATTATTGATTCATACCATTGAACAAATTCTTAATTCAGATATTGAGAAAATTAATATTTGTTTGGGTCACTTTAAAGATGAAATTTATAAGGTACTTGAAGAATATAATTTAGAAGATAAAGTAAATATCATTATTAACGAAAATCCAGAAGTAGGTTTATCCCAAACGATAGAAAATGCTTTAAAATATAATAAAAATAATTTTTATCTATTTGCAGCTGCCGATCAGCCAACACTTAGTTCATACACCATTAATCGTATGATAAATACATTGAAAAATAGTCCTAACCCAAAAAACACTATTACTATCCTAAGACGTAGAGCAATTGGAAAATTAGATAGTGCTGAAGGTTTAGGCATGCCTTTTTGTTGTTATGGTAATTTAATGTATTCTTATGTCCAAGGAGAGGATGATAATCTTAACCCTATATTAAGAAAAATGATTAAAAATGGTGTTGAATTCTATGCATTAAAAGAATCCGATGAGTCAGAGTTATTGAATATTAACCATTATGAAGATTACTTAAAAATAAAAGAAATAATGGAGAAAAAATAACAATTTTCCATTAATCTATAAAATAAATCATTTACCCTGTCTCAAAATTTTTATAAAAAAAGTTTTTTTAAAAGAAAAAAATAAAAAGAATAATTTAAAACAATTAATGTATCGCATCAGTTAATTCTTTAATTTTTTCATAAGCATCTTCTGTTTCTTCCACAACTGTTCCTGTAATAACTATGTCTGCTCCTGCTTGACTAACTTCTTTTGCATCTTGGGCTGTTCTAATTCCACCACCAACAATTAAAATAAGATTTGTTAATTTTTTAACTTTCATTATGAAGTCAAGTGGGATGTGTGAATCTGCACCAGAACCTGCTTCCAAGTATATTACTTTCATTCCTAAAAATTCTGCTGCCATTGAATAAGCTAATGCTAAATCTGATTTTTTACGAGGAATTGGTTTTGCATCACCAACCCAACCAACAGTTCCTCCCGGTTCTATTATTAAGTATCCCATAGGAATTGTTTCAATCCCCATTTTTTTAATAGAAGGAGCAGATAATGCTTGTGCACCGGTTATCCAATAAGGATTTGTTGAATTTAATAAACTCATAAATAAAATTGCATCAGCAAATTTACTAACTCCACTAATATTTCCAGGGAACAACACAACAGGTAACTCTGTGTTTTCTTTTATTGCTTTAACTGTAAGATTTAAATCATCTTGATCTGTTATAGAACCGCCAACAAGAATACCATCAGAATTAGCTTTTTCAGCAGCTTGTGCCATTTTAGCTGCTTCTTCAGGAGACTGTTCATCAGGATCTATTAAAGTAAAATGCATTTTGTGATCTTTTAATGTTTCATTAATATAATTCTCAACGTTCATTATTATCTACTCTCTATTAAATGAATGAAAATTTATCTTTGATAAATACTTTATTTTAAAAAGTATTAGTATTTAATCCATCAATAACAAATAGTTAATAATTTAGTTTCATTTTTTAAAAAATACTTAGAACAATATGAAAAATAATATTTTAAAAAATAAGGACATAACATCAGACATTCCATCAAATAATTATTTTTTTAATGATTTTCATAATATTCCCTTAAATTAGGATTTAAAATGGATATACACATTAATTAATTTTTAAAATAAAAATCTATGAAAATAGTTATATTTTTTAAATTTTTTTAAAAATAGACTTTTTGGAGATTAAAATAAAGAAAAAATTAAAAGTACTAATGTAAAAGTACGATTAATCTATCCTCTTGGTTCTTTTGCTTTGAATCTTAAACCAGTGTAACCACATTTCCTACAGGATTTTGCAGTAGCTGGGTTTCTTGCGTTACATTTTAAACAAATTTTAATGTTGAACATTCTGTTTTCAGCTTCTTCAAATTTTGCCATGTTAGTTTCCTCCTAAGAATTCATTTTGTACTTTTACAATTTCAGTACTATTACTTGCCTCACTATAGGCTTCTAATAAATTTTCATTAAGTGAAATGAAGTGTGGACCCCATTTGAAGGAATTCATTAAATCCCTAGCTTCATTTTTGTAACCTACAATATATAAAGCAGCACTTAATGCTTCAGCAGTTGATAATATACATGGTTTTCCATAGTTAACTGGATTTGCTGCCACCAGAAATGGAAGTAACCTGTGATTTTTCTTAGATTTAAAATTAAAAGAAGAATTTTTCAATTTCTTCCAAGAACAATCCAATGCTGACAATCCATATTTTGTAATTTTATCTTTATCCTCAACAGAGACTGCTTTACTAGCTTCTGCATCCAATACTATAGCATTATAAGGTATTTTACGCATATTATGCGTGATAAAAACCTTATTTTGTTTATGTAGCTTCACAGAAGTACATCTCTTAGGATCACATTCCTTTGAATGGTAAATTACAATTTTAGTCATATTAAACTTTAATAAAATTTTTAATGAATAAATAATTCTATTATAATATATTACTCTAAATGAAACAAAGAATAATATGAATTATTAGAATAGTATTTATTATATATCTATTCCAAATAATAAAAAGATTTCTATTTAAAAAAAATATATGATTAAATACAAATGAAGTAGAAATATATAATTAAAGGTTATTCATATGGATTTAAACTTATTTACATTACTTGGCGAAATAGTAGTTATACTCCTAATACTTTTACTCATACTCATCGCCATTACCCTAATTCTTGGAGTATACCTCATTAAAAATAAAAAACTTATTTTTCCAGGATTATTACTCTTTGCTCTTAATTTAACATATCCTGTCATTAAAAAAATACTCAAATGGTTCCAATTAAATGAATTATTAATTGATGAAATTAGTATTGACCTTATAAATAGAATTAACAGAGATAAATTTCGTACATTAAATGCGAAAGATGTTATAATGGTTTTACCCCATTGTCTTAGAGCCCCCAATTGTCCTGCAAAACTTGGAGAATCAGGACTTGAATGTGTTAACTGCGGAAATTGTTCCATAGGGATTATCAAAACAGTTAGTGATAAAAAAGGTATAGACATGTACATCGTTCCGGGTTCAACATTTATCAAAAATGTTATTAAAAAGAGACCATTCAAAGGAGTTATCGGTGTGGCTTGTCCCCTTGACCTAAATCTCGCCATGATGTCACTTGAGAATTATTGTCCACAAGGAGTTTATCTATTAAGAGATGGATGCATTAATACAATAGTTAATGTGGATGAAGTTATCGATTTAATAAATGCTACACAACCAGTAACAGAATATAAAGCAGAAGATTTTAACTAGTCTCTTTTCCAATTTTTTCTGCTCTTTTTATATGTTTTTCTTCATTATTCAATTCTTTTTCTTTTACATAGGCTGTTTCTGTAAAAAAATACATATTTGTTCTTTCTGTTTTTCCGGCCATCCTATCATTTATAAAAATTGTTTCCAATGCTTTTATTTTACCATCCTCTTTTAAAGTTTCATAACTGCTACCTGCACTTATTAAAAAATTTGTTTCATCCATGGTTTTCATTGTAGTATTTATCCCATCATCATAATCATATTTGAATCCTTTCGTAAATACTCTTGAAAAATAGCCTACTAGTTTTGATGGAGCATCCATCCAAAATAATGGGAAAATAAAGGTTAATATATTAGCATTATTTATTTTTTTCTGTTCTGTAATGATTTCATCAGATAAAGGACATTCTATGTTATTATTTTCTCTTAAATATTCCTCTTCTGAAATATCAGTATTAAAATTTGATTCGTATAATTCAGTTATAGTATACTCAATATTATTTTGACTTAATCCTTTAATGTAAGATTCCTTGATTTTATAAGTTATTGATTTTTTACTTGGATGACAATATATTATATGTACTTTACATTTTTTTGAATTCATATACTTATATAAGGACTTAATTAATAATAATAACTTACAACAAATAATATTAGTAGAGTTTAAGGGGGCACGTCGAATGAAAAAAATTGGTGTGGCTGTTAAAGAAAACGGAAAACATTTGGAACATTTTGGTATTTGTGAATATTTTATTGTTTATAAATATGATGAAAATAGCCATAATATTGAATATGAGAATATATTATTCTCCTCAAAAGACCATAGACCTGAAGGAGAAGAATGGGAAAAATCAGCAGATACTATAAAAGGGTGCGATATTGTTATCTGTGAAAAAATAGGTCTGGTTGCAAGAGCAGAAGTTGAAAGAATGGGTATTAAAATTATAGAATCAGAGGGCCTTGTAGAAAATGCTCTTGATAATTTTATTAATAGGGAAATTAAAAAATCAAGTATTAAATTGTAACATAACCTCCATAACTAACACTTTTTTAAAACTTAATATTGTCTATCATTTAAAGTTAAAATTAATGGATTAAAAGTAAATCTAATTTTAACAAATATAGCTTAAAGATTATTTATAATAACATAAATAATATTTAATTAACCATAAAATAATGATTTTAAAGCTTTAAAAAATCAGTTATTAATAACAACCATTCTTGAAAGGAGTGTCAATAATGCAAATAGATGAAAGTTGGTACAAACTATATGAAAACTTGTACGGAACTGAATTCAATAGGTTTTTAACCATAGGCAATACGAAAATCGGATACACCAATTACAATATTCGATCCCTCAACGAAATCAAAGAACTTATTGAAGAAAATTATCCGCAAAATGAGTTTTATATAAGTTTGTACAATTACAATACTGAAGAAAATATTCTTCGATGGGGCCTGAACGAAATGGACAAATACGAAGAATATGCTGAAAAAAATGGAATATTAATCCGTTTTAAACAAAATACGGACATAATAATGGAAGAAATAACCAATTTAACCGATATTCAAAAATTTATGTTCATACGAAGATCAATTAACCTTGGATTTAACAAAGATATTGTGGAAGAATGTAGCAAAATATATAATTTCTTTAAAACCCATTTCAACATCAAAGGATACCCCATGTTTAATGGATATGATGAATGTTTAATATACTATAGAACTAATGAACTAAAATTAAGCTATCCTAGTCTTACATGTCATAATCTTTATAAATTATTAAAAGAAAAGTTAGAACTTAAAACATTACTCTATGAAAATATTGAACCCTATGCACAAATAGTACCATTACCAGGTACACAAAACAGTAATTCAAGATTGTATACTCAGTTATATTTCCCTGAATATTCCTATGAAGAAATTATGTTAAAAGGTCAAGAAAAATTCCTAGATGAAGAACATTTACAAGAATTTGATACATCAAACGATTTTGAACAATTCATGAAAGACATAGATAATGAAATTAAGAATTCTGAGAACAGTAGATACAATTTCGATGACATTTGGGATAAACTTTAATTTATAAAAACCTTTCAAGAACTACTCTTTTTTCACTTTTTTTAAAATAAAAATTAATTTAAATAAAAAAAATTTTCTCCCAATAGACAAGTATTTATTATATAAAAAATATAATATTAAAATAAGATATAGACTAGGTCTATGGTAATTTATGATTCTACAAAGATAAGAATTATTATAAAAGAATATGACTTAAAAATGGTCATGAGTATCTAAATTTTTTTATAAAAAACAAATCTTGTTTTATTTACCATGTAGTGGCCTGACGGATTCTTTTCAAATTTAATAGATTTCAATAATTTTAACTAATAATTAGTAGGGGTACTAATTTAATCTTAAACCCAACATTATTACAGCATAAAAAGAGATGATTTGCTGTAAATTTAATTAAACTAATAATAATTCATAAAAAATAAAAGGAGATAGTGATATAATGGCAAAAGCAAGAAGACGAGTACGTGACACCTGGAAAGAAAAAGTATGGTATGAAATTTTAGCACCAGCAGATTTTGAAGAAGCAAGTTTAGGAACAAGCCCAGCTAGAGAACCTGAAATGTTAGTTGGACGTAAAATCGAAACTTCAATGCGTGAAATTACTGGAGACTTCAGTAGACAATACGTTAAATTATTCTTCGAAGTAGATCATGTAAGTGGTGAAAAAGCATACACCAAATTCACAGGTCACAAAGTAACTACAGATTACACACGTAGTATGATTAGAAGAGGAACAAGCCGTATCGATTCAATTACCGATGCAACAACAAAAGACGGTGTAAAACTCAATGTACACATGTTAGCAATCACCGTAAAAAGAGCAAAATCATCACAACAAAAACTTATCAGAGAAACAATGACCAGAATGATTGTTGAAAATGCAGCTGAAAAGAATTTAGATGAACTTGTAAAAGAAATCATCACAGGTAAATTTGCTTCAAACATATACCACGAAGCTAAAAAAATCTACCCACTCAAAAAAGTTGAAACTATAAAAACAAAAGTATTAAACAAATAAGTTCAACAGGGAAACATATTAAAAAATTCTTGACCTCCTTCCACTTTTCTTTATTTTTTATCAAAACATATTATATTAATAAACCACAAAAATTACTATATGATACAATTAATATTCCTCATGATTTGTGTAATATTTGGAATCATAGTATACCTTTCCGGTGCACTTGATTTACTAGGCTCATCTTTTGTTACAATTATTGGGATGTTTATAGTCATAACAAGAGGATTTAATTGGTTAGCAATATTATTACTATTTCTATTTTTAGGATCTATATTTACTAAATTTAAGTCAGATTATAAAAGACGTATAGGCCTAAAACATGAACAACGAACAGTGAAAAATGTTGTTTCAAATGGAATAGTACCTGTAGTAATGGCATTATTTGGAAACTATGCTGGATTTATAGGAGCTATAGCTACTGCTACTGCTGATACAATGGCAAGTGAAATAGGAGTACTTAGTAAGCCTATATTAATTACTAGCAGAGAACATGTAAAACCAGGTACTGATGGTGGTATATCAGCACTTGGAACTGCGGCAGGTTTAATTGGAGCTTTAATAATAGGATTAACTGCTTATTTAGTAAATGTATCTCCAGAACTTACCCACAGTTTATTAATAGCACTTTTTGCAGGAATGATTGGCTGTTTTGCCGATAGTCTTTTGGGTGCAACATTAGAACGTAGTGGGCTTTTTAATAATGAGCATGTTAATTTATCTGCCACAATAATTGGAGCATTAGTTGGTATCATTATAATAACTATTGGAGCATGAAAAAAATGAAAGGAATTATATTTGTAATTGATGGAATGGGTGATCGCCCAGTTAAAGAATTAGATGATAAAACCCCTTTAGAAGCTGCAAATACACCATACATGAATAAAATGGTTGAAGAAGGAATAACAGGAATTATGGATACTATTAGACCTGGAGTAAGACCAGGTAGTGATACAGCACACCTTACCTTATTAGGTTATGACCCATATGAAGTATATACCGGACGTGGACCATTTGAAGCAGCAGGAGTTCATGTAGAAGTAAAACCGGGTGATATAGCATTCAGATGTAACTTTGCAACAGCAGAAGATGATTTAACAGTTATAGATAGACGTGCAGGAAGAATTAGTAGTGGAACTGATGAAATTGCAGATACCATTAACCAAATGAAACTTGATGATAATGTCGAAATAATATTTAAAGAATCAGATGCACACAGAGCAGTACTTGTACTTAGAGGAGAAGGTTTATCTGATAAAATTACAGATGCAGATCCAAAACATGAAGGGAACAAACCTAAAACTGTTAAAGCACTAGATGATTCTGAAGAAGCAAAATATACTGCAGATCTTGTTAACAAATTCGTTGAACAATCATATGACATGTTAAAAGAACATCCAGTAAATCTCAAAA